>DUBL01000029.1:2393-7172 GCA_012960345.1 Gammaproteobacteria bacterium | reverse complement strand
GCAGTTAGAGCGTCTCGGTATTTAATCTTACGACTGGCCGCGACGATGTTCGATAGGGTGAGCGGGGCTAAAACCGAGTTGGGTTGTCGTGGTGGCCATTATGCTAAGGAATGGTTCCGGTCTTTGCGGCATAGGCGGCGAAACCATGCTGCCCGGCGAGAATAGGCGCTTTTGTGCATCGAATGTATGTTTTCAGTTCAAATGGTATTGTTGAACTCGAATGTTTTAATCATCATCAAGTCGAGCGATGATGGTCTGAGGATCACACAGTCCGTCGTTCAGTATGAAATCGAAATCGGACTTGTAAAGACATAATGGGCTCCAATGATTGATCCGTATGAACAATTGTCAGGGGCCGTGGGCGCGTCAGCGGAGTGGCGACGGGCCGCGATTCTCGCTACGTGTACCGGTATTTGTTTCCTCTATGCAATGACGGCAACGGTCGCCAATGTGTCTTTGCCGCAGATGCAGGGCACATTTTCCGCAACGCAGGACCAAGTGGCTTGGGTGGTCACCATGAACATTGTTGCCACTGCGGTGGTGACCCCGATGTCAGGTTGGTTGGTGGTTCGTTTTGGTGAACGCCGGGTTATTTTGTATTGTCTGATCGCGTTTGGGTTGGCTTCTTTGGGCTGCGGCGTGGCTAATTCCCTTTCTGAGTTGGTTGGTTATCGTATTCTGCAGGGCGCATTTGGCGCACCGCTTGCGCCCGTTACACAGACTCTAGTGCAAGCAAGTTTTCCGCGGCACCGACACGGCCCCGCCATTGCCATCTGGGGTCTTGGTGCGGTGTTGGGCCCGGTGGTGGCACCCACCGCTGGTGGTTATTTAAGTGAAATTTATAACTGGCGTTGGGTTTTCTACATGATTCTCCCGTTCTCTGTTCTGGCCGTGGTGAGTGCGTGGATTATGATCAAAAACCGTCCACGAACTGAAGAAGCGCATCTCGATTGGACTGGGTTGCTGGCTTTGGCGATAGCCATAATGTGTCTCCAACTGGGGCTCGATCGGGGAGAGCGCGCTGACTGGTTTCAATCGTCAGAAATCGTCGCTTATGCGATATGTGGTGGCTTCGCCCTTTATTTTTTTCTGGCACATATCCTGACGAGCGAACGACCCTTTTTAAGACCCGCTTTGTTTTCAGATCGTAACTTTGCCTTAGGTATGTTACTCACTCTTTTGTTTGGCATGCTTAATTTGACCCCGATGACTTTGCTACCGGGTATGCTTAAGAATGTCGGCGGTTATCCAGACACAATTATCGGTTACGTGCTTGGCTTGCGTGGTATGGGCACTGCTATCGCGTTTTTCTTAATGATTTATCTCAGTCGGTTTAATCCAAAGACACTTCTCATTTGTGGTTTTGCGTGTCAGGGCGTTGCTGGGTGGCAGATGGCACAACTCGGGGCGAATATCAGTTTATGGGATATTGCGTTACCACTTTGGTTGCAGGGATTTGGTGTCGGGTTGTTGTGGGTTCCATTGACTTTAATTTCTTTTGCGACGCTAAAACCTGAATTCATGGCGGAGGGTTCTGGCATTTATCATTTTCTCCGTAATATGGGGGGGTCTATCCATATCTCGCTCAGCATAGCGGTAGTGCTGCGGATGAAACAGACAAGTTATACCGATATGACGAGTCAGGTGACACCGTTTAACGAAGCATTCTCGTTGCCCTGGGCGGTGGGGGGTTGGAGCATTGAGACAACGAAAGGCATGGCGGCGATGACAAAAGAAATGACTCGGCAGGCCATCATGATGGGGTACATCGATGCGTTCTACTTCTTCGTGGCGACGGTGTTGTTATCGGTCCCGCTGATTATATTTGTCCGTTGGCACAAACCTAAGTCGTAGTGTTGGTGTGGTTCGTCGGGTTATTTGTTATACGAATGGATTGATGTCATCTGTTGCGCTACTCGTAGCATTCGCAAGTTAGGACTCGAGTGTTAACAGGGAACGTCGCTCATGCGCGCCGTGAATCGAGTGATAAATGGTGGGATGGGGTAAATGTGACAACGTATTCCATACTTTTCTTGTCTCGCGCGCGCAATATACCGCGTCGGTCAACTCTATAATGGGGTTAACTCTCTAATTCGTAAAAAGGGCACAAGCCATGTCATCTTTGTCCCATCTCAAGGTGTTGGATCTAACCAGTCATCTATCCGGTCCGTATTGCGCCATGATTCTTGCGGATCATGGCGCAGATGTTGTGAAAATCGAGAATCCAAACGGGGGTGATGCGGCGCGTCAGATCCCACCGTTTCAGAATGGCGAAAGCGCGCCGTTTATGTTGTGGAATCGAAACAAGCGTTCGGTGGCGTTAGACCTCAAAGATTCCTGTGATCATGGACGGCTGTTGGAAATGGCGCGCATGGCGGATGTCATGATCGAAAACTTTAAACCGGGGACAGCAGAAAGATTGGGTATTCATTATCAGGCGATGGCGAAACTCAATCCGGCTCTGATTTATTGTTCAATTTCGGGATTTGGCCAGACGGGGCCGTATGCTGCACGCGGTGGTTTTGATCTCATCGCGTGCGGAATGTCAGGTCTGATGTCTATCAATGGTCCGCCAGAAGGTCCGCCGTATCGAATACCAATGCCCGTGACTGATCTGTGTGGTGGTATGAATGGTGCTATTGGGATTTTGACCGCATTGGCGGCTCGGGAGCAGACAGGGAAAGGGCAACATGTTGATACTTCGCTCTATGAGTCGGGTATTGCGCTTGGTGTCTACGAGGCGGCCAATGTTTTTGCGAACGGCGAAGTGCCAGAGCGCCTTGGGCAAGCGCATCGAGGGAATGCACCGTATCAGCTTTTTTCGACTGCGGATGGCTATATTACGGTTGGCGCGGCACAGGATAATTTTTGGGAACGCGCCTGCAGAATCCTCGGCTGCGAAGAGTTGCTTGATGACCCAAGATTTCAGTCAACGCCTGATCGTGTCGCCAACAATAAACAACTAGTGCCGGCGTTAGAGGGTTTTTTTAAGAGAAAGACGACCGGGGAGCTTTGTGCTGCCTTCGATGCGGCCGGTATTCCCGCGGGCCCGGTCATGAATCATGTTGATGTTTATGAGGATCCTCAGACTATTGCGCGAAACATGGTCACTGAGGTGCAACATACGACGGTTGGTACGATGAAGGCGATTGGTGTGCCGGTTAAGTTATCAGATACGCCTGGGAGTGTCCGGTCGGGAGCCCCATTACTGGGGGAGCATACGGACGAGGTGATCGCGGAGTGGGTGATGGCCTCAAAAGAGTAAACTCGACACGAGTACCCGTGATGATTATTTAGCTAGCGATGAAGGTGTCGATACCATCGCGGGCTTTTGCAGAAGCGCTTCCAGGTGGCGCTTTACAGAACCAAGGTTCACCGTTCATCTCGACTGAGGCGGAAGCCGCAGAAGAAATTGTGGTAAAACGGCTTGGTAAATATCCGGTGCGCGTTGTTTATAAAGAATAGACTCGACACAAAATACAAACTGATTGACACTATCCAACAGCGCACTACCCAGTGCTCGCCGTGGATCGGGCGAGCACTGCGGAAAATAACTGATTCCTGTCTGTGCTCGATTACCATCACATTAATGTATGGAGATTGTTGGTAGCTCCAGTGCGCGTTTCCTACGTTTTTGAGAACTAATAATGCCAAAGGATGGTTTAGTCATAGGTGATGACCTTGGAGTCCTAACGACGGACGATAACCTAGGGCGACTTGCAGAGTTGCCGCGCACTTTGTTGGCGCATACGCCAACACCGATTGAGCATTTGCCCAATTTAAGTGCCCAGTTAGCGGGAGCATCTTTGTATGTTAAGCGTGACGATTGCACTGGCCTTGCTTTTGGCGGCAATAAGGCACGTCAGCTCGAGTTCTACCTCGGTGAGGCCTTGTCTCAGAATGCTGATACGATACTAATTTCCGGGGCAGTGCAGTCCAATTTTGTCCGAAGTGCAGCGGCAGCGGCAGCCAAACTCGACCTTGCCTGTCATATACAACTCGAAGAAAGGGTCCCTAATACGGATTCTTTGTATCGGAGCTCGGGGAATGTTCTCCTCAATCATTTACTCGGTGCGACTTTGCACAGTTACTCCGAAGGGGAGGACGAGTTCGGCGCTGACCAACGGCTTCGGGATATTGCGGCTGATCTTATGAAACACGGCAGGCGGCCCTATGTCATCCCTTTAGCTCCCGGGCATCCGCCGCTAGGCGCAGTCGGTTATGTGGTTGCAGCACGTGAAATTCTGGCGCAGCTTGATACGGTGGATTATTCAATCGATGGCATGGTTGTTGCGTCAGGAAGCGGACAGACGCACGCTGGCCTGCTATTCGGTTTGAGGGCCATGGGTTCTTCTATTTCGGTTTTGGGGGTCTGTGTGCGCCGTAGTGCCAGAGCTCAGTTGGATAGAGTTCGGGCGCACTGTGACGAGTTGTCCTCGTTATCGGGGTTGCAGTCGCCCGTGAAAGAGGCAGATATTCAGCTCACCGATGATCATCTTGCCCCGGGTTACGGGCAACTGAATGCGACGACTAAAACTGCGATAAGCCTAGGTGCGCAATACGAGGCATTATTATTAGATCCTGCCTATACGGGGAAAGCTTTTGCGGGCGCTCTGCAACAGGCGCGGTCGCTTGATACCCATCAGGCGCTTCTGTTCATCCATACCGGGGGTACACCGGGAATATTTGCCTACGGATCAACATTGCTAGAGGAAAAGGGTCATTAGCACGTGACCAAGAGAATGCGAGGGTCAGATAAGGCAACAAATTCGCGAAGTT
>DUBL01000029.1:0-2374 GCA_012960345.1 Gammaproteobacteria bacterium | reverse complement strand
CGCGCTCCCACGCACTCAAAAAGATCGGTCATTTATGGCCAAGAACCGGTCTTTGGCAATCCGAAGCATACCAATATCTTTACTGACTGTTCTGCGCCAAGGTCTGTCTAACGCCGCTCGATAGCGGTGCATACATTTCTGAACTAGCAATGGTTCCTTAAGGAAATGTGTAAAAAGGTGATGCTGCGGTGTGCACGCTCTTGCTGAAACAGAAGGCGATAGGGTGACTTAACCAGCGCAGTGAGTCATGACTGGTGATAAATAGTCGAGGTAAGAGGGCTGAAAGCGACGATCGTCGTTTCTCCAATCCAGTTGCGCGCGAGTCTGCGTATCACAAACGGAGTGTTTTCGAGAGACCTGTCGGCATACATAGATCTATTTCTCGGGAGCATCCATTTCTTTTTAGGGTAATGCGTTAGATAGCCAACTGTCCCACTGGTACTGGGTTCTACTTTGGGGATATGATGACTCATCCCCACGCTAGAGGCGCCATTGCAATTAAACGGTTTGGTGCGGTTTCTCGACAGAGAATCTAGCTGGTTGCAATCTTAGTGAATTACGGACAAGGAGAATGATGATGCGCTCAGTAGTGAAGACCGTCTCGGTTGGGTTGCTATTACTGGCAGCGAATAGCGTGAATGCTGCAGGTGCGTCACTCGGCGACTTGGGTGCTGGCTTTACTCTTGGTGGTTCCTCGATGTTTGTCCTGATTGTCGTTGTCTTAGCGGTGGTAGTGATATTTAAAGGCGTAAAAACCGTACCACAGGGTTATGAATATACGATTGAGAGGTTCGGTAGGTTTACTCAGTCTATAACTCCCGGTTTGAACCTGATCGTGCCCTTCATCGATCGAGTCACTCACAAAGTCAATATGATGGAACAGGTGTTGGACATTGAGTCCCAGAGCGTGATTTCCAGAGATAACGCCTTGATTCAGGCGGATGGGGTGGTCTTTTTCCAAGTATTGGAGGCGAGCAAGGCCACATACGAAGTTAATGACCTCTTCAATGCAATGCAGAATCTATGTCTAACCAATATTCGAACAGTGTTGGGTGCCATGGCACTGGACGAAATCCTTTCAAACCGTGATGAGATCAATGCAAGTTTATTAGGTGTCGTTGATGCGGCTACTGATCCTTGGGGTATTAAGGTTACTCGAATTGAAATCAAGGATCTTGAACCACCGGCGGACTTGGTCGAGGCGATGGGTCGCCAGATGAAGGCCGAGCGTCAGAAGCGCGCTGATATTCTGGAGGCAGAAGGAAAGAGACAGGCCGAAATTTTGCGCGCAGAGGGTGAAAAGCAAGGAGCAATTCTCGATGCTGAGGGGCGAAGGGAATCTGCATATCGAGATGCCGAAGCGAGGGAACGACTTGCAGAAGCGGAAGCCAAAGCGACAAAATTGGTGTCTGACGCGATCGCAGGTGGGGATGCTAGAGCCATTAATTATTTCGTTGCACAGAAATACATCGAGGCTTTACAAGTTATCGGGTCTGCAGAGAATGAGAAACTTGTCCTCCTACCGATGGAGGCGACCGGCATCCTCGGATCGCTGGCCGGAATTGGCGAGTTGTCTAAGGGTATTTTTGGTGGGAAGAACGGGGCCTGATGGACGAAATCTTTAGTCATGTAGCGCACTGGACCTGGTGGATTGTTGCGGTTGTCCTGGTCGTCTTGGAGATGTTCGCGCCAGGGACGTTCTTTCTATGGATGGGGGCGTCGGCGGGTATTGTGGGGGTTGCGCTTTTTTTGTTTCCAGAATTAGCATGGGAGTTGCAACTCACGCTATTTGCGGCGTTGTCAATTGTTGCCATTTTACTCTCGCGCAGATATCTGCAGAAAAACAAAGGCGCCCACTCGAAGCTCAGTCAGAGAGGAAAGCGCTATATCGGGAGAACCGTGACGGTTGCAGAAGTCATAACAAACGGTATTGGAAAGGTCCAGATAGAAGACACGTTATGGAGAGCGCGGGGAGTCGATACTGCTGTTGGGGAACAGGTAAAGATAGTGGCTATCGAGGGCGCGACCTTTGAGGTTGAAAGCCTCGCGGCAGAGTCGAGCGAATCAGCGCAATGATTGGTGTAAGCGATCAACATTCAAAGGATGATCCCTTCGTCGGACTCAAATGATCAGAGTGAAGGTGGTCGAACGCTGACGCGTACTCGACCATCGCCAGGATGGCTTAGCAACACCATAAGTACACAAGCGTCCGTTGTGCGCCACAAGGTGTGAGAGAGGTGCATGAGCACAGGGCACCCCAACAGAGAATCTCGAGTACAAGTTCTCCGATTAGGGTTCCACACATTCGGGAATCGTCTTGGGTGAGCTCAGACAAACCTAAGTGCGTGTGTTGGTGGGTACAGACGGTTCAGCA
>DUBL01000028.1:11090-41250 GCA_012960345.1 Gammaproteobacteria bacterium | reverse complement strand
CTAAATCTTCGGTACCAATGAAAGCTCCAATAATAACCATAAATAGAGCAAAAATGACGGTCTGGTTTATGCCCAACATAATGTGAGGAAACGCTAGCGGTATTTCAATTTTTATCCATCTTTGCAGTCGATTGACACCTGACATTGAGCCTGCATCTTGCAAGGATTGTGGCACGCTACGAAGCCCTTCCACTGTGTAACGGGTAGCGGGAATAGTGGCATAAACGATAACTGCGATTAATACGGAGGTATCAGTTACTCCAAAAAGTATCATCACCGGAATCAGATAAACAAATGATGGAAAGGTTTGAAAGGTATCGCACACCAATAAAATAACCTTTGTAGCTAATTTATTTTGAGCGCATAAAGAACCAACGGTTATACCAATAGTTGCCGCCACAATAACTCCAAAACTCGCCATATAGGCCGTAATAAGCGCTCTATCCCACCACTCTAGCAGGGCAATAAATAGCAAAAACGAGGCAACGATTAAGGCGGATCTAATTCCACCAACAATATAACCAATACCCATCACTAAAAAAAATGTTGCACTAACTGGCATAGATAAATATGACTCTCTCATTGGAATAAGCACATCTACAATTAACCATTTATTAAAGTCCTGCAAAGCAAAGAAAAAAGTGTCTAGAAACCAATCAATGCCACCCTGAAATAAAGGTTCTAAAGTAATGCCTTTATTGTGAGGTATTAGATATAAATAATTAATACCACCGTTAAAAATGAAAGTGCCAATGTAAGCCACAACAGAACCTATGAATACAATAACAACAAAAAGTAATGACCATTTATGGCGCTGCATAAAAGGAAGGTCAGCAAAATAATCGGTTTGTTTATTCGCCCAAGCCAAAGACAATTTATCTAAAAGCACTGCAATCAGGACAATACATATTCCTAATTCTAGAGCTTGTCCAACTCTCAACTGATTAAGTGAAAGTAATAAATTAAAGCCCAAACCCTTTGCACCAATAAATGAGGCAATCACTGCCATTGCTAAGCACTGCATGATGACTTGGTTTACGCCAATTAAAATATCACGCCTTGCCGTGGGAATCAAAACCTTAAACATCAATTGATAATTGCGGCATCCACTCATCCTGCCCGCATCCACAACCTCTGGTGATACTTTTTTCAGCCCCAAAAGGGTCAGGCGTATCATCGGTGGCGTCGCAAAAATTATGGTTGCAATAACACCAGCCTGATCACCAATTCCAAAAAATACCATGACAGGCACAAGATAAGAAAAATGAGGCATCGTCTGAGCTATGTTAAGCAATGGCGTTAATGCCGATTCCATTGCTCGCCTTTTATATGCCCAAACACCAAACAACAATCCCAAAACAAAAGAAGCTGGTGCTGCAATCAATACAAACGAGAGCGTTTCCATAGAAGGCTGCCATTGCCCAAAAACGGAAATATATATAGTTGAAAAAGCCGCCAATATCGCAAGCCCTCTACCCTGGAGAGCATAGCCCAAAAGGATTGCGCCACCGGCGACTACGGTCCAGGGCAGTGCCGGCCAGCGCGCCCAGTTATTTTCACTAACGAAATCCCAACTGGTAAAAGTAACAATGGTTTTAACTCCCCCCAACAGGATTTCACGAATAAGTTCTATAGCAAAAAGTAAAGCAGCAGAAATACCTCTGGTGATTTCAAAAACTAATGCAGAGTCTTCAAATTCTTCGATTTCCGGGTCATAAATTTCAACTGGAAACCATTGATACATCAGATAATTCGCAAAGTCAGTAACTATTATTGGCGTATCCCAAAAACTGCTCGTCCCTGGTTCACCAAAAAACCAAGTAACCAAACTTGGCGCTACAAACAAACCACCAAACATTGCTATAAGCGCATACAGGAATAACTTACTCCAGTTCCGTCTAAACCAATCGACTAGAGAAATCCTTGATGAATGAATTTTTGAATAGTAATTATTGAATATCAATCCAGCCATAATTAATAAGGTCGTCAGTATGTATACCATGGAGGCATTAACGACTGGATTGTAAAAATTTAACTCAGGTATGCGTACGAATTGCGGCGGCAACTGGCCCCTTAAAATCATACTGAGTGACTCAGAAGAACCGGCAACAGCGGCTATCTCTCCTTTTTCAACTGCTTTAGTAAAGCCATCTCTAACATCAATAATGTCGCTATACTGGCCGGTCATCAAAATGAGGCCTACAAAACCGATTAGAACAATTCCTAATTGGATTAATTTGACGTGCTTTGCCAGGTGATTCACGGTCGCAGAACTAATCTAGATATTTTTTTCTGCTTTACCGCCAAACAACACATGAATCACTTTAGAAGGGTGTACGGCGCCAACAACATTGTTATTCGCATCTGTTACCGCGACCGGCTTCTGTTCACTAAGAACCGCTTCCGCAACCGTTTCAATCAGTGCATCTTTGGATACCTTTAGATCACTCAACTCTTCTGAACTATCTATCGGATCCATCACAGATTCAATCTTAAGCACCTTTTCCCGTGGCACGTCCTCGGTAAATTTCCGAACATACTCGGTTGCTGGACTAAGAACGATATTGGCGGGCGTATCTAATTGCTCGATAACACCCTCTTTCATGATCGCTATTCGATCAGCAAGCCGTAGCGCTTCATCAAAATCATGCGTTACGAACAAAATTGTTTTATTTAAGACACCCTGTAACCTCAGAAATTCATCCTGCATCTCTTTGCGAATCAGTGGATCGAGAGCAGAAAATGGCTCATCTAAAAACCATATATCAGGCTCAACCGCTAACGAGCGCGCGATACCCACACGCTGCTGCTGACCGCCAGACAATTCTCGCGGGAAATAGTTCTCTCTTCCATCGAGCCCAACAAGATCAACCATGTCTTTTGCTCGTTTCATGCTGTCTTGGGTGCTGCTGCCTTTTATCTGCAAAGGGAAAGCAATATTCTCTAGGACCGTTCTGTGGGGCAACAACGCAAAGCTCTGAAACACCATGCCCATCTTATTGCGTCTAAGCTCGATAAGCTTTTTGTTGCTCATGGCCAACAAATCTTCACCATCGATAAAAATATTGCCCGCAGTAGCGTCGGTTAACCTTGATATACACCGGAGCAGGGTTGACTTGCCTGAGCCAGATAGGCCCATCACCACCAGCATTTGACCTTTGTGTACTTCGAAAGATGCGTTATTAACACCGACGATACAGCCTGCCTCCTGAAAGACTTTGGCATCAACATTGCCCTTTGAACTCTGCAGCAGTTTTTTGGCATTCTCGCCAAATATTTTGTAAACAGAATCGCACTGAATGACAGGCTGCCTGTTTTGTGCCGCGTCACCTAGAGAGGACATGATTTAGTTTCTAAATGAATATAGCCCGGTATCGGTAAACCCGAGTTTACGACAATTAAACTACTAGAAACCCAAAAAAAACCCCCCCTGGCCAACACCTGGGGGGGTAGAGATTAGAAATTTATAAGTTTTACATACCTACTCCAGTCATTGACTTCCAGACTTTCTCGTTATCAGCCAGCCATTTTGTAGCCGCATCCTGATGACTCATTTTGTCAAGATCGACCAGTGCAGCCATGGACCCGATTTGACCCGCGGTAAATGACATTCGAGAGAACGCCATATAGGCTGCCGGATGCGTTTTCGGAAACTTGTAGTTAGCGGCTTTCTTCAACCAGCCGATGGGTGAACCACATTTACTGTCCCCACCATCTTGTTTTCTGCAACCGAGATAGTATGGCGGCCACTCGATAAAGACAAAGCCATCAGCATCCGTGAAGTTGGGTGTCCAGTTAAAGGTCAGTGTCGCACGTCCTTCTTTCTTCGCAGCAACATGGTCCGCCCATATTGCATCAGCACTACCGGCAAACTTAACAACCCAGGTATCGCCTAACAGGGCTTCAACACGATCAACATATTCCGCGCCATGCCAACTTTGAGGACCTTCTAAAATACGACCTTTGCCGCCAGAATCAGGCGTTGCAAATACGTCTGCACATTTTAGTAGTGCTTTGTAATCTGGAAGACCAGGACACAGGTTTTTGTCAACGACCCATTGGGGGACACCCACTTCTTCCAGAGTTTTTGCGGCATGTGTTCCGGCATCAATTAATCCGCCTTTTGCCATTGCGGCATAAAATGACTTGCCAAACGTAGACTGCCAGACTTCGTGCGATATCGTGACGTCACCGTTACGAATGGACTCATAAACCGCTTGAGTGTCTGCCGACACGTATTCCACATTGTTACCCATACTTTCAAAAATTCCGCCGATCACATAGGCCATTACCACTTGGCTTGACCAGTTATGTGTCGGGATCACAATGGGTTTGTTGCTGTCAGCCGCGTTGGCGACACCAACAACGCCCAGCATCAATCCCATCAATGCACCACTTATAAACTTTAGCCTTCCCATCCTCCTGTCTCCCTAATCATTTTCAAAAACCACGTTCACAGCATTTGTCAACTGATATCCCAATTAGCGGATACCATCCCTTTGCCAGGCCTACCCCAGCTAAAACTTTCTGTACGCCGCATTGAGCTCCACCATCGGATGGCGCAAAGACATCTGAAAACGGATAAGCAGCTCGCGCGCAATCATGTCGCGATCCTGCTGACTATCGGGCAAATCCAAATCAGCAGGTACGGTTACCCAACCATTAATGTTCCGATCGAAAACCGCGGGACGCCCCTCTTCATAACCCATGTGAACGTCCTCAAGCCAATTCAAATCAGACCAACCCATCTTCTCCAGATATTCTCGAAGAAACGGCGTGAGGCGATCGTAGTCAGGCAACAGGTTAACGTCATAGCGATAACCAATATGTTGTCCGATGTCTTTTTCTCGATCACTATCAAGCCCGTCAGTATTAAGATAATGATCGATGTCTTTGATGTCTGCCATTATGTCACCCCTAGTAACGCGTCATATCCGGTCGCCCGACCGTATGCTGCGTGCCTGCCAGCGGCACCATCGCCATCGCGGAAGCTTCCATCGTCAGAGCGGCGAGATCTTCGGGCTCTAACGAATGAACATTGGTCTTGCCGCAGGCCCGTGCCAACATCTGACACTCAATCGTTAGCGTATGGAGAAAATTGTAAACCCGCTCCGCCGCCGCATCAGGATCCAACCGTTTGCGCAACTCCGGGTCCTGCGTTGCAACGCCTACCGGGCACCGACCCGTATGGCAGTGATAACAGTAGCCGGCCTCTACGCCCATTTCCCGTGGAAAGTCGGCTTCTGGAATGGCCTTGTTACAGTTCAACGCCATGAGCACGGAGTGACCGATCGCCACCGCATCGGCACCCAACGCAATCGCCTTCGCCACATCACCACCGTTTCGAATACCACCGGCGTAAACCAGCGAAATCTCACCCGTCTTACCCACATCATCAAGCGCCTTTCTGGCCTGCCGAATAGCCGCAATGCCTGGCACACCGGTCTCTTCTGTCGCCAAGTGAGGGCCCGCGCCAGTTCCGCCTTCCATGCCGTCGATATAGATGGAGTCCGGTCCCGTCTTCGCCGCCATGCGAACGTCGTCATAAACCCGTGCCGCACCCAGTTTTAGTTGAATAGGAATCTCCCCATTAGTCGCCTCACGGATCTCGTCAATCTTGAGCGCAAGATCATCCGGGCCCAACCAGTCTGGATGGCGCGCTGGTGAACGTTGATCGATCCCGGCAGGCAATGATCGCATCTCGGCAACCTGGTCAGTGACCTTCTGCCCCATCAGATGCCCACCCAATCCCACCTTGCAACCTTGTCCAATGAAAAACTCGCACGCATCGGCTAACTGTAGATGATGCGGATTAAAACCGTAGCGTGACTGAATGCACTGGTAGAACCATTTCGATGAGTAGCGTCGCTCATCCGGAATCATGCCGCCTTCGCCAGAACAAGTGGCGGTACCCGCCATCGTGGCGCCTCGCGCCAATGCGGTCTTTGCTTCGTAAGACAGCGCGCCGAAACTCATGCCCGTCACATAGACCGGAATATCAAGCACCAAAGGCCGTTTAGCATTGGGTCCAATCACGGTCTCTGTCAGACACTTTTCCCGGTAACCTTCGATCACGAACCGAGTCAGGGTACCGGGCAAGAACGTCAAATCATCCCAACTTGGAATAGGCTTGAACAAAGAAAATCCGCGCATTCGATAACGACCCAACTCGCTCTTGATGTGAATATCATCCATTACCTCGGGCGGAAAGATAAAACTCTGACCGAGTCGGCTGGTATCGCGACTGACGTTCGGCGCGTCTTCCATTAGGTCGGGGGCAGGTCTTGCAGTCATGAGTGTTCCTTAAAATAGATTGCTATCAGCAAATGCCGTTACAGCACCAGCTTCTTTTCAGCGGGCTCTAGATTGTCGTAATTCCAAAGCTGTTTCCCCGCTACGATCTTGGTCAGGTTAGCCGCACCATTGGGAGCCTTCAGTCCATACATTTCCAGCTTGCGCTCTATCCAGGCACATTCGAGCTCCGACATTTCGCCTTCAACTGCGTCAACGCCAAGGCCAGCAATCTTCCCGCCCACGTAGATGATGCCGTCATACATCGAATCACCAAGATTCATCCCGGCATCACCCAGGATGATCATGCGTCCCCGCTGCATCATGAATCCCGAAAACGCACCTGTCCGGCCGCCGACAATGATCGTGCCACCTTTCATATCAATGCCCGTCCGCGAGCCAACATCGCCTTTGCACACCAAATCACCGCCACGGATCGCATTTCCAAAGGTCGAACCGCCATTCTTTTCGATCACTACCGTCCCGCCCATCATGTTCCCGCCGCAGGACCAGCCAACGCGACCCGTGATGCGTATGTTCGGCCCGTCGTTCAACCCGCAGCCGAAATAACCCAGGCTCCCCTCGAACGTCAGGTTGAGTCGGTTCAACAAACCCACACCAAACGAGTGTTTGGCACCAGGATTCTTGATGGTGATTGAACCCACCCCGTCCTTCATTAAATCGCGAATCTGAGTATTTACCTCTCGTGCGGTCAGGTCGACCGCATCGATTTCTCCATGCTTGTCAAAGTCAACTTCAAACGCCCCGGGATAGAGAAAACGATCCTCATTCTCCCGACTCTCGACGTCGAAAAAAACCTGCTGGGTCCGACCCGACAGCTGCTCGGTATGCATGCCCGCAGACTGGGCATTCGTATTTTTCAACTCTCCCATACCTTCACCTCTCCCTCGTATGGATCGTAAGTATCGATCTCATGCGGAAACACGCTTCGAATCGCCACTTCTTCAGAAGCCAACGCAACGAAGTCGTCACTCTCATATAAGACCATGGGCTTAGCGGCCATCACATCCTTTGCCATACCCAGGCGATCAGCGGTTGCGACGACATAAGTGAACACACCATCTAGCTCATCCACTGAGCGGACCATCGCAGCCTCAAGGTCATCACCAAGATCCATCCGGTCAGCCAAATACACGGCAATCAGTTCTGAATCGCAGTTAGATATAAAACGATGGCCCCGCCTTTCCATAGCTCGCCGGAACATCCAGTAATTTGTCAACTGCCCGTTGTGCACCACTGAGACATCGTTAAATGGATAAGCCCAGTAAGGGTGTGCCGAACGAATATCTACATCCGATTCGGTCGCCATTCGAGTATGTCCAATGGCATGCGTCCCCTGAAAAGCAGTCAGTCCGTATTGTTGAGAGACAGTATCGGCGTCACCCAAATCCTTCACCAACTCCAAAGCATGGCCAACAGAAAGTATCTCAGCGCCCTCGATGTCTTCGATATAGTCAGTAAGACGTTTTATATCGCCATCAAAGCTGAAGCGGTACCGATACGCATACTCGGTCACCTGCTCCTCTTCTTTCTTGTTGACGCCCATCTCTAACATGCGCTGATCCACCAACGCCCGTCGCTCTTTCACTTCATCATGAATTTTGAACCCACGCTGCATGTCCTCTTGCTCGGCCACTTTGAAGCGCATCACCAATTCACCCTCTTCTGGCATACCGTACAACGCGAACCCAGTTGAATCAGGACCTCGATGCTTAAGTGACTGCAACATGGACGACAGTTCTGAACCGATGTCAGAACGCTTACCCCGATGAATCAATCCAGCGATGCCGCACATAAATGTATCCCCTGTAGCGCATTAACCTTCACGCAAATCCTCCTTAACTCAAACCACACCAAAACCCGCCTTTGCCCTATGCATTCAGGGCAGGCAATCGAGGTAAGTGTCCATATCCCAATCCGTGACGGTAGCCATGAATCTTTCCCACTCGTCGTTCTTGTACCAATGGAAAACCTTATACATCTCATCAGGCATCGACGACTTGATCACCTCGTCCTCGGAGAGACGTGCCAGCGCATCGCCAAGCGTCATCGGTAACTTCTTGACTTGTTTTCCCGCTTCCATCGCCTGATAAATATTCCGGTTTTCCGGCTGGCCTGGGTCAATATTGTTATCAATCCCGTCCTCAAAGGCTTTCAGTAAAGCCGATCCCATCAGGTAAGGATTAACCATTGAATCCACAGCCCGATATTCGAATCGGCCAGGCGCCGAAATGCGCAGCCCAGTCGTCCGGTTCTGATAACCCCAATCGGCAAAAACCGGCGCCCAAAACCCGACATCCCACAGCCGTCGGTAAGAGTTGACGGTAGAGCAGCCGATCGCCGTCAAGGCACCCAGGTGGCTAACGATGCCACCCACACACTGCAGGCCAATTTTGCCCGGCATCTGCATGTCATCGGTATCGGGCATAAAGGTATTCTCGCCGCCTGTGCGATACGTAAACACATCATCCATTCCTGGCAGGACCTTGTTATGCAGGCGGTTTATCGCCTCTCCGCCACCCTTCCAAAGCGAAACATTAGTGTGACAACCTGACGCCGAAACCCCCATAAACGGCTTCGTCATAAAACAGGCAATCAAGTTGTTTTCCCGCGCCACCTGAGCACAGATCTGGCGGTAGGTAGAAAGACGATCTGCGTTACGAACCACATCATCAAAGGTCCAGTTCAATTCTAGCTGGCCGGGTGCGTCTTCATGATCGCCTTGGATCATGTCCAACCCCATGGCATAACAGTATTCAATCACTTTCATAAAAACCGGACGCAGCGATTCAAACTGATCGATGTGGTAACAATAAGGATTCGAAAAACCGCCGTCCGGTTTACCATCTTCGCCGCGTTTCAACCACATCATTTCAGGCTCGGTACCCACTCGAAAATCCATCTTGTACTTATCTTGAAACTGTTGATGGAATCGTTTTAGATTGCCGCGACAATCGGACGTCAGTGCCTGGCCTGGGTTTTCTCGTTCTTCACGATTGCGGAAACAAACACAAAATACTCGAGCCACTCGCTTATCCCACGGCAACTGACAAAACGTTTCAGGATCAGGAATACCGACCAATTCCATCGCCTCGGGACCATAACCGATGTAGTCCCCATAGCGATCGACGAAAAGGTTGGCAGTTGAGCCATACACCAACTGAAAGCCTCGCTCTGCGGTACGCTCCCAATGGTCGGCCGGGATGCCCTTGCCAACAATGCGACCCGTGACCGAAATGAACTGGTAATAGATATAGGTGATTCCCAGTTCCTTAATTTTCTCTCTCACTCGGCGAACCTGGTCCGCCCGGCCTCTTGTACTGACATAGGCTTCAAGATCAGTCGACTCACGCGCAGCACTTCGGCTACGTACCGTCTTTTTTGTCGTCTTCTTTTTTGTCGTCTTCTTTTTCGCTACTTTCTTTTGCGCCATCGTCAATCTCCTCCGACTCCTGGGTTCGGCTCCCGGATGTAAACCATTTTTATACCAATTGGGGTAACCACGGTTAACCAGCGACTCCAACTTAGCCAACCTGGGCAAGCACTGTCAACACCAACGTCCGCTACACTCTCTAATGTAAAGATAAAACTTGAACGCCAAGCCCATAAGCAATTATAGTGACCGAGTGAAACCAAATTTAGACCAATTGCACTAACCATGGCCAATTTGCATTCAGTACGGGAAGCGAAGCGCCTGGTGTCGTTCTCAACGCCCCCCCCACGGCAGAACAACGGCACCGATGGCCTTACCACCAGACTCCGTCGAGCGATTCTTGCCGGGCACTACACATTCAAAGAGCGCCTCCCCTCGGAACGCCAACTCGCCGAACATTTCAACACCTCGCGCGGCACCGTTCGCAAGGTGTTACAACGCCTGACCACGATGAACCTGGTTGAACAGCGGGCTGGCAGTGGCACTTACGTCCGTTATGGCGAATTCGCCGATCGTATCGACATTGCCGATGTCACCAGCCCACTAGAACTCATTGACGTACGCTCGGGTATTGAACTGCAGATCGTGCGACTCGCCGTGACTAACGCCACCGTGGTCGATATCGAGCACATCACCAGGGCACTGGATCAACTTGAACAATGTGATCACGATCCTGAGCGGTTTACTCAGGCCGACAGCGAGTTTCACCTGGCCCTTGCCGAATCTACCCACAATCCACTGTTGGTTTGGCTTTACCAACTCCTCAATGAAGTCCGCAGTCATGCGCAATGGCGCGCGATGAAAGATCAGATACTGACCCCGGAGCGCATCAATCGCTACAACCGACAACACCGTCGACTACTGGCAGTCATCATCAGCCGCGATGCGGACGGCGCAGCCAAAACCATACAACAGCATCTGGAACAGGCACGCAGGGATTTGCGCGGCGTCATCGGGTAGCCTGAGACTTCTATTTCGACCTCATACTGCCAATGGCAGCGGGTCGGCTTCGACTTTCGCCCAATCCGGCTGGAAGCCAAGCACCATGATCGAAGCGGGAATATTGGAATTGAAGAGTCGGTTATGCCAGTAGGTAAGCTGGTAGAGGCTTTCCTCCTCAGCCACCGATCGCACAGAGCATGGCAGGTGATAAGTCTGGTTATGTGCGTCGAAACGTAGTGCACACTTCTGTTTTGCCAATAAGGCCCGCACTAGCAATGTGTCAAGCTGGCACAAGGCGGTGAGTTCATCAACAAAACCATCTGGACGCTGATAGTAACGTTCACCAAGAAAACGCAGCGCACCGGAATAACGATCCTCGGGATCATGAGTTTTCAATACGATATGCCGAAACTGTGCAAGTACCGATTTCGCGTCTGACTTGTTAATCAGTACCGTTAACTGCCCGCTGGACTGGCTAACTCCAGACAACCAGATATCCGGACGCATACCTGGCGAGGGCCGCCCGCCTTCCTCACGAATCACCCATTGCCTCAGTCGACATTGCCAACCAAGGAACCCCGCCCTGCAAGCCTCTGCGTGATCCGCCATCAGGCGATGATCGCATGGTCACTGGGTCCCGTGCGCATAGTCGGTTCGCAACAGAACACTATTCGCTAACCGCTGGTCGACGAAGTAACCAACCCATCACTCCTGCAGCAAGCATTGCACCGACTAACTGAGCCACAATAAATGCAGGCACGTGGGGTGGGTGTATCCCGCTGAAAGTATCCGTAAACGCGCGCGCTACTGTGACGGCCGGGTTGGCAAAAGAAGTGGATGCAGTGAACCAATAACCCGCAGTAATGAAAAGACCTACCGCATAGGGCACTCGATCGGGTCGCCATCGCAACGTCCCAAGAATGGTCATCACCAGACCGAAGGTAGCAACGGCTTCAGAGAACCACTGAGACAGACCGGTTCTAGGCTTGGTCGAGAACTGCATGATGACCTCTTCAAACATGAAATGGGCCGCCCACGTCCCCACCAACGCGCTAGCCACCTGGACCACTATGTACGCCAAGGCGATCATGCCACTGATCTCACCCCGAATAAGAAAGACCATGGTTACTGCTGGATTAAAATGCGCACCGGAAACGTCACCAAACACGAGAATCAGCACCACTAATATGGCGCCCGTCGCAATGGTATTGCCAAGCAATGCCACCGCATCGTTACCACCTGACAACGTTTCCCCCATGATTCCCGAACCCACTACTGTTGCTAGCAGGAATGCTGTGCCGATCGCTTCAGCGCTTAGTCTTCTGGCAAGCTCATTACGGGCCATCGATTTTCATCCGGGGAGACGTCGCCGAATCCAACTGTGTAGCTACCGGACCACACAACTCGGGATGTCCCCCACAACAATCGTCAACCAGGTATCGCAATACGCTTTGAATTCCATCGACATTAAGCCCGTAACGAATTGAACGACCCTGGCGATGCGAATCGAGGAGACCGCTGCGCGTCAGTACCGCCAGGTGGACAGACATCGTGTTGTGTGGAATGCCCAGTTCGCGGGCAATTTCACCCGCGGGCACTGTGCTCTCCCCCCGCTCCACCAATAAGCGGAATGCGCGTAAACGGCTGGCCTGGGCCAGCGCACCGAATGCTCTGATTGCTGCTTTCTCGTCCATATGTCTAGTATTATCGACATATTTTTAATCGACAGCAAGCCCCGTCAAAAACCTTCACAGCAACCGCTGTGACAGCCTTGTCACACGAAGAGTAATATCCCAAGCCACCTTACTGAACCACCCAAACTTTCATGACCGACACCACTCACAGGCCTTGGGTCGCACACTATCCTGCAGACGTTGACTGGTCAGGCACGATCGATCAGCACCCGCTCATTACCTATCTAGAAGACACGACCAAGCAGCACGGCGCCCGATTGGCCATCGATTTCCTGGGTCGTAAAACAACCTACCAGGAACTGAACACACTGGTCGCACGTGCAGCGCAGGGACTCAAGAACCTGGGTGTCCAGAAAGGAACACGCGTCGGGTTGTGCTTGCCCAACACACCCTATGCCGTGATCGGCTATTTCGCCATTCTGCGAGCTGGCGGTACGGTGGTGAATTTCAATCCGCTTTATGTAGAGCGGGAACTTGCCTTTCAGATTAACGACAGCGGTACCGAAATCATGCTGACGATGGATCTCGAACTGATTTATTCCAAAGTCGGCGCTATGCTGAAACAAACCGAATTAAATCGCATCATTGTCTGCCCCATGGCGGGGATACTTCCCGGCGTGAAAAGATTTTTGTTTCGTCTCTTGAAGCGAAAAGAGATCGCCACGATTCCAACGGATGATCAGCACATTGGCTTTGACTCGCTGATCGACAATGATGGCAACAAACCGGCAACACCAGTCGAGCCAATCGACACCGCTGTCTTACAGTACACCGGTGGTACGACTGGCACCCCCAAAGGAGCGATGCTTAGCCACGCCAATCTGGCAGCAAACGTCTCGCAAATGCTGCACTGGTTTCCAGATCTCCGTCCAGGCGAGGAGAAAATACTCGGCGTTCTACCACTCTTCCACGTATTCGCCATGACTAGCGTCATGAATTTTGCAGTGGCGGCTGGGGCGGAAATGATCCTGCTGCCGCGCTATGACCGTGATCAGACGCTGAAAGCCATCCATAACAAGCGGCCCACTCTGTTCCCCGCCGTACCAACGATCTACACGTCGATCAACGAGGCCCCTAAGCTAGACAAATACGACCTGTCTTCCATCTCTTTTTGTATTTCCGGTGGCGCTCCCTTGCCATTGGATGTGAAGACCCGTTTTGAAAAACTGACCGGTTGTCGACTGGTCGAAGGATATGGCCTATCGGAATGCTCCCCGGTCGCCACGTGCAACGCAATTAACGGTATTAATAAAGCAGGTTCTATCGGACTGCCTGTGCCGGGAACTGAAATATCGATCCACGACATCGAAAATCCCGAACAAACTGTCTCTGTCGGAGAGCGCGGCGAACTGTGGATACGAGGACCACAAGTCATGTCGGGTTACTGGCAACAGCCCGAGGAGACTGACCAAACACTTCGTGACGGATGGCTTCGAACCGGGGATGTGGGCTATATGGATGAGGAAGGCCACCTGTTTCTCGTCGATCGAATTAAGGACCTGATCTTGTGCAGCGGCTACAACGTGTATCCGCGCACTATTGAAGAGGCCATCTATCTGCATTCGGCTGTCTCTGAAGTGACTGTTATTGGTATCCCCGATGATTACCGTGGTGAGGCACCCAAGGCCTTTGTCCGCCTGCAGGACGGCGTGACGCTCACCGAAACCGAGCTGCTGGATTTTCTTGCCGACAAGCTCTCAGTAATAGAGCGCCCGTCAATGATAGAGTTCCGCGCCGAACTGCCGAAGACCATGATCGGCAAGCTTTCAAAGAAGGAATTGGTTGAAGAGGAAACACAGCGGACTCAAGGCTAAACCGAAGCCATATGCTTCACCCACTGATTTTCCATACGACATAACTAAAACCTGCGGGCCCTCGACTGGGGAGCAACTTAAGTTTCTCATTCGCAACGACCCCACCTGATGACTTTCTCGGGAGAACTGTGATGAAAAATATCGTCATTGCCGGCTATGCCCGGACACCATTTCACTTTGCACACAAGGGCGATCTCACACGAGTCCGTCCTGACGACCTTGCAGCCGAAGCGATCAAGGGATTGATAGAACGCACGGGCGTCGATGTCGAAGACATTGAGGACCTCATTCTAGGCTGCGCGTTTCCAGAAGCAGAGCAAGGTTTCAACATGGCCCGGCTGGTGGTTTTCCTGGCGGGGCTACCTATCTCTGTTGCCGGCACCACGATTAATCGTTTCTGCGGTTCGTCCATGCAGTCGATTCACAATGCGGCCGGTGCCATCCAGATGGGCGCTGGCGATGTCTATATCTGCGCAGGCGTCGAATCCATGAGCCGAGTACCTATGACCGGCTTCAATCCCATGCCTCATCCCACCCTATCTGAAACAGTACCGGGTGCCTATATGTCGATGGGAGAAACCGCTGAAAACGTAGGCCGGGAATACCAGATCGATCGGGCAGAACAACAAGATTTCGCGGTAGCAAGTCAACACAAAGCGGCCCAAGCACAAAGTGAGGGAAGACTTGCAGAGGAAATCGTACCGATTACCGTCAATGGCAAAGTCGTAGACGCCGATGGCTGCCTGCGTCCGGACACCACGGTAGACGGCTTGTCCGGTCTGAAGCTCGCTTTTGACGAAAACGGTACGGTCACTGCGGGCACCGCATCACCGCTAACTGATGGTGCAGCCGCCACTTTAGTCTGTAGTGAGGAATACGCAGAACGCAAAGGTCTTGAGCCTATTGCACGCATTCGCAGCATCGCCGTTTCTGGTTGCAAACCGGAAACCATGGGGCTTGGACCTATCTTCTCGTCTCGCAAAGCCCTTGCCCGAGCTAAAATTGACGCGTCTGACCTTGATGTAATCGAGATTAACGAGGCTTTTGCCACTCAGTCGATCGCCTCTATCCGCGACCTCAAACTCGACGCAACAAAAGTCAACGTGGATGGTGGTGCGATTGCTATTGGTCATCCTCTGGGCGCTACCGGGGCACGCATTACCGGCAAGGCAGCTCAAATTCTGAAACGCGATGGCGGCCGCTATGCGCTTTCCACACAATGCATTGGCGGTGGACAAGGCATTGCGACCGTCATGGAGGCCCTCTAGCTGTGACCGACATTCGAAAGGTCGGCGTTATCGGGGCGGGGGTTATGGGCGCCGGTATCGCAGCCCACATGGCCAATGCCGGCCTACCCGTGGTGTTGCTTGATGTCGTTCCCGATGGCGCCAACGCTCGAAACGTGCTTTCTGACACGGCAGTAGCGCGGCTGCTTAAGACGAATCCCGCCCCATTGATGCACAAACGAAACGCGCGGCGCATCGTTACTGGAAACATAGAAGATGATTTGAATCAGTTGGGCGAGTGCGACTGGATCATCGAGGCCATCATAGAAAACCTGGATGCGAAACGTGACCTGTATGCGCGAATTGAAACCGAGCGAAAAACTGACTCGATCGTGTCTTCAAATACATCCACCATCCCTCTTGAAAAGCTGACAGAAGATCTTCCAGAACGATTCTGCAAAGACTTTGCCATTACCCATTTCTTTAACCCACCGCGTTATATGCGCCTGCTCGAAATTGTTGCTGGACCACAGACCCGCCCCGATGTCCTCCAGTCCTTGCACAGCTTCGCAGACCAGACGCTTGGCAAAAGCGTAGTCACGTGCAAAGACACACCCGGTTTCATTGCCAACAGAATCGGCATTCTATGGATGGAAAGCGCCGTCCGATTTGCATTCGAAGACGGCTTAACGGTCGAAGAAGCCGATGCCGTCATAGGCCGTCCCATGGGCATACCGAAAACCGGCGTGTTCGGCTTAATGGATCTTGTCGGCATCGACCTACAGCCTCACGTCGCCGCATCTATGCTGGCCACCTTGCCTGAAAAAGACTTATACCGAGACCTTCACCAACCCTCGACATTCATCAATCAAATGATCGAAACCGGTTTTACCGGTCGCAAAGGCAAAGGCGGCTTTTACCGGCTTAATACGGAAAGCGGCAAGCGGGTAAAGGAATCGATTGATCTGGAAACAGGTGAGTATCATCCGAGCACACCGTCCCAACTGGAAAGCGTCGCGGCAGGGCGCCAGGGACTTCGTGCCCTGGTCAACCATCCGGACAAAGGCGGACGCTATGCCTGGCGCGTTTTGTCCCACACGTTGAGTTACGCCGCTTCGCTAGTGCCGGAGATCGCGGACACCATCCAAGATGTGGATGAAGCCATGCGCGCAGGCTACGCGTGGAAATGGGGGCCGTTTGAACTCCTCGACCAATTGGGACCCGCTTGGTTCTCAAACCGACTACAGCAAGAGGGAATGCCAGTTCCCAAACTCGTCACCGCTGTAGGTGAAGGCAACTTCTACCGCAATCAGGACAGCACACTTGAGTCCTTTGGTCACAGTGGTCGTTACAACACCATCTCGCGTGCC
The DNA here is from genome assembly GCA_012960345.1 of Gammaproteobacteria bacterium. GTDB lineage: Bacteria > Pseudomonadota > Gammaproteobacteria > Arenicellales > UBA868 > UBA11791. The sequence continues at coordinate 24,459 of DUBL01000028.1, read as the reverse complement.
GAAGGCGTCTTACTGTTGTCTGACATCAAGCGAGAGGGAGATCGCATTGCCGGCAACAGCGCAGCCAGCGCGTGGGATCTGGGGGATCAGGTGCTGTGCCTGGAATTTCACACCAAGATGAACAGCCTGGACGCCGAGGTATTCAAGGTGATCGGCGAAGTCATTACGCTCATTCCAGCGAAAGGCTTTCAGGCATTGGTTATTTACAATGAAGGCAATAATTTTTCCGTAGGCGTGAATCTTGGACAGGCGCTGTTCGCTGCCAACCTCGCAGGTTGGTCCGAGATTGGAAAATCAGTGAAACAGGGCCAGGATATCTACCAGGCACTTAAATACGCGCCGTTTCCAGTCGTTGGCGCTCCCTCCGGCATGGCGCTTGGTGGAGGCTGCGAGGTGCTTCTGCATTGCGACGCGATCCAGGCTCACGCTGAAACCTACCTCGGCTTAGTGGAGGTCGGTGTGGGACTCGTGCCAGCATGGGGCGGCTGCAAAGAAATGCTGCTGCGCTGGATGAACAATCCCAAACATCCACAGGGCCCCATGGCGGCTGTGGGTAAGGTCTTCGAAGCGATCGGTATGGCGAACGTCTCACGGTCGGCCGAGGAAGCCCGTGACCTGCTTTTTCTTCGACCTACAGATAACATCAGCATGAATCGGGATCGTTTACTGGCCGACGCCAAAGCCATGGCACGACGACTCGCGGTTGATTACAGCCCCCCGACACCCCCAGAAATAAGGCTTCCCGGTCCAAGTGGGCGTGCCGCGATGACAATGGCGGTGCGTGATCTGTGCAAGGCTGGCAAAGCAACATCACACGATCAGGTTGTGACTAGCCAGCTGGCCTATGTGCTCTCTGGAGGCGAAGCGGATCCAACCGTACCGGTTAACGAGGCCGATGTGTTGCGCCTTGAGCGCAACGCGATCATGGCGCTTTTAAAAACCCCAGGCACGCTCGCTCGAATGGAGCACATGCTCGAGAGCGGAAAACCGCTTCGCAACTAACTCACTCAAGACACAGGACTTCTGATGGCCAGTTATTCTGCTCCGCTACGAGACATGCGGTTTGTCTACCACGAACTCTTTGATTCGAGCGACATCAGCGCCTTGCCTGGCTTTGAAGAGGCAACACCTGATCTCATTGATGCTGTGCTTGAAGAAGCGGCTAAAGTCTGTGAAAACGAACTTTTCCCGATTAATCGCAGCGGTGATGAGGAAGGCTGTCGCTACCACCAGGGAGGCGAGGTCACAACACCCAGTGGATTTCGCGAATGCTACCGTGCCTACGCCGAAGCCGGCTGGATTGGACTATCTAGCGACCCCCAATACGGCGGCCAAGGCCTTCCCGCTGCCATCAGCACTTTGTTGGAGGAAATGGTGTGTTCGTCGAACATTGCGTTCGGCACCTATGTCGGCCTTTCGCGTGGCGCCTATCGTGCCATCGCGGCGTTTGGAAACGACACCCTTAAAACACGTTATCTGCCCAAACTGACCAGCGGCGAATGGTCAGGGACGATGTGCCTGACCGAACCCCAATGTGGCACCGACCTCGGCTTGTTACGCACTCGCGCGGAACCCAACGCGGACGGCTCTTATCGAGTGACCGGGAACAAGATATTTATTTCGGCAGGCGAACACGACCTCACCGAGAACATCATTCATCTGGTGCTTGCCCGACTGCCTGATGCGCCGGCTGGCGTTCGCGGCATCAGTCTTTTCCTGGTGCCAAAATTTCTACCGAACCCTGACGGTGATCCGGGGGAACGCAATGGTGTTCTATGCACAGCCTTAGAAAACAAGATGGGAATCAAGGCCTCGGCAACCTGTGCCATGAGTTTTGATCAGGCAACCGGATGGTTAATTGGTAGTGCGCACAAAGGGATGCAGGCCATGTTTGTCATGATGAACGATGCGCGCCTTGGTGTTGGCGTGCAGGGGTTGGGTCTTTCGGAAAGCGCCTACCAAGCTGCGGTCGAGTATGCCCGCGAACGATTGCAGGGACGGTCAGTAACGGGCACCAAACACCCGGATAAGCCTGCCGACCCCATCCTCGTACACCCCGACATCCGGCGCACCCTGCTGACTATGCGCGCACTGACTGAGGGCAATCGGGCGATGGCCACCTGGATTGCACGGCACCTTGATCTTAGGGAGCGGGCTGAGGACGAAACAACGCGAGCTTCTGCTAATGATTTTGTCCAACTCATGACACCGATCGCGAAAGCGTTCTTCACCGATTACGGCTTTGATATTACGAATATGGGACTCCAGGTCTACGGCGGGCATGGATACATTCGGGAAAATGGTGTTGAACAATACGTGCGTGATTCCCGTATTGCCCAAATTTATGAAGGCGCCAATGGAGTTCAGGCACTGGACCTGGTTGGACGAAAAGTCCCCGCTCACACGGGTCGTTATTTGCGTCAGTTTTTTCATCCTGTTCAATCATGGATCGAGTCACACGCCTTCACCCCCGCATTACAGCCCTTCGTTATGCCACTGGCTAAAGCCTTTGGCCGACTGCAACTGGCGACCGGGCATATCGCACAAGTTGGATTAAAAAACCCGAATGAAGCGGCCGCTGCGTCTAGTGAGTATCTTCGATTATTTGGTCTCGTCGCCCTTGGTTATCTCTGGGCCAGAATGGTTGAAGTCGCACTGACTCATGAAAACGGCGCAGACCAAGGTTTTTACGATGCCAAGGTTGCAACAGCCCGACACTACATGGAACGCATCCTGCCGCAGACCGGTTCGCTCTTTGCTGCGATCATGGCGGGCGCATCGACCATGATGGATTTCCCAGACGAAGCGTTCTGAAAGACCCTGATCCCAACCCAACCGCGCCTGGATATCCGCACAGACCCAATGGGTTTAGTTGCTGCGACTCAAGTGGGTCGCTAGATTGGCCAAGACAACCTTGGCATCACCGCAGTCAGTCAATATGACGGGGCGCGCGTAGGCAACTGTTGTGACATATCGCAGTAGCAGAAAGCGTTATCAGAGGGCTAGCTAATGACGAATGTAGATGTTGTGGTTGTGGGCGCCGGCATCCTCGGCGCGAGCACCGCCTATTTCCTACGCAAGAGTGGCGTAAACAAAGTGCTGCTGATCGAGCGCGGTGATCCGGCCAGCGGCGGAACCGGCAAAAGTGCGGCGATTGTCCGCTCCTATTACTCCGTACCCGTCATGGCGCGGCTTGCTCAGGAAGCCGTGTCGCTATTTCACAACCTCGAAGCAGAAATCGGTGTGGACGGTGGATTTCACGCCACCGGCTTCACGCAGCTGGTCCCGCCCGACTGGGTCAACACGGCAAAAGAACTGGTGGCAATGCACCAGTCGTTGGGAGTCGATACTGATTTCGTGCCCGAATCTGACTGGGAAAAACGCTTCCCCTGGCTTGAACAGGATGGTGTTGGGGCGATCGTATTCGAAGCCTCAAGCGGATATGCCGACCCCGTACAAACCACAGAAGGCTTTGTCGCTGCATTTCAACGCGATGGCGGTGAGTTTCGATCAAGAACCCCCGTGCGATCATTGATGCGTGATGGTGATCGCATCAGCGGCGTTGTTCTAGAACAAGAAAACATTACCGCAGGAGTCGTGGTTAATGCCGCAGGACCATGGTCAAGGTTCCTTGCCGAAAGTGTCGAGCTTGACCTGCCGATTCATTCAGTTAGAGAGCAGGACAGTGTTTGGGAAGTGCCGACCGGAAGACCGCTACCGACCACGCCCGTGTCAAACCCCATTGAAGCGACCTATATGCGACCCATGGGCGAGGGCCGCTGGTTGTTCGGCCGCGGATATCCCAAGCCCTACTTTGTTGTGGATCCTTATAATTACAAGGAATCGGCTGATGAAAACTTCGTGCTCGATTTGCGCGATCGATGGTGCCAAAGAATTCCCTCGCTGCAGGGCTCGAAACTTCTACACGCGTACGCTGCGCTGTACGACGTTACTCCGGACTGGATTCCATTCGTCGGCCCACGCGAAGGCCTGGAAGGTTATTGCGACGCGGCGGGGGGCAGCGGACACGCTTTCAAGACCGGTCCGATTTTCGGCCGCGAACTGGCTGAATGGATAGTCAATAACAACGTTCGAGATGACTTTCGCCATTTTAGTTATGACCGCCTTGCATCCGGTAATAGTTTTAACCAGGCATTTGGTGGCAATCGGGTTTAAGGGCAGAACATGGGGAATCAACACAAACACTTTCGCATCGGAGTCGACACAGGCGGAACTTTTACTGATGTGGTTCTGGTCGATGAAGATAGTGGCGAAATCCTTGTGGCGAAAGTCGCAACGGTGCCGACTGATCCTTCGATCGGCTGTATGAACGGTATCGAGAAGGCACTGACATCACATGGCATCGACCCCGGCGGCATCGCCTTTACAGTACATGGTACAACCATAGCGACCAACACCATCATCGAGGGCAAGGGGGCAAAAGCAGGCCTCATCACCTGTGAAGGATTCCGCGATGTGCTCGAGATCGCGTACCAGACTCGGCCGAGTCTGTATGACATTTTTTATGACAAGCCAACGCCACTAATCCCGCGCTATCTATCTCAAGGGGTACCCCAACGTACTGGGCCAGATGGAGAAACGATCGTCCCGCTTGATGAAGCATCCGTCAAAGCCGTCGCCCGGTTTTTTGTTGAAGAAAAAGTGGAAGCCGTTGCGGTGGCACTGCTGCACGCTTATAAAAACCCCGAGCCCGAACGGCGGATTGCCGAAATTCTCAAGGAGGAATGCCCCGAATTACCGGTAGTGCTGTCATCCGAGATCAGTCCTGAATACCGGGAATATCCGCGTACCAGCACCACCGTCGTCAACACCGTCCTACTCCCTAAGGTCGGACCCTACATTGCTCGACTTGAGGAAAAACTAAAAGCCCGAGGAATCAATTCAGGATTACACCTGATGAGTTCCTCTGGTGGCATCATTGCCGCCAATATCGCGAAACGCCAGCCGGTACAAATGGTCGAGTCCGGTCCAGCTGCTGGCGTGATTGGCGCCGCATTCGTTGCCAGTCGTTCCGGATATCACAACCTGCTCGCCCTAGATATTGGCGGCACGACAGCAAAACTGGCGGTGGTTAACGATGGACAGCCACAAATTGCAGAGCAGTTCGAAGTCGGTGCCAGCGCAGTTGCGAGTGTGACCGCCCAACGTGGCCAAGGATACCCCGTATTAACACCTGTGATCAGTCTGGTTGAAATCGGTGCGGGAGGGGGATCTATTGCGCATCTCGACCCAGGGGGCGCATTGACCGTCGGACCACAAAGTGCGGGCGCTGATCCTGGCCCCGCCTGCTATGGCCAAGGTGGGCACGAACCCACCCTAACCGACGCCAATCTGGTCCTGGGTAGAATTAACCCTGATTTTTTTCTCGGTGGTGAAGCCACACTGGATGTGACGCTGGCTCAACAAGCGATCTTGGAGCATGCCGCGCGTCCGGCTGGCCTGGATCTTCTAGAAGCGGCTAATGCAATTATCGACATCGCCAATGCGAAAATGGTTAGCGCGTTGTACTTCATCTCTGTCGAACAAGGCATCGACCCACGCGACTATGTGCTAGTGCCATCGGGTGGTGCGGGGCCAATGCAGGCCGTTGCAATAGCAAAAGCGTTGGGTGTCGGAAAAGTCCTCATTCCACCCACCCCAGGTCTGAACTCGGCGCTTGGAATGTTAGCGACGGACCTGAAGCACGAAATCGTTCGCACACAGATGCAGGAAACAAGCGAAGTCGATGTGAAACAGTTTTCTGCTATCTATGACGAACTCGAAACGTCTACCCGTACTTTGCTTCGGGAGCAGAACGTTGATGAGACAGACATTACCGTTACTCGTGAAGTTGGCATGTGCTACGTCGGACAGTCTTATCAATTACGAGTACCGGTACCAAAGACCATTGATCAACAAACAGGGGACGAACTGGCCCGTCACTTTCATGAGCGCCATGCCAACATATACGGTTTTGCCAACGAACAAGAGGCCACACAAATTGTCAATCTACGAGTGGTTGGCATCGGCGCCGTCGATCGCCCTGTTTTGCGGCAGGTGGATAAAGCGATAGATTCTCCGATGCGCGCCGTGAAAGGCACCCGTGCCGTCTATTTCGCTGAGAGTCGCGGCATGATAGACGTCACCCTTTACGACCGAGACCAACTTCGCTCGGGGGATACCTTTTCTGGGCCTGCCATCATAGAGCAAATGGACACCACCGTAGTGGTCCCTCCCGACACCCGCGTTGAAGTCGAAGAGACCGGCAACCTCATTATTCTTCTCGACCCTAACTGACTTGCGATCTAACACCAACCGAGACCGTTATCCATGACCCGCAATACCGACAATGCCTCCCCCCTAAGTTCGGGAATGGATCCCGTCACCTTTGAGGTAATACGCAACGCAGTAGTCAATTTAACTGAGGAGATGGCAGTCACCGTACGACGAGCGGCATTTTCTACCAACATCAAAACTCGCGCTGATTTCTCATGCGCTTTTTTCGATGCCAAACTACGTTGCGTAGCACAGTCATTTGCGCAGCCCGCACATCTGGTCGCTATGTCGACCATCACACCCGTATCGATCCGTGAATTTGGCGCTGACAACCTGAATGCGGGCGACGCCATCGTGGTCAATGACCCACACCGAGGAGCCAGTCATCTCAACGACGTAACTATCATTAGTCCGGTTGAGATTGATGGCGAGCGTATCGGCTACGTCGCCAACATGGCCCACCACGTTGACGTTGGCGGTTCCTCACCAGCAAGCCTTGGTGTGAACAAAGAACTCTGCCAGGAAGGCATTATTCTACCGCCGACTCGCATCGCGAGACGCGGGACCATAGATGACAACATCTTGAAGCTTATTCTCGCTAACCTGCGCGCACCCCGGGAAACAAACGGTGACCTGCGGGCACAAATGTCTGCCAACGTTGTCGGCATTCGACGCATGACCACGTTGCATCAAAAATATTCGGCCACCGTATTACGTACATTTTTTGATGAGCTAATTAACTATACCGACCGCTGGACTGAACGCGCTTTTCGATCACTACCCGAAGGCACCTACGAAACCGAAGGTTACCGAGACGACGACGGCTTTTCGGACGAACCGGTACTGCTTAAAGTCAAAGTCACGATCAAAGACGGGCATGTGCACCTCGATCCTTCGGGCTCATCCGCTCAGAGATTGAGTCCAATCAACTGTGTTAGACCAATGGCAAAATGTGCCATTGCGTTTGTGGCCCGATGCCTAGTTGACGACGGCATTCCCGTTAACGATGGCTTTCTCAACCGGATTCACGTTGACGGCCCAGATGGCCTAGTTTGCACCGCGCTTCGACCGGCCGCTGTCGTGGGCGGCTGGGAATTGGTCTCGCGCATGGCCGAGTTGATCTTCCGCTCACTGCACCCCGTACTGCCGGATCAAATCCCGGCAGCAGGCAAAGGCTGCATAGTCAACATTGGTTTCGGTGGTCCTGATCCCCGCCGCGGGGAATACTACTGCTATATGGAAACCATCGGGGGAGGCAACGGTGCGCGGCCAACTAAAGATGGGCCCGACGGCATTCAAACCAATCTCCAGAATACCGAAAACGCACCGATCGAGGAGGTCGAACTGCATTACCCCATTCGCATCAAGCGTTACGAACTCATTACCGACAGCTGCGGTGCAGGGCGCTACCGCGGCGGCATGGCTATACGCCGCGACTTTGAATTCCCTTATGCCGAATGCTCATGGACAGTGCTATCAGATGGGAGAAAGTTCGCCCCCTGGGGACTGATGGGCGGAGCCGAAGGGTCCTGTGCCCGATTCATTTTCGATCCTGAAGGCGAACATCGTGACCTGCCGTCGAAGTGCACGATTGAAGTGCCCAAAGGTGGCTGTGTTCGAGTGGAAACCCCCGGTGCAGGAGGGTTTGGTGATCCGCGCGAACGTGACAAAAATGCGGTCAAGCGCGATCTGCGCGATGGCAAAATCAGTATCGAATCGGCAAAAACCTTCTATGCCATCGGTGAATGAAAATCACTCTGCCAGGCACTGACTATGCCACCCGTAAGCACACTCGTTAGTCGTCAATTGTTTCTTTCGAAAACAATCTTGCCGTCCATCATCACGTAACTCAAGTGCTGTTGTAGATTCTCCAAGGTATCAGGTCGCTCCAACGGGTCCTGATCAATAACAAGAAGATCCGCACAGGCACCGGGTGCCAACGTGCCTATTGAGCCTTCCATGCAAAGCAGTTCCGCTGCGTCACTGGTGGCTGATCTCAGCGCATTCCCGATACCAACAACCTCACGCCTCAGAGCAAACTCGTGAAGCTGCCACTTCTGCATGGCACCCAACAAATCCGTCCCATAAGCCATTGACACACCGGAGCGATGCGCCAGCTCAAGCGCCTGCAATCCTTTGTCTAGAGTGTCACCAATTTTTTCAACCATACTGGCATGCAAACCTGCCGCCAGACCCTCACGCGGCAAAGCGTAATAGGTCGCCAACGTTGGCACCAGAAATGCATTATTAGATTTGAACAGCTCACAACTCGACTCATCCAAGTAGTTACCGTGCTCAATAGAGCGAATGCCTGATTCAAGTGCCCGATTGATCGCACGGGCCGTATAGGCGTGCGCCATTACATAAATATTGGCCGCCTGTGCTTCTTCAACCGCCGCACAGAGCTCCTCGACGCTAAATTGCGTACTGTCAATTCTATCTGTCGTCGACGATACGCCACCCGAGGCCATGATCTTGATATGGGTGGCTCCCCGTCGGATCTCATCACGACAAGCATGGCGCACGGCGGAAACACCGTCGGCTATACGTCCAAGACCTGCCGCACAATGACAAACATCGTGCACCACATCACCCGGTTCGCGCATATCTCCGTGCCCGCCCGTTTGGGAGATCGCCTGTCCACAGTATCGCAGCCGCGGGCCAACCGCATGCCCTTCCTGAATGGCTTGGGCAAGGCCCCAATCAGCGCCCCCGGCGTCTCGCACCGTTGTAAACCCTCGGCGAGTCATGGCAGACAAAATATCCAGTGCACGCACAGTCGTGTATGCAGGAGACCAGCGGCGAAGCGCCGGGAAATCCGCAGTGGCAGCCGTAACATGGACGTGACAGTCGATTAATCCTGGAATGACGGTCTTGCCGCGCCCGTCAATTCGAATTTCCGCGTTAGTGACTGGAGAGGACGAGACTTCCCGGATTACACCATCCTCTATCACCAAGTGCCCTTCAGTTCTAGCTTCAGTGGCTGGTTCTAGTAAAACAACGTTATCAATACTTATTCGCATATGTCCTCACTCTGGATCTAGCTCTATGGACGACTCTTCACTGCAACTGATGGCCCTCATGTTGTTAAGTCGCAGCGCCAGCAATGAACATAGGCCACCTTAGTCTCTCTACAGCACAGCACAGAACACGACTTAACTGTTCGTTCCATCCATGTAGTACTTGTTCGCTCCGTCACGCTGCAATTGGAAAATCGATGACACCTTGGGTGGCAGCGGCTGCGGCATGCGCACGGGCACATCAACGAGTCGTGGGACATCGGACTGTTTGCCAATGAGCATACGCTCATTCATGCTGTCCCAACTCTCGAAAACAGCAGAACAACCGGCAAGCGGCCAAGCGTCTGCTGCCATCACCTCGTAGAGAATGAAACGACGCGGATCACCCGACAGGTTTGCTTTTGACGCGTGCAGTAAACGAACGTGGTGAAAGGTTACGGTGCCAGCCTTACCAGTAACGGTGTCTGAAACATCGGGCAGGTCTTTGGCAACATCCGCGCCCACTGCGCCACAGAAAAAGCCTTCTGACATATGATCATAAACGGGACCACGATGTGTCCCCGGAGCAAAAAGCACGGACCCATTGTCCTCAGTCATATCGTCAATCATGATCCCGACAGCCAAAACATCATCGTTGGTGTGCGGATAAAACGCCCAATCCTGATGCCACTCAACCGGTGCACTACCCTCCTTACCCTTCACATTCAGCTTACTGTTCTGTAACCTAATATCCGGCCCAAGTAACGCGCGCAATACATCGGTGATCTCTTGACGTCGAATCAACGCATCAAAACAAGGATTAACCGTGTGTGGAGACTTAATCCGCTCAATACGGGATTGCTTTGTCTCTAGGTCATCCAGAATTTCATAGACTTTATCGGATGCGGTCAGCGCGGCACCAGCATTAACTATTTTGTCAGTGACCTCTTGCAACTCTTCGACCACTGTCATAGGTAATAGACTGTCACAAATCACATAACCCTTCTCGTCATAAGTTTTCTTTAATTGGCTCATCGCATCCATGAGTCACACCTCCGTTAGGCTTTTCATTCGCATGACAATTCGAATCAAGGCCACTTTGTGACTCTGATTCGAAATTGTCAATCGCAACAATAATCCCCTAACTATCTTGTCGTTTATTTCACATAGCGTTTACGCCTACAGTGTAGGTAATCGAAGCATAAAACAATTCAATCAACGCTCAGTCATGAAACAAGTAGGCTAGTTGCAGTTATCTGTGACTGTCCCCTTCCTGAATGTCCATCACTATTAAAGATGTCGCTGCAGGCGCCGGAGTCGGTGTCGGCACTGTATCGCGGGTCCTATCGGGTTCCACGAGTGTCTCGAAACAAACACGCCAACGAGTCGAGGAAGAGATTCAGCGACTCCACTACGTACCCAACAGTCTGGCAGGTGCACTCTCGTCTCGGCGCAGCGGAATCGTGGGCATCATCGTGCCAACGTTAGAACAGTCTATCTTTGCAGATACGGTTGACGGGGCCGAAAGTGAACTTAATGTCCGCAATCTACAGGTCATGGTAGGACAGACCAAGTATGACATTGGGCGAGAAGCCGAATTGGTAAAAGCTTTCCTAAAGCTTCGACCCGAAGGGTTGATTCTGACCGGCAGCAATCACCTCCCCATCGTACACGACCTGCTGAATGCAGCCGACATACCGGTGGCAGAGTGCTGGGGACGAGCCGAAACCCCCATTGGCATCTCCGTAGGTTTTGACAATCAAGCAGCTGCCCGGGACATTGTGACCCACATGATCGACCGAGGCCGCCGGCGCATCGCGATGCTTTGCACACCTCGTTATTTCGACAATCGCCTGCAGCAACGCATTGATGGTTATGAAGAGGCTATGAATCTTCATGGCCTGGAAATAGATGTACATGACAGCATAGAGGGGGCATCCACCTATTCTGGCTTTCACCAGTCTGGCAAGGTCCTAGATCACATACTTCAGCAGCGACCTGATACAGATGCGATTTTCTGTTCCGATGACTTCAACGCCGTCGGTGCACTGTTTCGATGCCAGCAACGAGGTATCTGGGTTCCGAATCAACTCTCCATCGCAGGATTCGTTGATCTACCCATTGCATCGGGGATCACGCCAGCAGTAACCACTGTCCGAGTGCCTCGATGGGAAATTGGCGCAACCGCTGCACGTAATCTCGCTGCAATGGCCAATGGTGAAACTATCCCCGAGAGGATCATCGATCTGGGATATGAAATCATCGTGCGAGAAACCACATAGGCCTTGTGTTTGAATGATCGTTGTGCCTGCTTTTCTCTTCTTGATCGCTTTAGACGGCTGTATTAATCAGCATTCTGGAACCATCTACGAGTCGAACATCAGATAACACGTAAATGGAATCGTTTCCGTCCCGACTTCTAGCGCGGAAACGTTTCCATTACAGCGATTTTGTAAAAGATGACTCCAAAACAACCGCGCTATTGGCTTTTTACACATGGGTCACAGACCCATTTCCATCGACTAAATACCCCACAGTCATAATCTCATCTGATTCCCTTCACATTTGGAATCGTTTCCACTTTCGCTTATGCTGACTTGGTTCCTTTGCGGAATCATCATGCAGGTGAAGAGACAGCATGGTGCTCATGTGTTTCGGCCCATTAGAAGGCTAGAAACATAAGGACCATATCAGTCTATTAGGAGGACAGATGTATGAAATTTACTAAACGCCTATCCATTGTACTGTCAGCCGCAGTGTTGACAGCAGGGCTACAGTCGGTTGCCAAAGCCGATAAGTGGACCATTCAAACGTCGATGCCGGCGGGTTCGTTCATTTTTAAACACCTGGATAGCTGGACCCCCAAGCTTAAGACACTGACCGAAGGTCGCATAGACATCCAACTCGTCGGTGGTGGTGCGGTTGTTCCGCATACACAAACGATCGACGCAGTGGGTCAGGATATTTTGCAGGGTGATTACACGGCAACGGTTTACTTTGGCGGTCGCGATAAGGCATTTGCGATTCTCGGCGATCTTATTTCAGCCTATGACAGCGTCTGGCAACAGTTCGCCTACTGCTACCAAGGCGGTGGCTTGGCCATGTTCCAGAAAGTGTTCGACAAGTACACCGATAGCACTGTCAAAGTGGTCGGGTGCTCGCCCTATGCTCGTGAATCTTTTACATCTACGATTCCGATCAGGAGCGTCGCTGACCTCAAGGGCGTCAAGCTTCGTAGTCCGGAAGGTTTAGCAGCTGAAGTGTTCAAACGTGCCGGTGCAAACCCCGTAGGACTGCCTGCATCTGAAGTGATCACCTCACTGCAGAAGGGTGTGATCCAAGCTGCTGATTACTCGTCTTATACAGAAGACAAATCAGTGGGTAATCATGACATTGCCAAGTTTCCGATTTATCCTGGCATTCACTCCATGCCAACATTGCAACTGACGGTGAACCAAGCCCGTTACGACAAGCTGTCGGCAGGTGACAAAATCGCGATTGACCTATGGTACCGAGCACAAGTAGTTGACCTGATGCAGCAACTGGAACTCAGCGATAAGGAACTCGTTGCCGCAGACAAAGCAAGTGGTGCAGTGACTGTTATCGATTGGCCGCAGGCTGAACGCGACAAGCTGCGTAAGATCGCCGAAGGTGCCTGGAAAGCCTACGCTGCCAGCAGTCCGCTGGCCACGGAAGCCTACGAAAGCATCACTGCGTATCTGAAAAGAGCCGGTATGCTATAGCGGTAACGTGATCAAATAGCAGCCACTGAACCCGGTCGGGGCCAAAAGCACCGACCGGGTTCTTTTAAGATAGAACGACCCCGTCGGACAGCTGATCACGATATAAGCAATGAAGCTGCTAGCGGAAAAAAGCGCGAGTCGAGACTGAATACATGAAAGCGTTATTTTCTTATTGGCCTTGGATTGTGATCGGTATCGCGCTTATCGTCGCGCTAATCAATCCCAAGCCAATACAAAACGCGATCGACTTCTTGGGTCGCTCTGTTAGTTATTTTTATCTCTTTGCGGTCGGTATATCGAGTTGGGAGATCATCCTGCGGTATGGCTTTAACGCGCCTACCCTGTGGGCGC
>DUBL01000028.1:5543-11054 GCA_012960345.1 Gammaproteobacteria bacterium | reverse complement strand
TCTGTGGTCTGTGCTACCTTCTTTCTGGTGGCATCGTGACACAGGACAGAGTACACATTCGTATCACCGCGCTCTACCAGATTGCCTCGGTACGCATCAAATGGTATCTCGACCTTTTCGCCATGACCCTCGGAGCAGTTTGTATCGGATTGTTGATTCACGCCTCATTACGACAAACCCGGATGGCCATCATGGTATGGGAAGGAACGGGCACCGCTTGGGATCCACCACTACAGGCACTGATTAAGCCAGGTATTTCAATCGGGGCAGTGCTCGTCTTTATCGCCAACATGATTCTTATGATCAATCACTTCAAAAATTACAAGAACCCTGAGCAGGGTTGACACCATGGGCATCGAAACCATCTCACTGATCATCATTGCAGCCATGCTATTCCTAATGGCCTGTGGTGTACCTTTGGTATACACCACGTTGAGTATTGCGATCGCGTGTACGATGTATCATTTCTATGGTGTCACGGGCGATGCCTTCATGGGCTTACCCCTAGTAGCAAGCCGCGTCGGTGGATTTGTTACTGAGTATGTTTTTGTAGCGGTACCTTTGTTTGTCATGATGGCAAGTATCCTTGAGAAGTCAGGTGTCGCTAAGGATCTTTACGATGCGATGTTCCTGATCTCTGGCCGCCTCCGTGGCGGAGTAGCCGTTCAAACAACACTCGTCGCTGTTGTCATGGCGGCCATGACGGGCATTATCGGTGGCGAAATCGTTCTACTCGGTCTACTGGCGCTACCTCAAATGATACGACTGGGCTATGACAAGAAACTTGCGATGGGAACCATATGCGCTGGCGGTTCACTGGGCACATTGATACCGCCGAGCGTAGTGCTGATTGTCTACGGCCTGGTGGCAAACGTCTCTATTAGCAAACTCTTTCTCGCAGGTGCCATACCGGGTCTAATGTTGGCAACCCTCTATATCACCTACATTATCATCCGTTGCTGGCTTCAACCGAGTCTCGCTCCCTCAGCCGCTGGATACGCTGACACTATCGAGCGCTCTGAGAAGATTCGGCTCATTAAAGGCTTGATTCTCCCGATAGGCGTCATCGTCTGGGTTCTGGGTTCAATCTACGGTGGTATTGCATCGGTGACCGAGGCGGCGGCGGTTGGCGTGGTTGGCGCGATTGCGTCGGCCATCGTTCGAAAAGAATTTAGTTTCGCAATGCTGCGCGATGCCCTGTTCCAAACCATGCGCACGGTTGGCATGCTGATCTGGCTTTCTTTCGGCGCAAATGCGCTGGTGGGTATTTACAACATTATGGGCGGCACGGCTTACATGCAGGAGTTGTTTACGACACTCCCGGTCGCACCGATTTTTGTCATCCTGATGATGATGGGCCTGCTTATTGTCATGGGCACGTTTATGGATTGGATCGGCATCTGTCTCCTCACCATGCCAATCTTTGTTCCAACGATCATTGCCCTTGGCTATGACCCAGTGTGGTTTGGCATTCTCTTTACGATGAATATGCAGGTCTCTTACCTGAGTCCACCGTTTGGCCCTGCTTGTTTTTATTTAAAAACTGTTGCACCACCTGAAATCACGCTAAACCAGATCTTCATGTCGATGTGGCCATTTATCGGACTTCAGTTAATTGGCCTGGCAGTGGTGCTTTTCTATCCTGAAACAGCACTGTGGCTGACGCAATTTATATAACCCACAGAGCCGATCAAAATCCGGCAACAAACTAGACCTCACCTGAGGTAAGGAACATAACGAGTGTAATAGCAGCCACCATTGCGCAACCACTTGCGAAAACCCAAAGGTCGAATTTTGTCATTTAGTCACCTCATTTTTACAGTTAACTGAATACTTAGCCTAACGGACTTGCGATGGATATTTCAAGCAGATTCAGCCTTTCATCAATATCCTTATCGCCATTCATAACCTCGAAGATCAAAGACCAACTCTTTCTATCGAAATAAATCAGATGAGCAATAACGCAGCGATCAAAAAAGAATATGAAATCAACGGTTACGTTGTCGTGCCGTCGTTGTTCAACAGCGACGAAGTGGATTTGTTGCGAAAGACAACAGACGACATTATCGAATCCGCACGCGGAAAATCTAAAAGTGACTCAATTCATGACCTGGAAGATTCCCATGATGCGGCAGGTGCACCGAAAATTCGGCGAATTAAAGATCCGGTACAACAATTTGATGTCTACGCCGCACTAGCCCGTAATGAAAAACTACTGTCGATAGTGCGCGCTCTATTGGGGGACAACGTCAGATTTCATAATTCTAAAATCAACATCAAATTGGCAGAATTCGGTGCGGCCGTTGAATGGCACCAGGATTGGGCTTTCTACCCTCACACCAACGATGCCGTTCTGGCTGTCGGCGTGGCACTAGAAGATCTGACCAAAGACAATGGCCCTCTCATGGTGGTACCCGGCAGCCATCGTGGCCCGGTCTATGACCATCATGCCGATGGCGCTTTCTGTGGTGCGATCGCCGCAGGCGATGTCGCAGATCAAATTAAAAATGCGGTCCCCCTCATAGGCCCCGCCGGGTCTATTACCATCCATCACGTACGCACGCTGCACGGCTCAGCCATCAACCGCTCAGGACAACCTCGCCCTCTTCTTTTGATCAGTTATACGGCGGCCGATGCTTGGCCGCTCATGGGTATTTCAGACTTCCACTCCTTTACCAACCATCTAATATCTGGATCAGAGTGCACCGCAGCGCGCCTTGAGGCTGTGCCAGTCCGTATGCCACTTCCTGCTGCCGCGTTTCAAGGATCAATTTACGAGAACCAGCGCACCCAACGAGACCGCGCCTTCTAGATGACTGATTTATGTCTAAGCATATTCTCGATATCTTTGCTTCACTTGTATAAGTCTCAAAACAATCAGGAACTTCCTTCTCATGACCATCAGTGCGCTTACAACCTATCGGTCAGAAGACCACCCCAACATGTTGTGGTTGGAAGTAGAGACCCAAGAGGGTATCGTGGGACTCGGCGAAACCTTCTACGCCGCTGAATCCGTAGAAGCCTACATTCACGCCAATCTGGCTCCCAATGTCCTTGGAATGTCCGCCATTGATATCGAGGCGGTGCATTATCGCGCTCGTCCGTACATCGGTTTTGTCGGTGCCAGCGTGGAACTGCGAGCACGCTCGGCACTGGATATCGCCCTGTGGGATGCCTTTGGCAAGGCAACGGGCCAACCGGTGTCGGTTTTGTTAGGGGGTCGAATTCGAGAAAATATTCCCGTCTACAACACCTGCGCGGGATACCGTTACGTTCGAGGTCCCAAAGTCGGTGCAACCGAAAACTTCGGTATTCAGGCGCCGACAGCAGCTGACGACTATGAGGATTTGCACCGCTTCCTGAATGATCCGGTCGGTCTCGCTGGCAGTCTTCTTGATATGGGCATCAATTCGATGAAAATCTGGCCGTTCGATTTTGCTGCTGAAGCAAGCCAGGGTCAGTTCATCAGCCCAACTGACTTGAAGAAAGCCCTGTGGCCATTTGAAGAAATCAAGAAAGAATACGGAGATCGTATGCAGGTCAGTGCCGAACTGCACGGGGTCTGGAATCTTCCCGAATCACTGATCATCTGCCAGGCGCTCGACGACATCGGTGTCCGTTGGATTGAGGACCCGGTTTTTCTAACCAATCCGGTTGGGATACGAGAATTGAAACGCACTGTTCGCTCGCGTATCGCGATGGGTGAAACACGAGGTGGCGCTGAAGATTTCAAAATCTTTCTCGACACTGGAGCCCTCTCCCTGCTGATACTTGATATCGGCTGGTGCGGTGGCCTAACCGAGGCTCGCCGCTGTGCGGCCGTGGCCAACGCCTACCTGACACCGGTTGCGGCCCACGACTGCAATGGACCCGTCGTCCTGACGGCCTCCGTACATTTCTGTCAGGCAACCGTGAATTCCTATGTGCAGGAGATTGTTCGTGCCTTCTACTACGGCTGGTATGCCGACATTGTGACAACGCTACCACCCTTGGAGAACGGTTTTATCACCCCACCGACTGGACCTGGCCTAGGCCTCGAACTACAGCCTGATTTCAGGAACCGCAAGAGCACGCTTTCAAGAACATCCCGCTTAGGGGATACCACTGACTAACCAATTGAGCCCAAAGGCAATGACCAATCTTGCGAGTAAAAATGTAAAAGTGTTAGGTGAAACACCACCACACCAATTGATCGCTCCCATGCGAGAAACCGCACTGGACACGGATCCCACCGAAATTCGCCGACGTTTTGCAGATGATGCTTATGTTTGCCTGCCTGGATTCTTCGCTAAAGACAATGTGGCGGCGATCCGAGAAGCCGTTTTCACAAAGCTTGATGAGGCTGGGGAGATTCGAGGTATACCGAGTGATGGCATCTATAGCGGCACCAGTCAACGACGAGAGAATATCGCAGACCTGGGCGAGTTCTGGCGTCAGATTTCAGAAAACTGGTCGTTGCGCCGCGTCACACATTCGCGGGCACTACATGAATTGTGCGATGTGCTGTTAGACGAACCGTGCATCCCACAGGATTATCTATTTCTACGTGCCGCCAACTTTGGCAGGCAAACCTTGATCCACAGCGACTCGGGGTTTTTTGCCCGGATGACCGACAAGGTCGTCACAGTGTGGATCTCTTTCGGTGATATTCCTCTTCACCTGGGGCCACTTTTTGTCATGGAGAAAAGTCACCAGCATCCCCGCGTAACAGATGCCCTGGCAGGTTTCGACGTGGCCCGCGACAAAGAGAAGAAAGCCTCTTGGTCGGAAACCCCCATCGAATTGGCTGAGCAGCTACCCAGCCGCCTCCTCACTCGCCACATGAAACCTGGCGATATCGTTGTCTTTGGTATGCATCTATTACACGGCTCACTCGACAACGTAGATCCGGACCAACGAATTCGCCTGTCATGTGACATCCGCTACCAGGCGCAATCTGCACCCCAGGACCCACGTTATTTCGGCCCTCACCCTGGGGGTACGACTGGGGCCGGCTACGGTGAACTCGTCGGCGCTATCCCACTCAATGAGGAATGGCACATACGATGAACATGACCAGCGACATGAATATCTGCGGCATTTATCCAATGTTGTATGCCTTCTTTACCAGTGACAATTTATTAGATCGCAACGCGCATCGAAAACAGGTGAATGCGAGTATTGCCGCCGGTGCTCACGGCCTTGCAATCGGGGGCCTCGCAAGCGAATGCAACAAGCTATCAACCGAAGAAAAACGCCAATTAGTCGAATGGACGATAGAGGACGCCGCAGGGCGCGTGCCGATTTCTGTCACGCTAACAGAAAATACATTGTCAGGTCAGCAAAGCGCGATTGCTCATGCCTACGAATCAGGCACCGCCTGGGGGGTAATGCAACCACCTCCTGTTCGTGGCGCAACACCCAGCGAGCTGGTTAATTTCTTTTCCCAGGCAGCAGGCAAATCGGATATGCCTCTCGGCATTCAGAACGCACCTGAATACATTGGGATCGGCCTAGACAACCAGGCCATGA
>DUBL01000028.1:0-5533 GCA_012960345.1 Gammaproteobacteria bacterium | reverse complement strand
TGCACAGCGCATTCAAATCCTAAAGGCTGAAGGACCGTCTCCTTACATTAGCCGGCTGATGGAAGAAGATTGGTCACCACTTTACGGTCTTTAATGGTCGCAACGGGGTGGAGTTAATTGATAACTTACGGGCCGGTTGTGCGGGAACCATTCCGGGCGTGGAGTGCTGTGATTTCCAAGCGGGGATTTACGATCTTTGGCATCTGCGCGAAAATCTTGAACTGCCGAGGCAAAACAGTCAGGGGGCACCTTGGGGTTGACTGTAAAAATTATCAAAAAATTACATGTAATATCAATTATTTGAGTACCTTAATAGTTACAATGACTTCTTGTATAATGGCTCCGGATCGCGAACTCCAAACAGGCTCTTAGCCTACGATAATGGCTTGAAGTACTTGGGAAGCCACGTTTATCTCAGCGCGGCTTGAAGGGTTTGGGACGAGGAAAGCGCGAGGTGATGTCGAACTTGGTCAGGTCCAGGTGGCTACGGGTGTATTCCGTGGAGGCGTCCCGCTTGGGGTCAAAGTCCCAGCTTTGGTAGCGACCGATCCGCAAGGCCGCGTGGACCCGGCGGCGGCGTTCCTGATCCCGAATCACCCGTTTTCGGAGAGCTTCGGCATCCCAGTGCTGGCGGGCTTCAGCTTGAAACTCCGTGAGGCGTCGGGTCTCCTCCGGAGCCTCCACCAAATTGTTGACTTCACTGGGATCGAATTCCAAATCAAAAAGCTGATCCGAATCGGTCGGGCAGGTGATGAACTTGTAGCGGCCCCGACGGATCATCAGCATGGGCGCTCCCGTGCCTTCTGCCAAATACTCGCTGATGGCGCAATTGGGATCATTGGCCGCATTCCCCTCACATAACGGAAGTAGTGAGCGTCCCTGCAACGGATCAATCGGGGCCGGAACCTCGACCCCGGTGCTTTCGTGGGCCAGATCGAGCAAAGTGGGCAGCATGTCCACCTGCGCGACGGGGTTCGGCACCCGACGGGATTGGAAACGATTCGGACAATGCACGATCATGGGGATGCGACAGGACCATTCCCGGAAGGACATCTTGTACCAGAGGCCGAACTCTCCCAGCATGTCGCCGTGGTCGGAAGTGAAGAGAATGGTGGTGTTTTCCGCCATCCCGCACTCGTGCAAAGTCGCCTGCAAGCGTCCCAGCCATTCATCGACATAGGAAACGTTGCCGTAGTAGGCCCGCCGGGCATTGAGAATTTCCTCGTCACTCACGTCTACCGCATCCAGCGCGATCACCTTTTCCAGCCGCCGATTGTGGGCATCTTGCTGATCGGCTGGCGGTCGTGAAACCGTGGGTAGTGAAAGGTCCGCACCCTCGTACAAATCCCAATATTGTTGGCGGGTTGCGTAGGGATCGTGCGGATGGATGAAGCTGGCCACCAAGCAAAGCGGTCGTTCATCCTCGCCTCGCGCATGATCGTAAATCACCCGTTGCACCGCCTGCCCCACCTCGTCGTCATAGGTCAACTGGTTAGTGATCGCCGCAACCCCGGCCTGTTTCACCGACGACATGTTGTGATACCACAGGTCAATGCGCTCCTCCGGGCGTGTCCAGTCCGGCACCCAGCCAAAGTCGGCGGGGTAGATGTCCGTGGTGACGCGCTCCTCAAAGCCGTGAAGCTGGTCGGGTCCGACAAAGTGCATCTTGCCGGAGAGACAGGTCTTGTAGCCCATCAGCCGCAGGTAGTGCGCAAAGGTGGGCATGGTCGCAGTCAGGTAGGCCGCGTTGTCGTAGCCCCCGCATTGGGAAATGTTCTGCCCCGTCATGAAGGCGTAGCGGGCCGGAGTGCAAAGCGGGCTGCTGCTGTAGGCCGACTCGAACAAAACCCCCTCAGCCGCCAAGCGGTTGATGTGGGGACTTTTCACCTCGCGGTGTCCGTAGCAGCCAAGCGCGAGGGCCGTGAGTTGGTCGGCCATCACGATCAGGAGGTGGTTTTGTCGGTCGGGCATCTTCGGCTTATTGGCTCGTTATTGCGTACCTTCTCGTTAAGGTCAGGACTTACGCAAAATGGCTCCCATGCTTTGCGTCCACGTTCTGCCCCGCAAAGCATGGGAGCCATTCTGCGTAAGTCCTGAAGGTATTTGATCCAGAGTTGATTCGGGAACGGGTGATTCTTGTCCACACATCTTATACTCTTTCAGGTCAGGGATTTTCAAGCAAAGAGTGTTCGCCGGAGGTGTCCCCTCCGGCACTGCTACGTCTGGCTTTGCTTGGAGGCCGACATCGTGGTACATTTCCCGGAAGGATCGGCTCCACCAAATTCCATTGCTCGGCAGTGACCTCACAAATAAGGAACTCAGGATGACCACGCTTCTGGAAGATTTGCGGCAACAAACCGACCGCTTGCGGGAGCAGGGGCTTTACAAGGACGAGCGGATTCTCCACGGCCCCCAGCAAGCCGCCGTGGCCGTGGCGGAGGGCCGGGAAGTGGTCAACTTCTGCGCCAACAACTACCTCGGACTCGCCAACCACCCCCGCCTGCTTGAGGCGGCCAAAACGAGTTTGGACCGCTACGGGTTCGGCATGGCCTCCGTGCGCTTCATTTGTGGAACCCAAACCGTCCACAAGGAACTCGAACGGCGCATCAGCGAATTTCTCGGCACGGAGGACACGATTCTCTACTCGTCCTGTTTCGACGCCAATGGCGGTTTGTTCGAGACCCTGCTGGGTCCGGACGACGCCATCATCAGTGATGCGCTCAACCACGCCAGCATCATTGATGGCATCCGCCTCTGCAAAGCAAAACGCTGGCGCTACGCCAACAACGAGATGGCGGACTTGGAGGCAAAACTGCAAGAGGCCCAAAACTGCCGCCACCGCTTGGTGGTCACGGACGGCGTGTTTTCCATGGACGGCATCATCGCCGATCTCGAAGCCGTTTGCGATCTGGCGGAACGCCATGACGCCCTAGTGGTGGTGGACGACTCCCATGCGGTCGGATTCCTCGGAGAACACGGACGAGGCACCCACGAGTTCCGGAACGTGATGGGACGAATCGCCCTCCTCACGGGAACCCTCGGCAAGGCACTCGGCGGTGCGTCCGGCGGCTACACCTCCGGACGGGCCGAACTGATCGCCTGGCTCCGGCAACGCTCGCGCCCCTACCTCTTCTCGAACTCGCTGGCCCCCATGATTGCCGCCACGTCGCTGACCGTCCTTGACTTGTTGGAGTCCAGCGGAGACCTTCGTCAAAAGCTGCGGGAGAACAGCGGCTCTTTTCGCCGACGCATGACCGCACTCGGCTTCACTCTGGTTCCCGGAGAGCATCCCATCATTCCGGTGATGCTCGGCGACGCGGTGCTGTCCCAGCGCATGGCGGAGCGGTTGTTGGAAGAGGGCATCTATGTTATTAGCTTCTCCTATCCGGTGGTTCCGGAAGGGCAGGCCCGCATCCGCACCCAAATATCCGCCGCGCACGAACCGCAACACCTGGACCACGCCATCGCCGCCTTTGCCAAGGTGGGGCGGGAACTGGGGGTGATCGACTGATCTTGTGGGAGTAACTGCGCACGGGTGAGTATTTCAACTAACGCAACTTTTGGCCACTCTCGGTATAAATCTTGGGCAACCTTCGGAAGAGCAACCTCATGAAAACCCTCATGAAGCTAAAACCAGAGGAGGGCATCTGGATGAGCGAAGCCCCCGTTCCAGAAATCGGGCACAATGACATTCTGATCCGGGTTTCCAAAACCGCCATCTGCGGCACGGATGTCCACATCTACAACTGGGACGAGTGGGCGCAGCAGACGATTCCCGTGCCCATGACGGTTGGCCATGAGTTCGTCGGCGTGGTCGAAGAGATCGGGGTGGAGGTCCGGGGTCTCGAACGGGGTGACCGGGTTTCCGGCGAGGGGCATGTCACCTGCGGGCACTGCCGCAACTGCCGGGCCGGACGACGCCATTTGTGCCGCAACACGGTCGGAGTCGGAGTCAACCGTCCGGGGTGCTTTGCGGAATACCTCTGTCTGCCTGCGGTCAACGCCTTCAAGATTCCGAAGGCCATCAGCGACGACTTGGCCTCCATCTTCGATCCCTTCGGCAATGCGGCGCACACGGCACTCTCGTTCGATTTGGTCGGCGAGGATGTGCTGATCACTGGTGCCGGTCCCATCGGCGTCATGGCCGCCGCGATTGCCCGCCATGCCGGGGCGCGTTTTGTCGTGATCACGGATGTCAACGACTACCGCCTGAACTTGGCAAAGAAGCTGGGCGCGACCCGCACCGTCAACGTCTCCGAAGAAGCGCTCGATGCCGTCATGGAGGAGTTGGGAATGACGGAGGGCTTTGACGTGGGGCTGGAAATGTCCGGGAATCCGCAGGCGTTCGATGAATTGCTGGAGAAAATGAACCACGGCGGAAACGTGGCGCTACTGGGGATTCCGCCCAAGGACACCCGCATCGACTGGAACCAAATCATCTTCAAGGGACTCAAGCTGAAAGGCATCTACGGACGGGAGATGTTTGAAACGTGGTACAAGATGGGAAGCATGCTTCAGAGCCACCTCGACCTCTCACCCGTCATCACCCACCACTTTCCCATTGCTGAGTTTCAGGCAGGCTTTGACGCGATGCGCTCCGGACAATCCGGGAAAGTCATCTTGGACTGGACTTCCCAGCAAAGGCTCAACTCCCCGTGATACGAACCCTAACCATCTCATCTGCTTGCGTCCGGAACACAACGGTGGAGTAATCCTCAGTAATTGAGTAGATCACCAGATAGCGACCAACGAGGTATGGGTCCGCATGCAGTGCAAAAGGTTTTGTGTAGATCGCATACCCAAAGGGGATTGGAAATGCGGATAACATGTAATCCGCTCCTTCCGAACGACCGAACAGAAGATGGCCACGAGCCTTTGGATCGAGGGGCATGTGCAGGTGTGGACGATCATGGTATTCAATGAATGAACCACTGCCCCTACCCTCAACGTGAAGATAATCCTCAACATAAGTTGGACCGATATTCATTACAGTCACAGGGAGATTGTGGCTGCTCTCAAATGTCAGAGAATCACCAACCCTAACCAGACTTGCACCATAAAAGGCAAGAAATTCCGGTGTCGGCGGTGCTTCAGGAATTCTGAGTTCCGATTCGTCCAGGGTCAAGGTGCCCAGCCCACCAAGAGCGTTAGCCTGTTGGGACTCGACCGTCTCGACGGCCTCCCAACTCCCGCCGCACCGCACATGAGGCGGCACCTCCGGTTCAATCGGGAGGGTGTCCAGTTCCTCCGATCTCTCGACCGGAACCAGACAATCCGCGTCCAACCGATACCGCTGCCCCGGTGAGACATGCCCGACAACCGCCTCAGTCACCATATAGGACTGAGGATCCTCCCCCCGTCGATTGACCACCAGCCGCCCCAGGGTCTCCCGGACATCATCTGGAAGCGTGACGGTCTTTTGGAAACTCTCCATTGAAGTAGGCATGAGCTTTACTCGGCGTAGTACCCCACCGCATCGCCTGCGAGGGCGACGCCGAGGCCGTTGAGTGTGCGGTTGGAGTAGCAGAAGTAG
>DUBL01000027.1 GCA_012960345.1 Gammaproteobacteria bacterium | reverse complement strand
TTTAAATCCGGAAATGAAATTAGCCACCGGATCGAATAGGTGCAGTCGATTCTCCTGCAGCAGGATAACTGCCATGGCAGCCACAATCGGCTTGGTCATCGAGTAGATTCGGTAAATTGCCTGATTCGGTATGGGGGCCGACGAATCGCACCCCGCACGTCCAACACTCCCCGAATGGCACAAGGCACCGCGGTGTTGAACCTGCCATTCAATGCCACTGAATGTACCGGCATCAACATAGCGTTGTGCCGTTTTTACCATGATGTTTTTACGATGATTTGACATGGGGATGACTGTCCTGGAATTTACCGGTCCGGTACTGAAGGATTACTCTACCGCTGGGTATTTTCGCACTGGCCTGCATTAATGACCACATCAGCCGGGCTCACGCATCGCCTCACTCCACACCCGCGCCACCGGACGGATCAGCGCCTGCAACACCGTTTGCGTACCCACTTTGATTTCCACAATTGCATCCATGCCCGGAGTGATCTGATGTTGTGTTGCGTCATCACCGATATAGCCCTGCTCGGTAGTTACCACCACTCGATAGTAGGGGCCCATGGCCTCATCGAAACTGGTGTCCGATGCCACATGAGAAATCTCACCATAAAGACTCCCATAACGCAGGAAATCATAAGCGGTTAGTTTCACCTCCGCCGCCAACCCAGCCCGAATCAGCCCGCGGTCGGCTGGTGCTGATTTCGAATCAATCACCAATTGCTCCAGTAACGGAACGATCTCAAGGATCGCCTCCCCAGCCCCGACCACCCCGCCCACGGTGTGATACCGAAAATTTTTCACCTCCCCTTCGATGGGACTTCGAATCACGGCTCGTCCCTGTTGCGCCGAAGCAACATTCAAACGTTCAGTGAGGGCCGAGATCTCTGCTTCGTTCGCTGTTGACTCGTCGCGTGCCCTGCGACGAAAACGTGCAATGGTTTCGTCGAAGCGAGCGTCAAATTCGTCCGACTCGGCACGAACGGTGTCAATCGTTCGCTTGACTACCTCGAGTTGCCCCAGGTGCTCTGCCAGAATCTCCCCTTCATTGTTAGCCGCCTGGTCCCGCGCCTGACTTCGGAATCGTGCAATGGTTTCGTCAAAGCGCGCATCAAATTCGTCAAACTCGGCGCGCATGGTGTCCATCGTTCGTTTGACAACTTCGAGTTGCCCCAGGTGCTCTGCCAGAATCTCCCCTTCATTGGCAGCCGCCTGGTCCCGCGCCTGGCGCCGAAATCGCGCCACCGTCTCATCCCGCCGCGCCGCCAGTTCTTTGTGCTCTGCCTGCTGAGTCAAAATTGCACGTTTGATAACCTGCAGTTGTCCCCGTTTGTCTTCAACTTTCTGACGCGCGGCAATCAGCTCCAATTGCGACGACAACTGCTCTTTGTAGAGTTTCTCCTGAACCACGAGCTCCTTGCGATCAAACGCTAGACTGCGAGTGACCGAATCTCGACTGGCTTTAAGTTCTTCAATTTTGCTGAGCCGCTGTCCCTGTTGGCGCTTTAGAACAATAAGCGCACTCTTGAGTTCTTTCTGGTGCGCCTCAAAGGCTGCTAACTCAGATTTCAAAAGCGCGGGCCGACGCGCCATAATCGCCTTAGGGAATACCGGCTGCTTCCCAAGTGCCTCTCCCTCAAGACGCGCCTTAGCAAGGCGGCGACGATCAAGGCTCTTCTCGAGCGAGGAACGGGTCGCTTTTAATTCCAACAATTTCCGGACACGCTGCTCTTTCTGCTGATCAAGTACTAACAGCGCGCTCTTGAGTTCTTTCTGGTGTGCATCAAACGCTGCCAGCTCCGATTTCAGAAGCGCGGGCCGGCGCGCCGCGATCGCCTTGGGAAATACCGGCTGCTTCCCGAGTGCCTCTCCCTCAAGACGCGCCTTAGCAAGGCGGCGGCGATCAAGACTCTTTTCGAGCGAGGAACGGGTTGCTTTTAATTCCGACAATTTGCGAATGCGCTGCTCTTTCTGCCGATCAAGTACCGACAGCGCACTCTTGAGTTCAGTTGCGCGGGCTGCATACGCGCTTTTCTCAGCGGCTACCTGGGTTGGCCGCAATTCAACCAACCCCTCGGGAAAACGCAACACATGACCACTGGCCTCTGCTTCCAGGCGAACGCGGGCCAGCAGCCGATGATTCAATCTAACCTGCAACTCTTGCTCATTGATGCCGCGACCGGCCAGATCCAACGTAACCAATGGATCGTTGATACCAACGTGGTCTCCCTCTTCTACGTGGAATGTTTCAATGATGCCACCCTCAAGATGCTGGATGACCTTGACCTCGCCTCGTGGAGCCACCTTACCCATTGCAATAACGATCTGATCGAGTTCAGTGTGATGCGCCCAAAACCCAAACAACGTAAGCAACACCATGACAATGATTGCCATCGGTGGTAATACCGGCGTACCGTGACGTTGTAACATGACCTGAGGATCAACCATCACTCGGTGGCCCCGTCTGTTCGAACCAGGCCCAGCTCAGGCAGCACGTCACCGGCTGAACCGGCTGCCCGCAATCGGCCATCCTTTCTCAGGGCAATGATGCCATCACAAACGCTGAGCAAAACGGCACTGTGGGTCACAATCAATATCGTATGACCGTGTCGAGATAACGCGTGTAACTCATCGCGCAGACCTGCTTCAGCCTCACGATCAAGATCAGAAGTCGGTTCATCCAGCAACAAAATCGGCGGGTCCCGTACCAAGACCCCCGCTAATGCAATCCGTTGCCGCTGCCCCGCCGATAACTTCAATCCAAACTCACCCATTTGACTGTCGAAACCATCGGGCAGGTCATGAATAAACTCCAACGCGTAGGCCCGGCCCGCCGCCCGACGCACATCGTCGTCCGTAGCCTGCGGCCAAGCCATGGTGATGTTCTCGCGAATGGTGCCGGCAAAGGGTTGCACAGCCTGTGGTAGATAACCAATCCACTGCGCTAAATCGCGACGTGCAAACTGCGCGACATCGGCCCCGTCCAACAAAACCCGTCCCTCGCTCGGCTCATAAAGCGCTGCCAGAATTTTGAGCAAGGTCGTCTTGCCACTGCCGTTCGGCCCCACCAACCCATGTAAACCACCGGGACCAACTCGGCCATTGAGAGCCACCAGAACATCGTTAACAGCACCGGGATAACGAAACTGAAGATGCTGAATCTCGAGTTCGCCCTTGGACTCCGCCAGTGGGACGCTGCCGCCTGATTTCTCGATCGGTGATTGAAAAAGCGCATCCAGGCGCGCCCGCGCCTGGCGGTAAGCGACCAGAGTCCGCCACTGTCCTACCAACATGTTTAGAGGCCCCGTCACTCGACCGCTTAACATATTGGCCGCAATCAACGCCCCCATGGTCATTTCCTGGTTAAGGATGGCGAGCGCTCCGACGGTTACCATCAAAATGGTTGCACCCTGGGCTAACATCTGGCCTAAATCACGGTAACGATCGGTCGACACTGAACGTTGCAGCGTTGCCTCAATCGACTGGTGCTGCGCTTCACGCCACCGTCTAGTGACTGTTTCGTCCAGCACCTGCGCCTTAACCACTTGGCGCGCGCTGGCAAACTCGGTGACCTGCCCATCTCGAGATAACTGGGCCTGCTTCTCCTCTCCCGCACGCATCTTGGCCTTTCGCGATGATGCCCAAGCCAGTAGTAAAAACGCGACCACAATGACCGCGATCACCCAACCGAGCGGTGCCGCAATCACAAGGATCAGTGCAACAGAGAGCAATACGAAAGGTAGATCGACCAGCAACAAAGCAATCGGGCCTGCAAAACGGGCCCGGACCAACTCAAGATCTCGGAATAATGATTGCCAATGTGCAGACGGTTGTCGCTCTAACTCGGCTAGGGGCAGGTGCAAAAGACGCTTAAACAAAGCTTCGGTGGTAACTACATCGAGTCGCACACCAAGCGATTGATAAATGCGCGCACGATACTGCTTTAACACATAATCAAAAACAGCAGCGAGCACAACCCCCACGACGAGCCCATAAAGCGTTGACAGGCCGGCATGGAAAATCACCCGATCGTAGACCTGCAATACGAAAATAGGCGTTACCAAGCCAAGAACACTGATAAAAAACGACAGGAACAGCGCTCGACGGACAACGCCTCTTGCTAAGGCCGTGCGCAGTACAGAGCCGAATCCTTCTGGCTTTGCCTCTAAGCGAGCCGTGGTTGTGTCAGGATTTGCCACCAGGGAGGGGAGTCTTTGACGGCATGACGCCGCCCCGCGCCGCCGAAACCTTACAGCGCGATGTTCTCGATCTCTAACTGACCCTTCAGATTAAGCAGGTTGTACTGCGCCAACGCGAAGTCAACCATGGCCGACAGCGTCCCGTTCAATGCCTCGATATGCTGCACCTCTGCCGCGAGCACTTCAAGCAAAGGTCGCTTGCCCAGTTTTAGCTCCTTCCTTGCCAATTCCAAAAACTCAGCAGTGCGCTGTGCCTGGGACCGAATAGCTTCGACATTGGCCTTTTGCATCTGGTACTGCGCCCATACACCGCGGGCCTGTTGTTCAATACCGCGCTTGGTATCAATTAAACCTTTCTGCGCGCCAATGGTTCCGTATCGGCTCGAACGATAGGCGGTCAGGTTCTTGAATCCATCAAACAACGGGTAAGTCAACTCAAACTTAACGAGGCGCTCTTCTTTCTTATCGCTAACACCGCCGACATCATGCTTGTACTTAAAGTCCGCTTTAAACTGAACCTTTGGATACAACGCCGCGCGTTTTTCAGTCTCTGTAATCTTCGCCGCCATGACCGAGGCGTTAGCCAATCGCAAGCCAAAGTTACCGCCTAACACCTGCTCGATATTGTCTTCCAGTGTCGTCGGCAGACGATCTTCAATGCTAAGACGCGGCACCGGGACATCATCTTCCGCTTCGCTACCAAAAAGATTAATGAACAGGGCTTCCATCTGTGCTACCTGGCCTTGCATCTGAACCGTCCGCGCCTGTGCACGTGCCAGCTGGGCTTGTGCCTGTGCGACATCCGATGCCACACCACCGCCACTGTCAACTTTGGCCTGCTGGAACGCCACTAATCGTTCGAACTGTTTTTCTGACGCTTTGGCAAATCCGGCTGACCGCTTCGTGCGGTAAAGATTCAGCAACGTGCTCAACCCTTCCTGAATCAACCCTTGCCGCGTCATGTTCGCTTGGATATCCGCGTTACTCAAACTCAGTCGGGAATTCTTGATCGTTGCATTGGTGCCGCCAAAGTCATACATCAACTGAGTTAACGATACATCCCCTTCATAGAACTCAAAATCCGTATCATCCGCGTCAGGATTCTGGATTCTTTCGTTGCCACCATTCATGGTTAGATCGACCGTTGGCATCCATGCACTCCAGGCCCCTTTGTAACTTTCACGGGCCGAACTGACGCTGGCAACCGCCGCCTGGTACCGCGGCTGATTGGCCATCATCGTGCGCAGGAGTTCCGCTAAACCCGCCACGTTGGACTGATCGAGCGCCATGATCGTGCCATGAACAGACCCTGCATCCCCGTCGTTAGCCGTTCCACTAGAGGACTGGGCAAACAACATCCGAGGTATGGTGTTGAGGAGTTCGCGTACCCGTTGTTCACGGTGTTGCGTGCCAAAACTAACGGCAACCGGCTCAGCAGTGATTAGACCTCGTGATGCGGAATCGATTAAACCAGTAATCGTACGCGGGGCCTCGCTTGCTTGAATCGCACCGACAAGCACCACACCCATAGCCAGCGCAATGGCGCCAGCGCGAACACTCGCATGCTTAAAGATATTGATCTGACTCATGGCCAACGCGATGCCTTGCATTTGATCAGTAGACGCTGAAGGAGAATATTAACAGATGCCATAGGAAAGAATCTCAAGCTGCTAGGGAAACTGGCTCGATGACAGCAACAGCCGCCACAGCGGTGGTCGAATAAACGACGTACCCATCAATCTCTTCTTCCAGCACGGATTCCGGTTCAGATTCGACCACAGAAACTGGAACACTCTCGGTCGGTGCCGCGGCGGCGAGCGTCGCGGCCACTCCGCTACTTGACTCAGCCAGATGGCTATCCCCGGCTGCCTCGCTTTCCACCTCTTCTTCTACCAAAACACTGGCTGTTTCGGTCGCCACCACCGCATCAACAGCAATCGGACTGGAGCTAACATCAACGATAAAAGGCTCTGCCTCTGCCTCTCCGACGTCGTCCGCAGTCGCACCAACAATCGCCGTATCTGTAAACGCAAAAGTCGCCTCTACATACTCGCCAACACTTCCGTCGTCATAAACAAAGGTTCCGCGAGCATCGACGTGACCTGCTGCACTGGTCTCATACGTTGTCTCAGCAGAAAGATCAATTGATGCGATGGCGTGATCGGAAAGACTACTCATCTCGCCTGCGCCACTCACACCGTCAGAATCTCCATCCCGCCAAACGACAATCTCATCAAAACGGTCATCACTTGCGTCGATCACCCCATCTGCATTGCTGTCTAGACTCTTTAGCGCAGTCAGTGAATCAGAATACCCACTACCAAATGCATCCGAGAACACCTCACTCATACCGTTGATCACGCCATCGCCATCGACATCCAACGCGAGTAAGCCCTCGCCAGAACCCATCCAGCCCGTGGCGTCTGTTGTTCCATCTCCAGTGACATCAAAACGGGCACCCGCGTCACGACCGACCAACTCCACTCCATTGCCGTCAAGATCCAAAACAATCGGGTCCCCATCCCCCGCCGTCGACGCAATAAACGTACTATTGCTTACTAAAGTAGCGGCTGACACCGTGGCATCTGCATTTTTATATGTCCCATTGTTAGCAACCCCGTCGCCACTACCAAGACCTGCAGAATCAGTCAGCGTGTTATCCAGTTTCCAATATCCGACAAGCCCTTCTTCGTCACCGCGCAAAGCGACCTTCTTGTTAGCATTAATCTCCCCTACAGTCCTCACGTCATCCCAAATCCGGATATCATCAATCGCACCCGTGAAAAAATCGGAGTAGCCGCCACCGAGTGCGCTAGCGCCGAATACTAGGTTGGCGGCTCCATCGGCCATTGCACTCGCAGACGTAGCACTACCTGCCGCTACAAAAGGTGACGACATCACACAACTGTGATATGGGTAACTACTGTGCCATCTTGTTTTTGCACACTGTGTCTACATGCTTGTGCCCATTCTGTTCGTACTGTTGACGGTATTATTTAGGCCACACTTGGCCCAACCTGAGAGC
>DUBL01000026.1 GCA_012960345.1 Gammaproteobacteria bacterium | reverse complement strand
AGAAGAAAGCGACTAAGAAGAAAGCTACCAAGAAGAAGGTAGCAAAGAAAGCGACGAAGAAAAAAGCGGCTAAGAAGAAGGCGAAACGCTAACTTCAGCGGCTGGATTTAAGACCCAGTTGTCTAAGGAAATCGGGGGTGGCAGTTAACTGCCACCCCCTTTTTTTGTCTACTCGCCACTCGGCTTGGTAGCTCCCCTGTGACACAATTGACTGAACGATCAGGCTAAAACTTAATGACAGCGTATCAATTGGGTGTCGCCGCCGATCAGGATGATAAGACGGGCGTACTTCTGGTTAATCTTGGCACACCGAATCGGCCGGACGCTGGTGCCGTACGATCCTTTCTCTCAGAATTTCTCCATGATCGCCGTGTGATCGAGTTATCTCGCTGGGTTTGGTGTCCCATTCTTCATGGTGTCATTCTGCGTCTCAGACCAAAACGTAGTGCAGCTGCTTACCAAACAATCTGGCAACCGGATGGCTCACCGCTTGCTCTCATCACACATCAACAGGTAACCGCGGTCCAGAAACACATCCATCAACACTATAGCGACACTGTTTCAGTACATCTTGGAATGCGTTACGGTCAACCTTCTTTGCAATCAGCAATGCGCAACATGGCGGCTTCCGGTATTAACCATCTTCTAGTGGTTCCGCTGTATCCCCAGTACTCCTCATCGACAACGGCTTCAGTTTTTGATGCAGTAGCAAAAGAATTAATGACGTGGCGCAACATTCCTGAACTGCGGTTGATACACGATTACCATCTGAACAAAGGTTATCTGTCAGCGC
The DNA here is from genome assembly GCA_012960345.1 of Gammaproteobacteria bacterium. GTDB lineage: Bacteria > Pseudomonadota > Gammaproteobacteria > Arenicellales > UBA868 > UBA11791. The sequence continues at coordinate 40,663 of DUBL01000026.1, read as the reverse complement.
TGAGTGCATCGGTCGATTCACACTGGAAAACGCACGGGCGCAACGAGTTAATCTTGTTTTCCTTCCACGGCACCCCACAACGCTACCACGAACAAGGAGACCCCTATTTCAGTCAGTGTCATGAAACCGCGTCAGCCTTGGCAAAGCAGCTGGGCCTTGAAAAAAACGCGTGGCGCCTGAGCTTTCAATCCCGCTTCGGCCGCACTCCATGGTTGAAGCCGTATACCGACCAGACCTTGCGAGCATTACCTGACCAAGGCGTATCCAGTGTTGACGTTATCTGTCCTGGATTTGCTGCAGATTGCCTTGAAACACTAGAAGAAGTTAAAGAGCAACTGCGCAATGTCTTCATTAACGCGGGTGGGCAGTCATTTCGTTATATACCGTGTCTCAACGATAACCAAGACCACATACAAGCATTGTCTGACTTAATACAACACCACCTAGCGGGCTGGCCGACAAAGGCGCATCAGTGAAATCACGCGTGATCGCCCAAATCGGCCAGGATCCTTGCGGTGTCAGGCCGAATACCGTGCCAAATGGCAAAGGACTCTGCTGCCTGCTCTACGAGCATGCCCAAACCATCAGCAATACGATCCACCCCCGCACTTTTAGCTAAAGACAAAAACGGCGTTAACTGATCTGCGTAAGCAAGGTCGTAAACAAGTGTCGTTTTGGCGAACACTGTGCTGGGAAGGGCCGGTAACTCTCCCTCCAAGCTTGCGGCCGTCCCATTAATGATGAGATCAAACGGAAACTGACCCACCTTTGCCAACACACAAGCCTCAACCAAACCGTAACTAGAAAACTCCTGCACGAGACGTTCGGCCTTCTCATGTGTCCGATTTGCCAACGTTACACCCGCCACACCAGCGCCCAACAGCGGCTCCAGAATCCCACGTACAGCCCCACCAGCCCCGATAACAAGCAAACGAGTCCCAGCAAGAGAAATACCGATGTTCTGAATAAGGTCAACAACTAAGCCCGCACCGTCTGTGTTGTCACCCTCGATACCACCGTCATCAGCAAACTTCAATGTGTTGACAGCACCAGCAATCGTAGCGCGTGGTGAAAGTCGATCAGCGATACGTCTCGCCTGTTCCTTGAATGGCAGTGTGACGTTCGCACCACCAAAGTCTGCCGCCTGCAAATTTCGAACACCCTGAGCGAACCCACCTAAATCGAGTTGGATAGCTTCGTACTCCATGGTCACAGTACACTGTTCCGCAAAAGCACGGTGGATGCTAGGCGACTTGCTGTGACTCACCGGATGGCCAACAACAGCATAGCGCGACCGCGGCTTAGAGAACTTAAATGGATCTGGCATAGTCGAAAGAATTGGGGAAACTATTTTTCAGTTTATTCAGACAATGTCCTACTATGATCCGATAATCAAAACCTGGCAACGCACAGGATTCGTCAATAAGTGCGGAGATGATGCAACGCCCGGCGATTCAACCCTTGGCTAAGGACTCTCAAATGTCTGAAAAACAATGGAAGCAGGTCAAAGTCATCGACTCACACACGGGCGGGGAACCCACTAGAATTATCATCGAAGGTGGCCCTGATCTTGGAACCGGCTCGATGAAAGAACGCCGCCAAATATTGAGCCATCAGTTTGGTGATTTCTGCTCAAGCGTCATTAGCGAGCCACGAGCGAGCAATGTGTGGGTTGGTGGATTACTGTGCCAACCTGTCAACCCCGAAGCGGCAACCGGGATTATTTACTTCAACAGTGCCGGAGTGATTAACATGTGTGGCCACGGCACGATCGGGCTGGGGGTATCACTGCTGCACATGGGTCGTATTAAGCTTGGTCAGCATCGTATCGAAACGCCGGTTGGCGAGGTCCTGATTAACATGCATGGCAAAGCAAAAGTCAGCGTAAATAACGTCGCCAGTTACCGCTATCAGTCCGAGGTCGAACTGACCATCACCGGAGTAGGGCGTGTGACCGGTGATATTGCGTGGGGTGGAAACTGGTTTTTCCTGGTCCGCGACCATAATCTTCGGGTTGCACTGGATAACGTGGCCAATCTGGAAAGATTTGCTGGAGGCATTCGCTCCGAGCTGGCCCGACAAGGTCTTACGGGTGAAGATGGCGGTGAAATCGACCATATTCAACTCTATGGGCCAGGGCAAAATGGCGCGGATAGCCAAAACTTCGTGTTGTGCCCCAGTGGTGCCTACGATCGATCCCCATGTGGAACCGGAACCAGTGCCAAGGTGGCGTGCCTGATGGCCGATGGCGAACTCGAGGCAGGCCAAACCTGGCGCCAGCAAAGCATCGTCGGAAGTGTCTTTGAAGTATGCGGAACATGGGACGGTCCACGCGTTTTGCCCGAGATTACCGGGTGGGCCTATGTCACTGCAGAATCCACCCTGCAACTCGACCCGGACGATCCATTCAAGGCTGGTATCCGTTGACATCGAACCCACGCCGTCGCGTCGTGGTTGTCGGCAGTGGTGTTATCGGTGCGGCCTGCTCCCATTTCCTCACGGAACTAGGATACGAAATCACCATCCTGGACCGAGCCGATTTTGGTAGCCAATGTTCGTCAGGCAACTGTGGCAACATCTGCCCAAGTCACATCGCACCGCTGGCCGAACCTGGAGCAGTGCGACACGCCGTGTTGTCCTGGTTACGCGGCGAGACAACCGTCTTTATCAAACCCCGCTTGGATTTGCCATTGTTAACCTGGCTTTACCAATTTTCTCGACACTGTACAAAGCGGTCTATGTTAGATGCCTGTCGTGCCAACCATGCGTTACTCAACCAGTCGCGACACCTTTATGAAGAACTGATAACACGCTTTGACCTAGCATGCGAATGGCATACCGAAGGCAATCTCCATGTTTTTCTAACGCAGAAGACGCTGGCCACTCACGACCGCAAACAGGCGTTAATGGCGAAGGAATTCTCACTGAGCGGGCAAAGACTAGAAGGTGAGGAATTAACGGACTTTGAACCGGCCCTGCGAAGCGGTCTTGCTGGCGGCTGGTACTACCCGGGTGATGCGCATCTGCGACCAGATCGACTGTTGCAGAGTTGGCGCGACTCATTGAATGAGAGAGGTGCCACCATTGTAGAACGCCTCGAAGTCACTGGCCTGGCAACAAGCGGCTCTACTGCAACTCATTTGATCACCCAAAGCGGTGACGTGGCAGCCGACCATTTCGTATTTACCACCGGTGCCTTGACCCCAAAACTTTCCAGCCAGCTAGGTTGCCGTCTCCCCATTCAGCCGGGCAAGGGCTATTCCCTCACTATGCGACGGCCAGAGCTATGCCCGGCATTGCCTGTGCATTTTGTCGATCACAATGTTGTTGCCACTCCAATGGACACTGCCTTGCGAATCGGCTCAATCATGGAATTTTCCGGATACGATGACCGCCTGAACCCTGATCGGTTGCAAGCCCTCAAGTCAGGCGCACGACAGTACCTACAGAAACTGGAGGAAGATCCAACTGAAGCGCCTTGGTGTGGATGGCGGCCAATGACTCCAAATGGCTTGCCGCGAATCGGGCCTTGCCCGATTGCTAACAACGTTTACGTTGCCGCGGGCCACAACATGCTGGGAATGTCGATGGCACCTGCCACTGGCCAACTCATTGCACAAATGATCGATCGACGCACACTCACACTCGACCCGCGTCCCTATGCCGTCAATGGATGAAGGGTGTCATTGCTTATTCTGATGCTTCTTGTCCCGGGCAACCGGCTGCGCTAGGGTGACTTCTACACCACCCACCCCGGGAACAAACAGACATAACCTACCACCAGGGACTACTGGAACGAACACATGAATTTGATTGAACAACTTTCTACGCTGCAACCAAACATGGTGCACTGGCGACATGAGATTCACCAATACCCGGAAACAGCTTACCAAGAAACGAGGACTGCCGATCTGGTTGCGAAAGAACTCGAGCAAATGGGTCTCGAGGTACACCGGGGTCTTGCAGAGACCGGCGTTGTCGGTGTCCTCTCGGCAGGCCGCGGTAATCGCGCAATCGGCCTGCGCGCAGACCTAGACGCACTGAACCTGCAAGAACTCAATCATTTTGAGCACCGCTCTCTCCACGATGGAAAAATGCACGCGTGTGGTCACGATGGGCACACTGCGATGTTGCTCGGCGCCGCGAAACATTTATCCACTGACCCCAGTTTTGACGGCACAGTGTTTTTCATCTTTCAACCCGCCGAAGAGGGCGGGCATGGTGCTAAACGGATGATGGATGAAGGTCTGTTCGATGCATTTCCCTGCGAATCTGTCTTTGGTATGCACAACATGCCAGGGTTTGAAGCGGGAACCTTCGCAGTCCGAAAGGGGCCCCTTATGGCTTCTGCGGATACCGCCCATGTAACAGTACAAGGCGTCGGCGGCCACGGTGCTTTCCCTCACCTATGTCGTGATCCAGTGCTCGCTGCAGCTCGCATTGTTGATGCCTGGAATACGATTGTCAGTCGCCGCGTCGACCCACTGGACTCTGCCGTCATTAGCGTCACCCAGTTCAAAGCAAGCGCCGCAATTAACGTAATCCCAGATTCGGTCACCCTGGGAGCAACCGTGCGGTGCCTGAGAAATGAAACTCGTGACCTGCTGGAAAGCGCGCTAGGCGAAACCGCCCGGGGTATTGCCAGTGGCTGTGGCGTAGACGCTGAGTATCAGTATGTCCGAGGCGATATCGCGACCGTTAACCATGACGAACAGACAGACATTTGTTCACAGGTAGCGGCGAATCTCGTCGGACCTGAACGTGTTTTCACCAATATCGACCCCCTCATGGGCTCGGAAGATTTTGGCTGGATGCTTCACGAGCGACCCGGTTGTTATCTCTTCCTCGGTAACGGAATTGGCGAGACGGGCGGCTGCATGGTGCATAACCCGCACTACGACTTCAACGACGATATCCTCAATATCGGCGCTGCTTATTGGGTTGAGCTGGCGCGTACAGTTCTACCCATCAGCCGATAGGGCGTTCCTCGCGCACCACACTTACTCTCGTGCAACACCCGGCAAATCACCGGTTTAATCAGGCACTTTCCGCATTGCCGCTACCGCTTCATGCCATCGCCACCAACTGGTGGCAGGCCATTCGACAGCAACCCGGCACAGTTCAAGCTCTTGATGCCCTCATTGTCAACGAGGCCGGAGACAGCGTGCTAACGTCCCTTCCCCAGGTGCTCGCGGGCAGCGACTATATCGGGCGCAGCCTGGCTCGTACACCCGGACTATTCGCTTCCCTCGTTGGATCAGATTCGGTTCTCGAACCGCGATCAAATGGGCATCTAGAAAATCAGTGCGTTGCATTACGCGGGCACGCAGCCGATTCTCAACACGTCGGCAGCACTCTGCGAGTCTGGCGCCGTACGGAACTCGTGCGCATCGGTTGGCGTGACCTCGCAGGTTGGGCAAAACTTGAAGAAGTTGTCGAAACACTCTCAACCGTAGCAGATCATGCCGTCTCGGTAGCGCTCGCGTGCGCACACTATCAAGTCGCACAACGACATGGTGAACCCATAGGCAGCATCAGCGGTAACCCCGTCCGCCTGGTCGTTCTCGCCCTCGGAAAACTCGGTGGAAGAGAGCTTAATTTCTCCTCTGACATAGATCTTGTGTTGGCTTATGCGGAAGCAGGTAACACACAGAGCGAGAAGCCAATCAGTAATCACGAATTCTTCATTAAAGTCGGGCAACACCTGGTTTCGTTATTAGAAACGTTCACCGAAGAGGGTTTTGTGTTTCGCATTGATCTTAGGCTGAGGCCTAATGGCACCAGTGGGCCGCTTGCACTTTCATTCGATGCCATGGACCACTACTACACCACGCACGGACGTGACTGGGAACGCTATGCGTTAATCAAAACACGTGCACTCGATCTCCCTGGCGGGAACAGCGATTTGTTGCTCGAAATATTACGGCCATTCATTTATCGAAAATACCTTGATTTCGGCGCATTTGACGCGATCCGCGACATGAAGCGGATGATCGAAAAGGCGTTGCGTACTGATGATCGTTTAGACGACCTGAAGCTCGGTTCCGGTGGCATTCGTGAAATCGAATTTATCGTCCAGAGTTACCAGTTGATTCGAGGGGGTCGCGAACCCCGACTACAAACCAATCGGCTGTGGCAAGCGATGGAGACACTGGTGGACCTCGGGATCATAGACAAGCCGAAAGCGGATACTTTGCATTCGGCTTATAGTTTTCTGCGGCGTACAGAACATCGATTGCAAATGATCGACGACCAACAAACTCACCAACTACCCAAAGATGATCTGCATAGGCTGCGCCTTGCTACCGCAATGGGATATTCCGATTGGGCGGGTTTTCATACCCAACTGTGTGCGCACACTGAAGCGGTACATGAATGCTTTCAAATGGTCTTTGCACCGGAACCTGATGCGGACAGCGAAACGGCCGAATTGGCAGACCTGTGGCTAGGCCATCTAGAAAGGCCGAGCGCTGAAAGACTATTGCAACGCATCGGCTACACGGAGCCCAGCCGCTTGCTCAACCTATGCCAGAACCTTCGCGGCAGCGCTTTCTATACCGCATTTTCTACCTCTGGTCGCACGCGTATGGACTGCCTAATGCCGCTAGCTATTCAAGCGTGTGCACAGCAATCCGACCAATTTACTACGTTTGCCCGTTTGGTTGGGGTGATCGAATCAATCGGACGTCGCGCCGCTTATCTGTCCCTGTTGAGCGAGAACGCACTTGCTCTTTCTCAACTGGTAAATCTGATTAGTCAAAGTTCCTGGATCGCCCATTGGATTGGTCGTCACCCGGTGATGCTTGATGAGCTACTCAACCCTATTGGTCAAGAAGTCAGTCTCGATAGAGCAACACTGTCCACCGAATTGCAACGGCGTATGGAGACGACCCCGGCGAATGATCTCGAACGTGCGATGGATCTACTGCGCGAGTTCCGTCATGCGCAAACGCTGCAGATCGCTGCCGCCGACAGCGCTGGTCTATTGTCGTTCGAGTCCGTTTCAGCCGCTCTGTCGGCGCTCGCTGAAGCGACTCTTGAAGAAAGTATGAGCGTCGCCCGACGAAGTCTCGGCGGGAAAATCGAACTCGACTCTGTTGACCTTGGCATTGTCGCGTACGGAAAACTCGGCAGTCAGGAACTCGGCTACAACTCCGATCTTGACATTGTTTTTCTCTACCAATCTGACGCAACCCGATCACCAGAAAACGATACAACAGCACACCACTGCGGTCGCGTGATCCAAAGACTAATTCATATTCTGACCACACGAACCGCTGCCGGTAACCTCTACCAAACCGATCTTCAGTTGCGCCCAAGCGGTCGCGCGGGCACGATAGTGAGTTCACTCTCTGCTTTCGAAAGCTACCAAATGGCCCATGCGTGGACATGGGAACACCAGGCGCTGGTGCGAGCACGCCTGGTAGTCGGTTCACCCGCACTGGAAGAGGCCTTCGAGCAAGTCCGGCGACGAATTCTATGTCAACCAAGACATCCAACAGAGTTGCGCGATGCCGTGGTCTCTATGCGCGAACGCATTGTACGCACTCGATCGACTAGCACCGATGATATTTTTGATTTCAAACTGGGCCGCGGTGGCCTGGTTGATATCGAGTTCATCGTACAATTTCTAATGCTGCGCTGGGCTGGGGAGTACCCGCAATTAATTAATTCGCGTCGGACTCGAACTATTCTGCATACACTGGTCTGCCATCACCTACTTGACCCCAGCCTGGGTGCTACGCTGACTGACATCGTCGAACGTTATCTTCAGATGGATAATCGCTTCAAACTACAGGAAAAACTCTCACAGGTGGGCTGGTCAGAGTTAACCGACGAGCGCGACGCCATCGCCAATGCCTGGCAGAAACTGATCACCAACAGCGCGTAACGCGAACTTGGCAAAATCATCAAGTAACCGCACTACCCCTCGGGGGCGTGCGCTGCGCTAAAATCATTTTCCCCTTGAGCCCCATAGACATCCGCACCATGCCCAAATCCTTCAATCTAGCCCTCGTCGCCGGCGAATTTCACCGCGAACGCGTCATGTGCATGGTTGATGAAGCGCGGCGTATCGCAGCAGCCAATGCCCTGATGGTGATCGAGGAAGTCTGGGTCCCAGGCTCAATGGAAAAACCTCTCGCGCTAAAACGGATGTTACAACGCCCGGATATTGACGCCGCGGTTGCTCTTGGCGTTATCGAGCAAGGAGAAACTAGCCACGGAATCGTAATGGCACATGCCGTGCTAAACGCTATCATCGCATTGCAACTTGAACTCATGAAACCAATCGGCGTGGGTATCCTTGGTCCGGAGATCAGTCCACAACAAATGGACGCGCGCGTTATTCCCTATAGCCGCTCAGCAGTCCTTGCGGTGCGCCACATGCTCGGCCATCACGATCTTGAGTCCATATCAACCGGCTCTTCAGGTTGACAGACGCCGGGCATTGGACTTAGAAAGACAGTCTCTTTTACCTATTCCTGTAAGGCTTGGATCTGATGTCCTATTCCGATCGCGACGGCGTCATCTGGTTCGACGGCGAATTAGTACCGTGGCGCGACGCCAAGGTACACGTGCTCACCCACAGCCTGCATTACGGCCTAGGGGTATTTGAAGGTATCCGGGCCTACAAGACTGATCAGGGCACAGCCGTTTTTCGTCTCGACGACCATACGCGTCGACTGCATCGCTCAGCACACATTCTCAACATGAAGATGCCGTTCGACACGGCCACACTCAACGCAGCACAACTTCAAACCATCAGGGAAAACAAGCTTGACAGTGCCTATATTCGACCACTCGCTTTTTATGGCTCTGAGGGAATGGGTATCCGTGCCGACATGCTGAGCACCCATGTTGCTATTGCCAGTTGGGATTGGGGTTCGTACCTGGGTGAGGAAAACATGCAAAAGGGGATGAAAGTGCGAACCTCCTCCTTCACGCGTCACCATGTCAACATCACTATGTGCCGCGCTAAGGCTTGCGGGAACTACGTCAACTCAATGCTTGCCCTGCAGGAAGCAGTGGCGGCAGGCTGCGACGAAGCACTGATGTTGGATGCCCAAGGTTATGTCATGGAGGGGAGCGGCGAGAATATTTTTATCGTGCGTGATTCAATCATCTACACACCGGATCTCACGTCAGCGCTAGAGGGCATTACCCGGGACACCGTCATCACCTTGGCCAATGAGCTTGGCTTTGATGTCAAAGAAAAACGAATTACTCGGGACGAAGTATATATTGCAGATGAAGTTTTCTTCACCGGGACTGCCGCGGAAGTGACCCCCGTCCGCGAAGTCGATGGGCGCATCATCGGTGCCGGTGGCCGTGGTCCGGTAACGGAACAGCTACAAAGCCAGTTCTTCGATTGTGTTTACGGGCGCAATCCGAACCACCGAGACTGGCTAACCTATGTCTAATACGCCCGGTGCAGGCCTTCACTCCGCACGGATATGCCGGATTAATACCAGCGATCTACCGTTACATTGCCCGACTGATCGCAGTCAGTTGTGGAACGCGCACCCGCGTGTTTTTCTTCCTATAGAAAAGACAGGTGAAGTGCTGTGTCCGTACTGTGGCACACGTTATCTACTAGAAGAGGGCGAGTAGCACTTCGACCGCTCCAACTAACCCTCCGGTGACAGTAAACTAGTCACCGATGGTGAATTCCCAAGATAAAGTGCTGATTGTCGGCCCATCCTGGGTCGGTGATATGGTCATCGCCCACAGTCTGATTCAGATAATGACCGAAGGCGATGGCCCCGCCCGCGTGTCAGTTCTCGTTCCGACGTTAATGGCACCACTGCTTGCGCGCATGCCCGAAGTGGCGGAGACCATTGTTACGCCATTCATTCACGGTCGGTTGCAGTTATCAGCACGTTGGCGTTTAGCAAGAACAATCCGGCAGATGGGATTTGGACGAGCCATCATCCTGCCGGGCTCCCTCAAAGCAGCGCTCATCCCCTTTCTCGCTGGTATTCCACAGCGTACCGGCTTTCTCGGCGAAAAACGCTATGGCTTTCTCAACGACATTCGATCGTTTAACCCGCAACAGACCCCCCTTGCCGTGTCACGATTCGTGCAACTGGGCTTGCCTGCCGAGTCACCGCTGAAGTTAGATTACCCATCGCCTCGTCTGACCAGCGAACCCGGCCGCGCTACCCAAGTACTACAGTCGATCGGATTCGATGTGCTCGACCAACCTGCACTGGTGCTATGTCCCGGTGCAGAATTCGGTCCTGCCAAACGCTGGCCGGCCCAGTCTTTTGCTGCAGTGGCAAAATCAAAAGTGGCCGAAGGTTGGCAGGTGTGGGTCATCGGTAATAGTGCAGACCAATTGATTGGTGAGGAAATTCGAGGGGAAGTTGGCCCTGCTTGCTTTAATCTCGCCGGGCAAACCCATCTGGACCAGGCTATTGACCTGATCAGTGCGGCAAGCTGCGTAGTGACCAATGATTCGGGTCTGATGCATGTCGCTGCCGCACTAAGCCGGCCACTGGTCGCCGTGTTCGGCTCGACCTCACCAGCACTGACACCACCGCTAAGCGCTGATGTGGAAATAGTGTCACTTGAATTGGATTGCTCTCCCTGTTTTAAGCGCTCGTGCCCACTGCAGCACACACACTGTCTGACGAGGTTACCGCCCGAACAGGTGCTCGACGCGATGGCCCGTTTAGCAGCGGCACCAACCACTCTGGCGGCAACGGACTCTCCTGCACCTCTATAATCAAAGGCCCAACGCGGCGGACTCCTTACCCCATGCAGCCGATCAACGTTCTAGTCTCCGGCGGTGCCGGATACATTGGATCCCATACATCGCATCAACTGGTGGAGGCTGGCCACAACGTCACCGTCGTCGACAATCTTTACAGTGGATATTCCTGGGCGGTTCCCGAATCTGCAGATTTCCACCAGATTGACGTCGGCAATATCGACGCCATCTCCGACTTACTGAAACACAATAACATTGAGGCCGTCCTGCATTTTGCCGGCTACATCGTGGTACCAGAATCGGTTGCCAATCCCATTAAATATTATAATAACAATGTCGTTGCCTCCTGCCGCTTGATCGAAGCATGTCATGTGCATGGAATCTCGTCGTTTATCTTTTCCTCTAGCGCAGCGGTTTACGGTAACGCCACTACTTCGCCTGTGCCCGAGACCCAAACACCTAACCCGATCACGCCTTACGGGCGCACCAAGTTGGCCATTGAATGGATGCTGCAGGACCTATCAAATAGTGCCCCCCATAACTCCCCCATGCGCCATGTATCGCTCCGCTACTTCAACGTCGCCGGCGCAAGGGTCTCGGGCGGACTCGGACAAGCAACAGCTAATGCCACCCACCTGATCAAGGTAGCATGCGAAGCGGCAGATGGTTCGCGTAACGGTGTGTCCATATTTGGCACTGACTATGACACCCCGGACGGCACTTGTATCCGCGACTACATTCATGTCGATGATCTTGCCGCTGCCCATGTCGATGCACTCAATTATCTATCCAGTGGCGGTGCGTCTTGCACGCTCAATTGTGGCTACGGTCGTGGATTCAGCGTGCGCGAAGTGTTGAACGTGGTGCATCGCGTAAGTGGTAAATCATTTCCTGTCACTGAAACCAGTCGCCGCGCCGGTGACCCCGCGCAAGTCGTAGCCGATAACACACGCATTCGTGAAGTGTTGGACTGGCAACCGCAATACGATGATCTGGAATTGATCTGCCGCACCGCCCTCGACTGGGAAGCATCCTATTCGAGCGGCTGATCGGCCGCTGAGGCCACCGCCCGCGATTCTAGGTTAGACTGCATGACTCGCAACCCCCACTGCCCCTGTTATTTGACTCCAAGCCGTTGCGCGAGTTGACCGCACCGATATGAAATTTGCTTTTTGTCTATTCAAGTACTTTCCCTATGGCGGGTTGCAGCGCGACTTTCTGCGGATCTCCGCCGAGTGCATATCACGCGGACACGATGTCCACGCTTTCGTCTCACAGTGGCAAGGTCAGCAACCGCCCGGGATAAAGGTTACGGTGCTTAAGACTTGGGGTTGGATCTTCAATCACGCCCAAAACAAACACTTCCATCACCAGCTCCAGCACGAGTTACACCGCTCTCACTTTGACTGCGTGGTCGGATTCGACAGGATGCCGAACCTCGATATCTACTACGGCGCGGACTTCTGTTACATCGGTCGCGCCGTTCCCCGCTACGGACCTTGGTACCGTATCGCCCCTCGCTACCGCCATTCGCATACCTTCGAGGAAGCCGTGTTCGGACGGACTAGTAAGACACTTATACTGTCATTGTCAGAACGCGAAAAGAGCGTCTACCAGCAACATTACTTTACCGAAGAAGACCGTTTTCGCCTGCTACCACCGACGCTCGATAGCGACCGAATGCCAGTGCCAAATCGTCCCATTGAGCGCGAGTCAATGCGCGCCCAGTTATCAACGAGGCCGGGCGACAATCTGCTGCTTTTCATCGGTTCGGGATTCAAGGTCAAAGGCCTTGATCGAGCCATCACAGCGCTTGCCAACCTGCCGGAGACGCTGCGATTCAAAACTCGTTTAGCGATCATTGGCGAGGGGGATAATCGCGGGCGCTATGCAAATCGTGCCCGCAAGGCTGGCGTGCTCAACCAGATTAGTTTTCTCGGTGGTCGCGGCGATATACCTCAGTTGTTGAGTGCCGGCGACCTGTTAGTGCATCCAGCGCGCGCCGAAAACACAGGCACCGTGCTACTCGAAGCCATCACCGCCGGACTACCTGTATTGGCAACCGACGTTTGCGGTTATGCCGCACACATTAAGCAAGCCAATGCGGGGCACGTCCTCTCCTCACCGTTTGAGCAATCTCTCCTCGACCAAACACTGGCACACATGCTGACGTCACCCGAGCGTGAAAAATGGGCGCAAAACGGCCTTGCCTATGGAAAGCCCGAACTTTACCGCATGCCGGAAACTGCGGTGGACTTGATTGAAGATCACTGTCTCACACTACGTCAAGACCATCCCATTGCTGAGCCAACATCCCACAAGCTAGTGGACGAGTACTACCGCGACGACCTTAAAGAGGTACTGGGTAGCAAAGCCACCTTCTCCGACATGATGCGCACTCAAGGAGAAGCTTACCGAGAACCGGAAGGCACGGGGCGCAGAACGGTTCGGTTTGATTTGGCTAATCGTCATTACTTTATAAAAACCCATACCGGGGTAGGCTGGCAGGAAATCTTGAAAAATTTGATTTACTTCCGCTTACCGGTGCTCGGCGCGATGGATGAGTGGCATGGCATTCATCATCTGCACCGGCTAAGAATTAAGACACTGTCGGTAGCGGCCTACGGCACCACCGGGGGGATGTACAACTGGGCGCGTCGTCGTTCGTTTATCGTCACCGACGAAATCACCAACTCTAAGTCATTGGAGGAGTTTTGCAGCGAGTGGAAAACACATCCCCCGGTGAGTCCCCATGAAATTCGATTCAAACGGCGGCTGATCGAACAGGTGGCGGTTATAGCGCGTAAAATGCACAATAGCGGGGCTAATCACCGCGATTTTTATTTAGGTCATTTTCTGCTCCAACCGGGTTATCGAGGCGGCCACCTGTCTGCCGATGCGAGTCGTCTCTTCGTGATTGACCTGCACCGAATGCAACTTCGCAGGCGCACGCCAACCAGGTGGCAGGTAAAAGACATCGCAGGCCTTCACTATTCCAGTCTCAACCTCGGGCTGACGAGAAACGATCTGTTGCGATTTATTCGAACCTACCGGGGCGATACAACCCTGCACCAGAGCCTGGGCAAGTCACCCAACTTCTGGAGCAACATCCAATCGCTTCGGAACCGCTTATTCTGGTGGCGGGTCGAGTCCTGGGCGAGAAATCTACATCGGGCCGAGGTGCGCCGCGGGCCTGATCTCCAATTGGGTAACGCAGTCCGAACCGCAAAACCGCATGCCCCGCATTAAACCCACAGATAAGAAACGACGTACAGGCCGACTTATCCGGCCGTGTTGAACACAAACCGATACGGTGGGTCGCAAACCAACCCAACGTCAAAACCGATCGTGATTCAGCAGTTAAGATTCACTCACCTTACCAGTCATCACGATCTGCGCTATGCCTCCGATACACTGGAACGGGTATTACGCGATCCCGATGCCACACTAGCTGACATTCAACCAATCAAGGATGATGGCACTACCACTGTTTGGGAAATTACCATCGACCTTCATCGCTGCATCATCAAACGCTACAACCGGAAGACGCCAGCACACGGCATCCGACGTTTTTTTCAACGCTCCCGCGCGCGAAACTGTTGGTTGCAAGCACAGGCACTAGCCAATATCGGCGTCGCTGTCGCACCACCCATTGCCTGGGTCCAAAAAAAAACTCTCGGACTTAAGCGCGGCTCGTGGCTAATTTCGGAACGAGTGGACGGTGACGACTGCCATACAACCTTCGAAAACCGAAAACAAGAAAGGAGCCTATTGATGGCAAACATTGTCAACACATTGGTTAAGCTATGGCGGGCCGGTTACTCGCACGGTGACCTCAAGGCAGACAACATCCTGATTGCAAACGGCAACCCGGTGCTAATCGATCTGGATGCGACTCAACATCATCGAAGCCGTTTTTTCGCCCGCCGTGGAATCACTCGTGACCTCCGTCGATTTTTAAAAAACTGGCAGGCCGAACCCCTCATTCATCAACAAGCGAAAACCGCTCTCGCGGCCTATGAATTTAAGTTACCGAAGCGGTGATTAGTCGCGAATTCTCATTACAAAGACAGTCGCGCAGCAAAGAACGGATGATCTGATGGCCCGGGTGGCAAAGCCCACGCCGAGAGGACCTGGAATCCTCGCACAAAAATATGATCGACACGCTGATTGTCCTCACTCGACAACGCATCAATGACTCCCGCGTCATAGAGGCATGCAAAGCTCTCGTGGCCTGGCGGCCTATTGAAATCACCCAACAAGACAGCACGTTCATGACGCATAAACGCTGCGACGATCTGCTCAAGACCCGTGTTTTTCCCTTCCGGCTTTGATAGATGGGTATTGATCACCACGACAGGTTGGCCACCCACCTGCACGGTGTATTCGGTGAAATTGCGATAACCCTTGCCACCCAGCCGCGCTCGCACCAATGGCTGTCGGCGCCAGGCAATAATTGACCATTGACTCAACAGTGCATTGCCCCGCTCTGGGAAAAACGCGCGCAGCCGGGTTGGCGCAAAGTGAGCCTCGCACTGCAATTGTTTCGCCAAACGTTCAGCCTGGCTCTGTCGATGGAATAAAGTGACGCCTTCGACTTCCTGCAGTCCCGTCACATCACACGCGCCAACCACTTGGGCCACTCGGGCCAGATCTTTCCGGCCATCCAAACCCCGTGCACGATGAATATTGAAAGTTCCGACCGTGACTACAGTCGCTTCACCCTTAATCAGGAGAGTAGGCGCTTCGAGCCTTCCCACCTGAGGCGGAAGAGGCCAACACCAGCGCGAAACAACGATTAATGCAACAAGCACCACGAACATGATAACCAGTACTGTGCCCATCACTAAACCACCTGACCCAAAAAATTACGCCAAGACGGCCTACAGAAATGGTGGTACCTTGCCAAATCATTATTCCTTTGTTAATACCGACATCCATAGACAGCCACATCGTGCCACTTTGATACTATCGCCCGCGGTCCTGGCCACGCAAACCAATGCCGGTATTCGCGAATGAGGAAAAAGATGTCTGACCACAGTGCTATCAAATCGAGCTGCTATCCTAACGCCAGGCGAAGCTGTGTTGTTGTCAGAACAAAACAAATGAACCGCTGCAGATGACTCGAATCTTGTTTGATGAACACTGCCTTTTGTTTTGATCCCCAATTCCTGGAACATGATACCGGTGTTGGCCATCCGGAGAGGGCCGATCGGCTAAACGCGACGATCGTCCATCTTCGCCAACAACCGTGGTTTCAACAACTGTTACCCGTTAGGGCCATCGCATGCGATCTCGAGTGGATTCATCAAATTCATGATCCCGCGTTGGGGCAAAGAGCTGAATCCGCCTGCCGTACCGGCTTGCCGTACCTCGATACGCCAGATGTTGCCGTCAGCACAGCCACCTACGACACTGCACTCCTGGCAGCTGGCGGCTTGATCAATGTTATCGATGAAGTGATCGCAGGGCGCGCAGACAATGGGTTTGCACTGGTCAGGCCACCCGGCCACCACGCTGAACACAATGCTGCACTGGGCTTTTGCGTCTTCAACAATATCGCAATCGCGGCCAAATACCTGCAGCGACAGCATGGTCTTGAGAAAATATTGATCCTCGACTGGGATGTCCACCACGGTAATGGTACTCAGCATGCTTTTGAGTCGGATCCGTCAGTCTTTTTTGCAAGCCTGCATCAATATCCACACTACCCCGGCACTGGCGCTCGATCCGAAACCGGCGACGGCAGGGGGATAGGGGCAACTTTAAACTGCCCGATGTCTGCCGGTGCAGGAGACAATGATTACACCAATGCCTTCGTTGAGAAAATTCTACCTGCTATTGATCGTTTCTCACCGGAAGCTATTCTTATTTCTGCCGGTTTTGACGCACACCAAGCCGACCCTCTCGGGGCGATCAATCTCAGCACTAATTATTATGCTTGGATGACTAAACGCCTGCTTGAAATGGCTGACAAGCATGCCGGTGGCCGCCTGATTTCCGTCCTGGAAGGCGGCTATGATCTTAACGCACTGGCCCATAGCGTTAGCGTTCATCTTGAGACCCTATTGATGAGCGAATCACATGATGTGGACGCTCCGCGGGTCTCTTGAGCTCGCTTCTTTTCACGTTGTGCTAACTGCCCCATGGTTGCTATCACAGTCACGACCCGGTTAGATTGCCCGGGTGACAGGGCTAATATGGGTTTCGCTCCGTTCTACCGATAACTCAATGGGTCAGTTGCTTTATACAGGCCTTATACTTTCAGTCGCTGACAAACAAACGCCATGTCTTTTTCAACGGTGTCCTCTCGCTACGCAGGACCGCAACTAGAGCAGCGCATCCTTGATTTCTGGCGTGACAAGGATGTTTTTTCCCAGACGCTGAGTCAATCTGAAGGGCGCCCGCTCTTCACATTTAACGAAGGCCCGCCGACCGCAAACGGTCAGCCTGGCATTCACCATGTGCTGGCCCGCACGTTCAAGGACATCTATCCCCGTTACAAAACAATGCGCGGTTTCTATGCGCCACGAAAAGCTGGTTGGGATACCCACGGACTGCCCGTCGAGCATGAGATAGAAAAGGAACTGGGCATCTTTGACAAAGCCGAAATCGAAGCAAAGGTTGGCGTCGCCGAGTTCACCCGACGCTGCCGAGAATCCGTGATGCGTTACATCGGTGATTGGGAAAAGATGACTGAACGTATGGGCTTCTGGGTTGACATCGACCAAGCGTATTACACGCTCGATAACCACTATATCGAGTCGGTCTGGCACCTCCTGAAAACTATCTGGAACAAAGATCTGATTTATCAGGACTACAAGGTGGTTCCCTACGATCCTCGTATCGGGGCTACCTTGTCCTCTCACGAGGTTGCCCAAGGTTACCGCGAGGTTGACGACCCATCGATCACCATCCGTTTTCCAGTTATCGACGAGGATAAAACCTATTTTCTCGTCTGGACTACCACGCCGTGGACCTTACCGGCCAATCTGGCTCTGGCGGTCGGCGCAAGCATCGATTACGCCTTTGTCGAACACGGTGGGGAAACCCTGATTCTTGCCACACAGCTCGTTGACAAAGTGCTTGGCGAGGGGCCGCACACCATTGTGCGACGCGTAAAGGGTGCGGATCTGATGGGGTTGCGCTACCAACGGTTATTCGATGAGCTACCTGCCGAGGGAGATATCTGTCGCGTCCTGACCGCTGATTTCGTCAACACAGACGATGGCACTGGTATCGTCCACACTGCGCCTGCGTACGGCGTGGACGATCTTGCCCTGGGACAAGCCCATGGTTTACCCGTGGTACACGGCATCGGCCTCGACGGGTGTTTCAAGGACGAAGTCACGCCCGTTCAAGGTCAATTCTTCAAAGACGCAGACCCCACCATCATCGAGATACTGCGCGAGCGTGGCCTGCTTTTTCGATCCGAGACCCACCGCCATAATTATCCTTTCGGCTGGCGCACCGGTGACCCACTGATCTACTACGCTAAGAACGCCTGGTATATCCGAACCACAGCAGTGCGCGACCGCATGGTCGAGCTCAACTCCACCATTAACTGGGTTCCGGAAACGATTCGCAGCGGCCGTTTTGGCAACTGGCTAGAACACAACGTCGACTGGGCATTATCGCGAGAACGTTTTTGGGGTACACCGCTACCAGTGTGGACCGATGGCGAGGGTGACTACGTTTGCATCGGATCAGTAAAGGAACTGGAAACACTGTGCGGTCGATCATTGGCGGCGCTTGATCTACACCGACCCGCCATTGATGAAGTGCACTTTACCCATCCCGATAATGGACGGGAGTATCGCCGCGTGCCCGAAGTTATCGATTGTTGGTTCGATTCCGGAGCCATGTCCTACGCCCAGTGGCACTACCCGTTCGAAAATCAGCAGGTGTTCGAACAACATTTCCCCGCTGACTACATCTGTGAAGCGATCGATCAGACCCGCGGCTGGTTCTACAGCCTCCACGCCATCGCGACGCTGGTATCCGACAGCGTCGCCTACCGAAATTGTATCTGTTTAAGTCACATTGTGGATGGCGATGGAAAGAAGATGTCGAAATCGCTAGGCAATATTGTCAATCCTTATGATGTTTTTGACCATATCGGTGCCGACCCCTTACGATGGTATTTCCTTGCCCGCCTAACGCCGGATGTGCAAAAACGCATCTCCGTCGCGATCATCGCGGAAGTGGCCAGTTCATTCATTAATACGCTGTGGAACACCTACGCGTTTTTTACCCTTTATGCTTCCCTTGACAAAGTTGACATCAAACAAGATGTCTCTTTGCCCGACCGGCCGGAAATCGATCGATGGATTCTCGCGCTGGCTCATCGCACGGTAGAGCAAACCACCGCGGCACTGGAACAATACGACGCCCACCGTGCGGGCGGCGTCATCGAATCGTTTGTCGATCAACTCAGCAATTGGTACGTGCGCCGCAACCGCCGGAGATTCTGGAAAAGTGAGAGCGGAATCGACAAGCAATCGGCCTATCTCACATTGTACCAATGCCTCAACCTGGTCCATCGCCTCATGGCACCGTTCACCCCGTTTCTCAGCGAAGAGATTTACCAGAATCTGGTTCGTTCCACCGACCAGGCAGCGCCAGTAAGCGTACATATGACATCGTGGCCTGTGGTCGACCCTGCATGGCAAAACGACGCATTGATTGAAGCGCTGTCCGTGGTGCAAAAAGTGGTCGCGCTCGGACGCACCGCACGCGAAAGCAGCCGTATACGGGTGCGTCAACCACTCTCTCGCCTGTTAGTCCGACTGCCTAATAAAAACATGGTGGAAAAACTCGACGCACACTGCGACCAGGTGCTAGACGAACTGAACGTAAAGATCATTGAGGTCATTGAACAAGATGCACAGTTAGTGACATATCGCATCAAGCCGAACCTACCCAGGGTCGGTAAGCGTCTAGGAAAGTACGTCCCTGCCGTAAGGGCAATGCTAAAGGACATTAATGGCGCCAACGTAGCCAAAGCCCAGGCTGCGGGAGACTCCATCACGCTTAACGTCGAAGGCCAACCGTTTGAGTTTGGCCCAGAAGATCTACTCGTTGAAACCACAGCGGCCCCTGGCTTTGCCAGCGCGGAATCGGAGGGGTTTCTGGTCGCACTAGATACCCAACTGACCCCTGCCCTCGAAACGGAGGGCCTCGCTCGCGAGATGGTACGTACCGTTCAGGAAGCGCGAAAAACAACGGGCCTACAAATATCTGACCGCATTGCACTCGGTATCCAAGGATCCCCCGCCATCGATGGTGTCTTAATGGCCTACCGCGACTACATCATGTCCGAGACCCTCGCTACCACTTGGCTAGAAAACGAAGCACAAGACGCAGCAAATTCCGTATCACACCAGCTGGAGCAACACCGGTGGGTTATCAGGATAGAAAAGGTAAGTTAATCACGACATAAAAGGGTTGTTGGTTGGATAGCAGTAATCCAGGTTGCATAATCTCTGACCGGTATTGTTCTGGTACCATGCGGCCTTCGTTGGCACCACTTGATTGAACGGCAGAATCCCTCATGGCGCGCAGTTTTCTCTTTACCTCGGAATCGGTCTCTGAGGGTCATCCAGACAAAATGGCTGATCAAATTTCGGACTCGATACTCGATGCTGTGATCATGCAAGACCCCTCTTCGCGGGTTGCGTGTGAAACACTCGTCAATACCGGCCTCGCCTTGGTATCCGGTGAAATCACCACTGCGGCTCAAGTGGATTACGTCGACATCGTGCGTAACACCATCCGAGATATCGGCTACACGTCATCCGACATGGGCTACGATTATAAGAGTTGCTCCGTCATGGTGGCGCTGGATAAGCAATCACCCAACATCGCTCAAGGAGTCAACGAAGGCGAAGGACTTGACCTAGAACAAGGCGCAGGTGATCAGGGCCTGATGTTTGGCTTTGCGTGCAGCGAAACCGATGTATTGATGCCATTTGCAATCACCTATGCCCACCGTCTCGTTGAGCGCCAGGCACAGGTGCGTCGCAGCGGTCGCTTGCCTTGGCTACGCCCGGATGCCAAGAGCCAGGTCACTGTACTGTACGAAGACGGTGCACCTGTTTCGGTGGATACTGTGGTTCTCTCTACCCAACATGCGGAAGACATTGAACATGGCACCCTGTCGGAGGCGGTGATCGAGGAAATCATAAAACCCGTGTTGCCGCAAAACATGGTCACAGAAAAAACACGTTATCTGGTTAACCCTACTGGCAGTTTCGTCATCGGCGGACCGCATGGGGATTGTGGTCTGACGGGTCGCAAGATTGTGGTCGACACTTATGGCGGTGCCGCTCACCACGGCGGCGGTGCTTTTTCCGGCAAAGACCCGTCCAAGGTCGACCGATCTGCCGCTTATGCCATGCGCTACGTAGCAAAAAATATTGTTGCGGCAGGATTAGCGACTCAATGTGAAGTGCAAGTGGCTTATGCCATCGGCGTTGCCCAACCGGTGTCACTAATGGTCAACACCCAAGGTACCGCGATGATTCCAGAAGAGGAAATCGAAAAGTTGGTGCATGCCCACTTTGATCTGCGCCCCAAAGGCATCATTCGAGAACTTGATTTACTGCGACCGATTTATCGCAAGAGTGCAGCGTACGGGCATTTTGGCCGCGAAGACCCCGACTTCCATTGGGAAAAAACAGATAAGGCCGAAATCATGCGATCCGCTGCAGGCCTGTGACTGATCGATTGTTACTGACTCGAGCGGTTATTTCTTAAGCTTGCCAGTAGGCGAGCCTTGTTGTTGTCGAGAAGCGTTGCAACAGGATATCCCTGTCAGGCTCGGCTAACGGCATGCATTTAAAAGCAAACTGCGCTTAGTTACTCTGGAGAGTTGGCTATGAATGCTGCAACCGTTTCTGGCACCGACTATGTGGTGGCGGACCTTGCTTTGGCAGAATGGGGTCGTAAAGAAATTCGCATTGCCGAAACGGAAATGCCGGGGCTAATGGCGGTCAGGGAAGAATACCAAGCTGCACAACCCCTTGCTGGCACTCGCATCGCCGGGTCGCTCCACATGACGATCCAGACCGCTGTACTCATCGAGTCGCTAACAGCTTTGGGTGCTACCGTACGTTGGGCTTCATGCAATATCTACTCTACCCAGGACCATGCTGCTGCCGCTATCGCTACCAGCGGTGTCCCCGTATTTGCGTACAAGGGCGAGTCACTGACCGAGTACTGGGACTATGCCCACCGCATTATGGAATGGCCCGGTAATGAGACCCCCAACATGATCCTGGACGATGGTGGGGACGCGACTTTGCTGGTGACTCTCGGTGCCCGAGCGGCTACTGATCGCAACTTGATTCAGAAACCAGCCGGCGAAGAAGAAGAGGCGCTCTTCGCGAGTATCGCGCAGCGTCTTGACAGGGATCCCGAATTCTATGGCCGCATTGTCGGCAATCTGCAGGGCATCACAGAAGAAACCACGACCGGTGTTCATCGCCTTTACCAGATGCAAGAGCGAGGAGAACTGCCTTGTCCGGCAATTAATGTCAATGATTCTGTAACCAAATCTAAGTTCGATAATCTGTATGGCTGTCGAGAATCACTGGTAGACGGAATCAAGCGAGCGACGGACGTCATGGTTGCCGGCAAAATTGCTGTCGTTGCCGGCTACGGTGATGTCGGCAAAGGCAGTGCTCAATCCCTGCGCGGGCTAGGCGCCAATGTATGGATAACTGAAATCGACCCCATATGTGCCATGCAGGCCGCAATGGAAGGTTACCGCGTAGTCACAATGGACTACGCCGCTGATAAGGCGGATATCTTTGTCACTGCCACCGGCAACTACCATGTCATCACAGCCGATCACCTTCGAGCAATGAAGAACCAGGCAATCGTCTGCAACATTGGCCATTTTGACAACGAAATTGATGTCGCCAGCCTGCAGAACTACCCTTGGGAAAATATCAAAGACCAAGTCGACCATGTTATTTTTCCGGACGGCAAGCGGTTGATCCTTCTTGCACAGGGCCGCCTCGTCAATCTCGGCTGCGGCACTGGCCACCCAAGCTTTGTAATGTCTAACTCATTTACCAATCAGGTGCTTGCCCAAATTGAACTGTGGAAAAACCCGGAGCGCTATTCTCAGAGCGTACACGTGCTGCCCAAAAAACTTGATGAACAGGTGGCTCGGTTACATCTTGGCAAGCTTGGTGCTGAATTGACAACACTACGAGAAGACCAGGCCGCTTATATCGGCGTTGACGCTTCGGGCCCGTACAAACCAGAGTACTATCGTTACTAAAATACGGGTCGTGTAGTCATCAGAGGTCTCGAGGCTTTTCCGCCGGTGCCTACATCAGCGCTACGCGGTCGCGTCGGGAATCAATTGTTTTTCGAGATGCGCGATACTGTCTTTAAGGAATAATTTTCTTTTCTTTAGACGACGAACCTGTAAATCATCAATGGCTGGATCAGCCGCGAGTGCGTCTAGTTGGTCATCAAGTGCCCGGTGCTCGGACTTTAGTTCGCTGATTCGGTTTGTCAATGTATCGAATAATTCCACACCCATTGTCTCTCCTCAGTCATTGTCCAGCGGTTAACGCCGCTGATTCAGCAATAGAAAACTCGGTCCCGCTTTCTGGTGCCGGGATAACCGTATCTATCGCCCGCACCCAGTGACATGCTACTCCCTTTACCCACCACTTTCATCCCCCTGTCGCTGGCGGAGGTGCGATATTTCCCGTCCTGGCGAGCCGGTATCCGGTCCTATCGTGGCCGGGTTGCGCTATTCTCTTGCTCCACACACTGATCATGCTGTTAGGGTCCTGATGACTACTGAATTATCCCCTCGCCACCGCGCACCTGACCGGACCTATCTGCGCGATTACCGCCCACCGACGTACCGTATCCCTCAGGTGGATCTTCAGTTTGATCTGCAGGCGGAGGAAACCCATGTGTGCTCCCGATTGTCGATCGAACGAGTGACGCCCGATCAAGTGCCGCTCCAACTCGATGGCGAGGCATTGAATCTAACGGCCCTATATGTTGATGAAGCCCCGCTGGCTGATAAATTCATAGAGATGCATGACCGGGGATTAGTCATAAAAGGCTTACCCGATCGGTGCAAGTTGCGTATCGAGAATCGCATTCATCCATCTCAAAACACCGCACTGAGTGGGCTTTACCTGTCGCAGCATAGCCTCTTTACACAATGCGAAGCTGAGGGGTTTCGTAGGATCACGTACTTTATCGACCGCCCCGACATTCTGTCGATCTACACCGTCGAGATGTCCGCAGATAAACAATGTTACCCAGTGCTTTTATCTAACGGTAATCTGGTGGCACAAGAAACCCGTGGAGGTGGACGGCACTGGGCTAAGTGGCGTGATCCATTTCCCAAACCAAGTTACCTTTTCGCTATCGTCGCTGGTGACCTCGAATACCTTCAGGACAAGTTCACAACGCGTTCTGGGCGCGACGTTGATCTGCGTCTTTACGCGCGGCAAGGTGACATTGATCAATGCCAACATGCCCTGGAGTCACTGAAACAAGCAATGCATTGGGACGAGGTGCAATACGGTCGCGAATACGATCTTGACCTTTACATGGTGGTTGCAGTCAGTGACTTCAATATGGGTGCGATGGAGAACAAAGGTCTCAACATTTTTAATACAAAATATGTCCTTGCCCAACCTGAGACGGCGACTGATCACGATTACCATAACATTGCCGGTGTCATCGGACATGAGTACTTTCACAACTGGTCAGGCAATCGCGTCACCTGTCGTGATTGGTTTCAACTCAGCCTGAAGGAAGGATTCACTGTTTTTCGAGACCAGCAATTTAGTGCAGACATCGGGTCGGCTGCGGTCAAACGCATAGAAGACGTCGCGCTTGTTCGAACCCACCAGTTTCGGGAAGACAGTGGGCCCATGGCTCACCCCG
This sequence comes from Gammaproteobacteria bacterium, assembly GCA_012960345.1. GTDB lineage: Bacteria > Pseudomonadota > Gammaproteobacteria > Arenicellales > UBA868 > UBA11791. Next base: position 16,014 of record DUBL01000026.1, on the reverse strand, counting down.
TGCGGCCGTTGTCTTATGCGGAAATAAACAATTTCTACACTCTGACTGTCTATATCAAAGGTGCGGAAGTGGTGCGCATGTTGCACACGCTCATAGGTGCCGCCGGTTTTCGCCTGGGTTGTGACCTGTATTTTGAACGCCATGATGGCGAAGCCGTCACGACCGACGACTTCCTTACGGCGATGACAGATGCAACTGGCATCGATCTCGCCCAGTTTAGCCGCTGGTACGACCAGGTTGGGACACCACGGGTAACCGCCAACGGCCGATACAATGCACAGGATAAAACATACACACTGACTCTAAGTCAGGTCTCGACAAAACTCCCTGGCCACCCCTCGCCACAGCCGCTTCACATCCCGGTGCAAACAGCGCTATTACATGACGACGGTAAACCGATGTTGTCCCGTCTCGCTAGCGACAGCGATACCACACACCAGCATCTACTCGAACTAACGGAAACCCAACAGGATTTCGTGTTCTCCGAGGTGACGAGTGAGCCCATCTCCTCCCTGTTACGCGAATTTTCCGCACCAGTCATCCTAGACTATCCGTTAGATGCAAGCGCGTTGTCACTGCTCATGTACCACGATACTGATCCGTATTGCCGCTGGGATGCCGGCCAACGCCTGGCGCGTCTAGAAATCCTTGACACACTGAACAAGCTGGCCACCTCGTGTGAACCCATGATCAGCGAGTCGTTCCTCCGAGCGTTTAGCCAGGTGCTCGATGTAACGAGTGAGGACCAGGCATTTCAGGCCCTTACACTGACACTTCCGGAAGAGGCCTATCTGGCAGAAGATCTCGCGGTGATTGACCCGGTACTGCTTCACCGGGCGCGTGCAGCGACCGAACACGCGCTGGCTCAGCATCTGGAAAAACAACTCACCACAAAGTATCACTCCCTGACCACTACCGCACCTTACGGTCGGGATTCACATTCGGTAGGTAACCGGGCATTGCGTAACGTTTGCCTTACTTACCTGATGAAACTGGAGTCAGATAATGTCTTCGCACTAGCGATGCAACAACTTTCTACCGCCGACAATATGACCGATGCTTTGGCGGCACTCAGCACTCTCGCCTCATCACATGCTCCGCGCCGGGAAAAAATCCTGGGCGATTTTTTCCAAAAGTGGCAATCCTACCCACTAGTCGTCGATAAGTGGCTTCGTGTTCAAGCGACTTCTACACGTCACGATACACTTGAAAAAGTCCGTGAACTGACCGGACACGTTGCTTATGAGTCGGACAACCCCAACAAGATATATGCGCTAATTGGCGGCTTCTGTTTTTCGAACCCCCCCAACTTCCACCAGATCGATGGCGCGGGTTACCGTTTTCTAGCCGATCAAGTCATACGGCTGGATCGCTCTAATCCCCAGTTGGCTGCTCGGCTTGTTGGCGCGCTGAGCCACTGGCGCCGTTATGAGCCCATCCGTCAACAGTTGATGCGCGAACAACTTCAGCGTGTGCTGAGCGCCCCGCAGGTCTCTCGCGATGTTGCTGAAATCGGCACTCGGACACTGGCAACATCCTGATACGAAAACCGCTCGACCCACCATTAATGAAACTGACCCAACATATCGAGTGCTGTGATAGTTGGGTTGTAACCGCTGTCTTGAAGGACATCCGGTGACTCGCTCACGCGACAAATTGCCGCAGACCTCCGCCCAAGCTGAAGTCGATTCATTCATCGACGCGATAAAGACAACCGCGGTGGGCCACGTTGCCGACCAAAACGGTCGCTTATTGTTCGCGATGGACGCAACAGCAAGCCGTGAAACCGTGTGGGATCGCGCTTGCCATATTCAAGGGCAGATGTTCAACGAAACCGTTTCCATCGGCGGTCTTAGCGTTCAACTCGCCCACTATGGCGGCTTTATGGAGTTTGCTGCGACACCCTGGACCAGCAGCGCGCGCGACTTACTACACTACATGACAGCGATCCGGTGCCACGCCGGACAAACCCAAATCGGACGGGTACTCAAACACGCGCTGGCTGAATCTCGACGCGCCCACATCCATGCTCTGGTTTTTGTCGGTGACGCCATGGAAGAAGACCCCGATGCTCTTTATAAAATGGCAGGCGAACTGGGTATTCTCGGAGTGCCTATGTTCCTCTTTCAAGACGGCAGTGATCCGGTGGCCGAAGCCGCTTTTCGACGACTGGCCGGATTAAGCCATGGCGCCTATTGTCGCTTTGACAGTTCAAGCGCGGAACAACTACGTGATCTCATGTGTGCCGTCGCTATTTTTGCGGTGGGTGGTCGCGTTGCACTGGAGAATTTTTCGCGCCGCCGCGGCGGTACAGTTCGTCGCTTAACCCACACCTTTACCCACAAGCCCTAAGCGATGATCCGGCTGCTTTTAGCCGCTACGGCGTTGATCGCATTGATCGCGCTAGCGCGCTGGTTGGGACGCGCCAATGCAACGCAGCGGTCCAAGGCCCTGAAACAGATCCTATTGTATGGTGCCGGTGCAATCTTGCTGCTGCTGGTCTTCACCGGGCGACTGCATTGGTTGTTCGCGTTGATCGGGGCCGCCTTACCCTGGCTACAACGGGTGATGATGGCACGTCGGGCATGGACCACGTTTCGATCCATGCGCCGTCCGCAAAGCGGTCAGAATTCGCGTGTTGAGACAGCATTCTTGCGTATGACGCTCGACCACGACACGGGTGATCTTAACGGCGAGGTGATCCAAGGGACATTTAGTGGATCGAAACTGTTAGACCTCTCCTTGGATCAGTTACTCGAATTGCTCGACCAATTACGTGCGGGCGATGCCCAGTCTGCCGCCCTGCTAGAGGCCTACCTCGATCGAACTCAAGGCGCATCCTGGCGAAAACACGACGAAACGACCACCGAAGAAACTGTCCATACTGCCGCTTCAGCCCCGATGAACCGCCAAGAAGCAGCGGAGATCTTAGGCATCAGCGGTGACGCGCCCCACAAGGTCATTATTCAGGCCCACCGGCGACTAATTCAGCGATTGCACTCAGATCGCGGGGGATCCGATTACCTAGCGGCAATGATCAACAAAGCAAAAGATGTGTTACTGGCAAAATAACACACCCGCCAAGGCTTAATAAGCGCACTATAATGAAGGATCAAAGCAACTCCTCTGCCATGACCCTGTTATTCGCCATGGACATCAATGTCCCCGGCCGTCTAAAACGACTCCTGTGAGGCCTGTAAGTAACATCCAAGGTCTGCTGCTACGCGTTTGGGCCGTACCTATCGCAGTCGCGGTCGGTAGCCTCGGGTGGCCAACCTCACTGGATTCTCTGGAGCGCCAAAGTCTGTCAACTTGGGGCGTGGATCGGGCATTAATCTCCCAGACCATCTCGCCGCCCCTGTCAAACGGCCGTTTCCCCTTAAGGATCAGTGTTAACCACAAAGACACACCCCATCCGTCATCAATCCAGTACACGATTGACTCCAGCCTGCAAAATGCAACGGCTGCCGTCCTGGAGCATTATCGCCCCGACTATGGGGTTTTTGTTGCCATTGATCCTGAGTCCGGACACCTCCTGGCTATCGCCAGTCACCAACGGGAGGGCACCCCTGAGCACAACCTAGCACTAAGAGCCAGTTACCCAGCGGCATCGGTATTCAAGATTATTACGGCCGCAGCGGCTGTCGACCTGGGCAAAGTCCAAGCTGACACTGTCTTGCCATTTAATGGCAAAGAAACGAGCCTCTACCGCAAGAACGTACTGCATCATAAGAACAACCAATGGACTCGGCACTTCACACTAAAAAAATCATTCGCAAAATCAGTCAACACAGTGTTCGCACGAATGGGCATCGAGCTGGTAACCCGTGAACACCTATTAGCCTATGCTGAGCGGTTTGGGTTCAACCAATCTCTCGGATCAGATTTCATTCTTGACAACAGCACGTTTCAACTGACCAGCGACGATCCGTGGTTGATCGCAAAAACCGCCGCGGGATACACTCGCGAAACGACGCTCAATCCCATCCATGGTGCTGTCATTGCTGCGACCATCGCCAATGGGGGTTACCGCGTGCGTCCAACCCTGGTCGATGCCCTGATTGAAGATCACGGTATTATTCTTTATGAAACGCCCCCCACAACCCGCATACGGGTACTGGCATCGAAAACGACAGACCAGTTACAAGAAATGATGGAGACAACGGTCCGCATTGGTTCGGCGAAATCATCTTTTAAAAACTTTTTTCGCGGCGATTACAGCGAGGTCCGTGTCGGGGGGAAAACCGGTACCCTGACCGGTCTTAATCCACCCGGCCGCTATGATTGGTTTGTCGGATACGCACATCGAGGGGAAAAGAAACTGGCCTTTGCTAGCCTATGTATTAACCGAGAATACTGGCATGTAAAATCAGCATACGTCGCACGAAAAGCCATCGAGCATTACTTTTCTGTCGACCCATCCTAACCAAACAGACAGTCAAACCGCCCCGACGCACAAGGAGCGCTATTGCAGCAGTACCTAAATGTTGTTGAACGCGTACTCCAACACGGAGAACGGAAAGTCAATCGTACTGGCATCGATACGCTATCGACCTTTAACATCAATTATGAGGTTGACCTTAGGGATGGCTTTCCATTACTGACCACCAAAGCAATCTCGTGGAAGAATATCGTCGTTGAAAACCTTTGGTTCCTTTCTGGTCAACGGCACATCGGGCTGTTGCACCGACACGGTTGCCACTTTTGGGACCCGTGGGCTGATGATCAAGGTTATGTCCCTAGTGCCTATGGCAACCTATGGCGTCAGTTTCCCGTTCACTCAGAGGGCAGGCCGGATCATGCTGATCAAATTCGTTGGGTGTTAGATGAAATCGCCCGCAATCCAAACAGTCGTCGATTGGTCGTATCGGCCTGGGCACCAGGAAATGCACACGACAGCGCATTACCGCCCTGTCACGCGTTCTGGGTGCTCAATGTGCAAACAGATGAACAAAATCAACCTACGCTATGTTTGCATCTGACTCAGCGCAGTTGTGATGTCGCGCTCGGCTTACCTTACAATATTGCCGGGTATGCGTTTTTGCTTGAGCTGTTCTCGCGGTTAAGTGGTATCCCAGTAGGCCGTTTTGCGCACACACTGATCGATGCACATGTATACACTGCGAAACCTGATGGGGGGGAATCTGATTACGACCATGTACCCGGTCTTCGGCAACAATTGGAACGCTCACCCAGGCCATTGCCTAGACTTGCTATCGACCCCACCATCCGCTCCCTTAGCGACATCGAACAGCTGTTTGAAGCCAGTACAGAAGATTTGCTCGCGACCTTTGCGTTGTCTGGTTATGCACCGCACCCAGCGATTCAGTTCAAGGTCGCCGTATAACCGTGCGCGGTGCAATTGTTGCGCTGTCAAGAAATAGGGTGATCGGTGTTGCCGGGCAACTGCCGTGGCACTACCCTGCTGATCTGCAACGATTCAAACAAGTCACTCTCGGCAGCACCATCATCATGGGTCGAATAACGTGGGACTCTCTTGCGCATCGTGCGTTGCCACAACGTCGCAATATCGTTATCAGCCAACAACGCCGTTCCGACGTTGAATGCTTTGACAACATAGAAGCTGCACTCACCGCCATAGAAGGCGACACCTGGTTCATCGGTGGCGCACAACTCTACGCGGCGGCACTAGATTATTGCGACATTGTCGATACAACACAGGTGCCCGATACGGTTGAGGCTAGGGATGCTGTGTTCTTTCCCGAGTTGGACGCGGCTCTGTGGAAAGCGGGACCGGTATCGGATCTACCAGGGGACCCGCGATTGAAACTCTGCCGTTATCATCGCACTGAACCCTGACCACTCCGTCCGACCAGATCATCCAATCGTTGCTGCGCACCCTCTGAAAACGTCGCTCATCAACTCGCTGGTACCAACCACCAATGGACGTCTCCCACCTTCTCGATCCCCTCAATGAGGCACAGCGCGATGCCGTAGCAGCCCCTCCAGGACCGACCCTTGTCTTAGCCGGTGCCGGCAGCGGGAAAACCCGTGTGCTGACTCACCGGATAGCATGGCTAGTAGAGACACTGGACGTTTCTCCATTGTCTGTATTGGCAGTGACTTTCACCAATAAGGCAGCCCGCGAAATGCGTGGGCGAATTGAGAATATTCTTGGCTTTTCTCTGCGCGGCATGTGGATTGGTACTTTTCACGGCATCTGCCACCGCCTGCTCCGCGCGCACCCGCAGGCGGCGAACCTGCCCGAAACGTTTGTGATTCTCGATTCCGACGACCAGTTCCGCCTGGTTCGGCGAGCACTGCGGGAACTCAATGTGGATGAGGGGTACTGGCCTGTACGCCAGGTCCAGTGGTTCATTAACAACCACAAGGACGAAGGTCGCCGTGCCCACCACCTGCCGGACACAGAGGACTCACAGCACGACACGCTGGTCCGAATCTTTGCTCACTACGAAACGCAATGCCAGCAACTCGGACTAGTTGACTTTTCTGAACTGCTGTTAAGAGCCGTGGAAATGTTAGAAAACAACGACGACCTGCTCTGTGCCTACCACCAACGGTTTTCACATATCTTAGTGGACGAATTTCAAGATACCAATACAGTTCAATACCGTTGGCTTAGGCTTCTGGCCGAACCCGCTAAGCAAATTGTCGCCGTGGGAGATGATGATCAATCGATTTACGGCTGGCGCGGCGCGCGGGTAGAAAACATGTCACATTTCGAGCATGATTTTGGACCGGTTAAAGTGGTTCGTCTGGAACAGAACTATCGTTCTACCGGGAATATCCTGCGAGCTGCTAATGCCGTTATTGAACATAATACGAGTCGCCTGGGGAAAAATTTATGGACAGCAGGTTCCGAGGGAGAAAAGATCTCGGTCTATGCGGCTTTTAACGAGATAGACGAAGGTCGGTTTGTCATCGAGCAACTTCAGGACTGGGTTGGTCAAGGTCATCGCCGTGATTCCGCTGCTGTACTTTACCGCTCCAATGCACAGTCCCGCGTCTTCGAAGAACTACTGCTCGACGCGGGCATTCCCTACCGCGTCTACGGCGGTCTTCGCTTCTTTGAACGTGCAGAAATTAAGGATGCACTCGCCTACTTGCGGCTTGCCTACAGCCATGACTCGGATCCCGCCTTCGAACGTATCGTCAATACGCCAACGCGGGGTGTCGGAGCCCGCACATTGGAAGCTGTCCGCATGACGGCGCGTGTCGAGAGCCTCTCGCTTTGGCAAGCGACAGTCCAGCTCGTCCAATCAGATACTCTTCCTAAGCGCGCCCGCTCTGCCTTACAGAATTTTCTCGAGTTGATCACCGCACTGGGCAATCAGCTCACCGATCTAGCATTGTCGGAACAAGTCAGCGTGATCATCCGCCATAGTGGGCTGATTGACCATTACCGCAAAGAACGAGGCGAGCGTGCGGAAACCCGCGTAGAAAACCTAGAGGAACTGGTTAACGCAGCCCGTCGCTTTTCCTTCGATCCGATTGAGCACGAAGGACAAGATGCCCTCGGTGCGTTTCTCTCGCATGCAGCACTGGAGGCAGGCGAAGGTCAGGCCGAAGAATGGGAGGACTGCGTGCAATTAATGAGCCTACACATGGCCAAGGGGCTCGAATTTCCAGTCGTGTTTCTAACGGGATTAGAAGAAAATCTGTTCCCTCATCAGCGCTCCCTGGGAGAATCTGGCCAGCTCGAAGAAGAACGACGATTATGCTACGTCGGCATGACCCGTGCTATGCAACGTCTGTATCTGACGTGGGCTGAAGTTCGACGCCTGCACGGTCGTGAGGATTACACCACCGCATCTCGTTTCCTTTCCGAAATACCCGAAGATCTGATTACCGAAGTCCGCGCCGTTACCGCTTATCCGACCTTATCCGCAAGTGCTGCCATGGCTGCGAACCCAAGCGACAACATTATGCTTGGAACCACTGAACTTCGTTTGGGAGGGGCGGTTCGTCACACAAAGTTTGGCGATGGGACGCTTGTCAAGGTAGAAGGGCAGGGGGCGTCGGCACGAGTCCAAGTGAATTTCGAAAAAGAAGGTAACAAATGGTTAGTGCTTGCTTACGCGAGCCTACAACCACTATAGCCAGACGACACCACCGCGGTAGACACATCATCTTCAACGCATCGCGTATGACAGCACAATCCCTGCGAAAATAGCCCCACCAAACCAGTTGTTGTTACAAAATGCTCTAAAGCAGTCTCCCCGATCACGTTGGCGACACAACCAGTACTGGTAGACAGCTGTGCCCGCGGCCATACTCAACCCCAGATTAAATATGCCGCTGAACTCAAGGTGTCGACCTAACAGATACAACACTATAAGTGACAGTACCTGACACAAAAGATTCACACTTCGGTCATACTGACCGAACCAAATGGCAGTCGACTTGACACCGATCTTAATGTCATCCGGTCGATCAGCCATGGCGTACATGGTGTCATAGGCCACCGTCCATAACAGATTAGCAAGGAACAAAATCCACGCCAGGCTCGGTACGGTGTCTAGCTGAGCTGCGAACGCCATAGGGATGCCCCACGAGAAAGCGAGTCCCAGATAAAACTGGGGAAAGTGAGTAAATCGCTTGAATAACGGATAAGTCACCGCAATCAGTGCACCAGCCACAGCCAACCACTGGGCCAAACGATTGAGCGTGAGTACTAAAGCGAGGGCCAACAACCCGAGACACAGCGCAAACACCAACGCGCCTCGAACTGAGATCTCGCCGGTGGCCAATGGGCGCTTGCGTGTGCGTTCGACGTGACGGTCAAAATCGCGATCAAAGTAGTCATTAACCACACAGCCAGCCGCACGGGTAACAATCGCACCGGCCATAAAGACGGCAACGATCGACCAAGCAGGGGCGCCATCCCCAGCAATCCAAACAGCCCATAGGGTTGGCCACAGCAACAACAACCAGCCAATCGGTCGATCGAGCCGCGCTAATCGAAGGTAAAGAAAAACAATGTCAAACACCAGACAGAGCACTCGCACACGGAAGCCAGCGCCGCATCATAGGTGCAACCTGATCAGGAAAGCGGGCCTGCACATCAGCCGCAGCCTGTTGCACAGCCGGCAGTAACAACTGATGACGGCCGATGTTCGCCAAGCGATACTGCGGCAGACCACTCTGGCGCGTACCGAATAACTCCCCAGGTCCACGCAGCGCAAGGTCTTTCTCCGCTATGGAGAATCCGTCCGTTGTTTTGCGTAAAGTGGATAATCGTTCATGCGCCATGCGACTAAGGGGCGGCTGATACATCAAGACACACGCGGCCCGTTCAGCGCTACGTCCAACCCTGCCGCGCAGCTGGTGCAACTGTGCCAAACCCATGCGCTCTGCATTTTCAATCACAATCAAGCTGGCTTCGGGCACATCGACACCAACCTCAATTACAGTAGTCGCCACTAATAAGTCGATCTCGCCGTTGCGAAACTTACGCATCACAGTTTCCTTTTCTGACACAGGGGAACGCCCGTGCACCAGACCAACACGAAGCGCCGGCAAAGCCTCGCGTAGCATTCGTGCACGGTCAGTGGCCGCTTCCGCTGCCAACACATCAGACTCCTCGATCAACGCACACACCCAGTAGACCCGACGACCGGCAACACACGCCTTGTGGACTCTTGCCTGCACTTCGGCGCGTCGAAGATTCGGGACGACCACTGTTTCAATCGTTTGTCTGCCTGGCGGCATTTCATCGATCAAAGAAATATCCATGTCAGCATAAAGCGCCATGGTCAGGGACCGTGGAATCGGCGTTGCGGTCATCACCAACTGGTGCGGAACCTCGCCATCCACCCGGCGCTTGTCGCGCAGAGCCAACCGCTGATGAACACCGAAACGATGTTGTTCATCAATGATGACAAGGCCCAAATCATGGTAAGTCACATCGTTTTGAAACAAGGCGTGGGTTCCCACGCCCACCATTGCCTCACCCGTCGCAAGACGGTGGCAAGCCACGCGCCGCTCCGCTGCGGTCAGTCGACCCGTTAACCAGGCCAGCGGAACATCGACGTGCCTTAACCAACGTTCAAAGTTGTTTAAATGTTGTTCGGCGAGTAACTCCGTCGGCGCCATGATGACAGCCTGATAACCGGCTTCCACCGCGGCCAATGCGGCGGCCGCGGCGATCACGGTTTTCCCACAGCCCACATCACCTTGTATCAAACGCAGACTCGACCGCGGTTTGGCGAGTGTCGATAAGACTTCCTCCACTACACGGCTCTGAGCGTGCGTTAACGAAAACCCAAGTAGCGCTTCCAGACGTGGCCAAAGATTCTGTGGAGCATCTATCACAGGTGCTCGACTTTGTTCACGTTCCATTCGCCGTTGCACTACTGCAAGCTGGTGTGCCAATAGCTCTTCAAAAACCAGGCGAACCTGCGCCGGGTGAGTCCCAGCGGCTAACGCCGCCGCGTCTACATCAGGGTCTGGTCGATGAACCAACATCAACGCAGCTTGAAGTCCAGGCAACCCTTCCAGACCCGTCAAGTCGGCTGGCAGTAATTCAACGACATCATCCAAACAGTGTTCCAGCGCCTGCCGCGTTAAATGACGCCATGTCTTCTGACCCAAACCTTGGGTCGTTGGATAAACAGGCGTCAAGGTCGGTGCCACATTCACCCCATCAGCTGACGGCAACAATTGGTACTCCGGGTGCACCAACTCGAATCCGGCCGACCCGATCCTAACCTGACCAAAACACTGCACCCATTGCCCCCGAATCAGGTTTTCCTGTTGTGCGCGCTTGAAATGAAACTGGCGCATAGTGACCGAACCGGTGCCATCACCAATGACCGTTGCGAGACTACGCCGGCGGCCCGGCCGTACGCCAGACGCCTGAATCTGGCCTGCGACCAGCGCTTCCTGCCCGGAGCGCAAACTGCCGAGGGCAGTCCGTCGCGTGCGATCCTCGTAGCGTAACGGCAAATGAAACAACAGGTCCTGCACTGAATCGATGCCAAGGTGTGCCAACTTGTCGGCAACCGCCGGTCCCACACCCTTCAGTTCAGTGACCGATTGTATCGACAATTTGGGTAATAGCTTCTTCTTGTCCACCGCCGAGACTCACGACAATTCGGACAACTAAAGCCCCTTCAGCCTTTCGCCCGAGTTACGCGAATCACCGAACGACGAGCCCGCAACCGACGGATAATTCGCGCCAAATGCTGACGATTACGCACTTCAATGGTAAAACGAATGGCTGAATTCCGATCATCCCGCGCCACTACCGCTACCCGATTGATATTAGAGTCTTCTTCTGCCACAACCGCCGCCAACTGTGCCAAAACTCCTGGACGGTTGAGCACTTCAAGGCGAACATCAGCGGCAAAATCTCCCTTAACGTCGGCCGCCCACTCGACACTGAACCAATTGTCTGTTCGTTTACCCTGTTCAATGACGTTAGGACAAGCGACGTTATGGATCACAATGCCACGACCCGTAGAAAATAATCCCAAGATGCGATCCCCGGGAATCGGTCGACAGCATCGACCGTACGATATGCTCATACCTTCTACACCCTTGATAGGTAGTGGCGCTGCACTATCGGATTTTTCAGGAGGACGACCCTCCGGCAACAGTTGGCGCGCCACCACCATGGGTAACCGCCGCCCCGCACCAATATCTGCGAGCAACTCATTCCAATCATCGCGCCCCAATTGCCCCAGTAGTTGTACCTTCTGCTGAGTCTTCAACCGAGTGGTCAAGCCGACTGCTTTGAGAGAGCGTTCCAATAGTTGACGACCCAAACGGATTGCATCGCTCTCGTGCTGATTCTTCAGATACGTTCCAATCGCCGCGCGCGCCTTCCCCGTAACCACGTAGTTCAGCCACAACGGCGTTGGTCGCGCCGACCGGGCGGTTAAGATCTCGACATGATTGCCATTACTCAGCGTTTGGTGCAGCGGCGCGAGTTCATGCTCAATCTTGGCGCCCACGCACTGATTGCCGACGTCCGAATGCACGGCATAGGCAAAATCAAGGGCTGTCGCACCCTTAGGTAACTTCTTGATGTCCCCTTGGGGTGTAAAAACATAGATCTCGTCGGGGAAAAGATCGGTTTTCAAATGCTCAAGAAATTCCCCCGGATTGCCAACCGATGCTTGTACTTCGAGCAGGTCCATCAACCAACTGTGCGCTAACGGGGGTGTTTCTCCCCTTTTGTTGCCCGATTTATAGTGCCCGTGTGAAGCGACCCCTGACTCCGCCACTCGGTGCATATCGTTCGTCCGAATCTGCACCTCAAGACTCTGCCCAAAGGTGCCGAACAGCAACGTGTGCAACGACTGGTAGCCGTTGGCCTTGGGAATCGCAATATAGTCCTTAAACTTGCCTGGCACCGGCTTATAGAGATTATGGATAACCCCAAGGACGCGATAGCACTGATCTGCTGTACCAACAATGACACGAATTGCAAAGATGTCCCGCATCTCGGACATCGGTACTCGCCGCGCCTGCATCTTGCGGTAAACGCTATAGATGTTTTTTTCCCTACCCACTACCGTTGATTCGATCCCAACCCCTTTCAGTTCGTTGGAAATCTTGCGTCGAGTTAATTCGATAATCTTGGTGTGATTGCCGCGCCGTTTATCCAGCTCCTTACGAATCGCGCTGTAACGCTTTGGATAGAGGTTCTGAAAACTTAAGTCCTCAAGTTCCCGGGTCCACGCATGCATCCCCAATCGGTTGGCAATCGGAGCAAAAATATCCAGTGTTTGCTTAGAAATGCGCTTGCGCCGCTCGTGGCTTAAGGAGTCGAGCGTGCGCATATTGTGGAGTCGATCCGCCAACTTGATCAAAATGACGCGGATATCCTTAGACATAGCCAACAACATCTTGCGAAAGTTTTCTGCTTCGGCGTGTTCCCTCGAGTCAAATTCGATGCGCCCAATCTTGCTGACGCCATCAACTAACTGAGCAATATCATGACCGAACTCGCTAGCCAGCTCGTCCAAAACCACCGGGGTATCTTCAATGACGTCATGCAGAATTGCCGCCGTCACACTGTGGCTATCCAGACGCATATTGGCCAGGATAGCCGCGACCGCCAAGGGGTGATCGATGTAAGGCCCGCCGCTATGTCGTTGTTGTCCTGCGTGGACCTGTGCACCGAACGCACACGCGCGTTGAATGACCTCTACTTCATTCGGCTCGAGGTAAGCCTCGACATCCCGCAGTAACTCCCCGAGCAGGGACCGTCGATTGGCTCCAGCAGCGACCGAAGCCCGATTAGTTGGGTGCGTCTTTCTCCGCGTCAGCGGCGTGGTCATGCTCATCAGTAGCCTCAGATCCCGCGCCGTCTGTTTCGCGTCTTGGCGCTTCGTCTTTTATCGATGCTGAGTCTTTAGACGCATCCTGTGGTTCCAACGTTGCGCCATCTTCCACGGCTTCTGAGCGTTCGTCACTGCCAGAAAAGTCAGAGAAGTATTCCTCTGCCGTAATCTCCTTTTCGGTCAGAATCTCACTCGTCACCAACCCCTCAGCAATCTCTCGTAACGCGATAACTGTGGGTTTATCGCGATCATCGGGTACCAATGGGTCCGCGCCGAGCATCAACTGGCGCGTGCGCTTTGCGGCAACTAGTACCAAATCAAAGCGGTTATCGATTTTTTCGAGGCAATCCTCGACAGTCACTCTTGCCATCAGTGGTATCTCCTAAACGCAGACCTGCTAGTCTTTACCCAGTATGAGGTTTTAGCGGCCTACCACATTAGTTTTCGAAGCAGCTGATGCCCTGCCGTACCAACCTCCGGCTTCAGTCATCGTCTCTGCGATCCCGGAGTGTACCGTTTTTCATCGTCGCTATAAATGAGGCCGGATCGAAATAGCGCCCGGAAGTCGGCGCCACGGCGGAAAAAATCAATTTCTCACATTCTTCAACGGCTGTCTCAAAATGATCGTTAACAATGACATGGTCGTATTCATGGTGGTGCCTGACCTCTTCCAGCGCCTCCTGAAGGCGTCGTTTCATCGCTATGTCACTGTCCTGGCCCCGCTCAGCCAAGCGCCGCTCCAGTACCGCGTAGGACAGCGGAACGAAAAATATGCTTAGCACGTCCTCGAAACGCCCGCGTACCAAGCGGGCGCCACGCCAATCAATCACCAGGAGAACACTAATGCCGTCTGCTAACTGTCGCTCTACTGCGCCGTGAGACGTGCCGTAGCAATGATCGAACACCTCTGCATGCTCAAGAAACTGATCGTTCTCGATCATGTCGAGGAAACTTTGTCGATCAACAAAAAAATAATCTTGCCCGTGTTTTTCCTCTGGCCTCGGCTGACGGGTCGTGTGAGATACAGAAACTTCAACCTTGGGATGACTTGCAGCGACAGCCCGCGCAATAGTGGTTTTACCGGTTCCCGAAGGAGCCGACAATATAATCAAGCGACCCCGTCCGCCGCTGGCTTGCTGCCCCATTACACTCACTCGATATTCTGCACCTGTTCTCGCATCTGCTCGATCAGTACCTTGAGGTCTACCGCAGCGGCACTGGTGGCTGGATGAGCCGACTTCGACCCCAGTGTATTGGCTTCGCGGTTCAGTTCTTGCATCAGGAAATCGAGCCGCCGACCAACGGGCTCGTCCCGTGCCAGGACGTTTTCGGTTTCCCGAAGATGAATGAGTAAGCGGTCCAATTCTTCACTGATATCGGTTCGCCCCAGTAACATCACCAGTTCCTGCTCAAGTCGCCCAGCGTCTGGTGTGCTATCAAGCCCCGCAACGCGCTCCAGCAGGCGTTGTCGGAAACCGGCTTCTATCTCCCCGAGCATGGACTGAACGCCCTGCGCGATGCGCCTGCACTCAACAATCCGCTTAGTAATGGCAACACCCAAACTCTCTCCTTCACGATGCCGTTGACTCTGCAAGCTCAACACCGTTCGTTGCAACAGCACCTGTGCCTGATCGACAAGCATCTGGGGATCGGCGCTATCGGCGATGATGACACCGGACCAATTGAGCACCTCAGCCACGCTCAGTGGGGCCGATTCTGGTGACATCTCTTGGACTGCCGCTGCCCATTCTCGCAAGACTCGCACACGCTCCGGCTGTAGGCGGCCACTGTCTGTTGCCTGCGCTGACGCGTGGTAATGGAGTTGCGCATCAATTCTCCCACGATCAAAAGACTCGGTCAGTATTTTTCGAAACAAAGACTCCTTTTCTCTGAATACCTGACCTAAACGGAGCGAAACATCAAGATAACGGTGGTTGACGCTACGAATTTCCCACGTGAGCTCACTGCCCTCAATCTGTTCGGTTTCCCGGGCAAAACCGGTCATGCTGGCTATCATTTGGCCATTCCTTTGCGTGATGACTTTAACCCTTGCCCGCGCACTCGCACCCTTGCGTAGTCTATACTCTTGGCGCAACGGAGCGGTGTTAACGTACCCAATTGACAAAATGACCTACTACGCTGTCTGCTGATTACCATGGCCGCTAGATTGCCTCTAAAGCAGGGTTTCGTGCTTAACGGATACACCGTTCAGGAAGTCTTGGGCGGCGGTGGCTTCAGTTTGGTTTACCTTGCGATACAGGAACTCTCGCGCGAGAAGTTCGTCATCAAAGAGTATTGCCCCCAGGATGTGGTTACGCGCCAACCCGACGGCAGTATTAAGATCGA
The DNA here is from genome assembly GCA_012960345.1 of Gammaproteobacteria bacterium. Taxonomy (GTDB): domain Bacteria; phylum Pseudomonadota; class Gammaproteobacteria; order Arenicellales; family UBA868; genus UBA11791. Next base: position 394 of record DUBL01000026.1, on the reverse strand, counting down.
GTCGCCGCTTTCGACAACGGCTTATAACGATGGCCTCAAAGGTTTTCTGCTTGAGGCCAAGGCGCTGTCCCAAGTCAAACACGACAACATGGCACACGTGATCGATTCGTTTCGGGCCAATGAAACCTACTACATCGTTATGGCCTATGAAACCGGTCGTGATCTGAGTTGGTTTATCCGAAAACTAGCCGGTTCATTGGACATGGCATTCCTAAACAAGGTCTTCCCGAAAATCGGGGATGGGTTATCACAGTTCCACCAGAAAAATATGCTGCATATGGATATTAAGCCGGCAAACATACTGTTGCGAAGCAACGGCGAACCCTTGCTGCTGGACTTCGGTGCGGCAAAACCACAAGACAGCGAAGATCGATTTCGCTCTTTTCAGACCTTG
>DUBL01000025.1 GCA_012960345.1 Gammaproteobacteria bacterium | reverse complement strand
GGCTGTTAATGCTTTGACTACGACCTCTCGTGTGCAGATCTTTTCCGCAACGGCTACAGCATCTTCGAGATCGAGTATGACGACGTCCGCATCAAGCGTCAGCGATTTTTCGACCTTGCGAGCGTGATTGCCAGGTGCGAATAAGAGACTTCGGAACACGCTCATTAATACTGAAACTCCAGTGATCGATCAAGGGCAAACCAAGACTATAGCGGTATGATTGCGCAGTAAACTATCAGTCAATGCCGATCTAGAAGATGGGCGCCAAAATTCTTCTGTGGATTAACCGCGTCGACCAATCGACCAGCCGATTGCGCCAATTCGGGTGACGCACAGGGCAGGAATTGCCCGCTACCTCGTGCGGCCAGCAAATTTCCATTATTGATCACAACCTCCCCTCTCCGCACCACCGTGGTCGGCCAACCCGTGATACGACGCCCTTCATAAGGGCAATAGCCCGCGTTGTCATGGAGCAAAGCACTCTGGGCCGTCACTTCCAGGTCAGGTGCCCAAACCGCAATATCGGCATCGGCACCGACTGAAATTGAACCCTTTCTTGGATAAAGGCCGTAGAGTTTTGCCGCATTGGTCGCAGTCAGGGCAACAAACTCATGGATGTCCAGCCTTCTCTGATTAACCCCTTCAGAAAACAAGAGGGGCAATCGTAACTCCAATCCGGGAACGCCCGCCCCAATCTTATGGAATGGGGCATTGGGTCCCGCTGCTAACTTACCCGTCTCGTCTAATCGATACGGTGCATGATCTGAAGAAAAGACTTGAAACGTTTTATTCTGGAGACCCCGCCAGACCGCCGACTGTGCCTGCTCGTCACGTGGTGGCGGACTGCAGCAATACAAAGCACCGTCCATACCCGAGCGATTCAAGTCATCCGCCGTCAGAAACAAATACTGCGGACAAGTTTCACCATAGACCCTCAGGCCACGGTCCTGCGCCGTCCGAATGGCATCGATCGCCTCTGGCTCTGACACATGCACCAGTAACACTGGCACGTCTGCCAGATGCGCTAGATTAATTGCCCGATGGCTGGCCTCTGCTTCCGCAACGCCTGCGTGCGCTATGGCGTGATAACGGGGTTCCACATGACCCGCTTCGAGTAGTCGCTGGGTCAGCCAACCGATCACCTCATAATTTTCCGCATGAACCATGACCATCGCACCTTCCCGACGTGCCACTTGCAGAACTTTAAGAATCTCATGATCAGACAGTTTTAATAGGTCGTAGGTCATATAAACCTTGACCGAGGTATAGCCATTATTAAACAACCACGGCAGTTCATTTTCGAGGACCGCTGGCGTCGGGTCAGTGACGATCAGGTGAAAAGCATAATCAACAACAGCCTTGGGTCCGGCACTTGCGTGATAGTCCTCGACAACCGCTTGAACTGATTGCCCTCTGTGTTGCGCTGCAAAAGGTATAACTGTCGTGGTCCCGCCGAACGCGGCTGACACCGTGGCAGTGTAAAAGTCATCGGCACATTCAATGCCAGCAGATGATTTTTGCTCGATGTGGCAATGGCTGTCGATACCACCGGGCAATACAAGGCAATTGGTGGCATCCACTTCGTTCGATCCATCAGCCAGAGACTGACCGAGTTCTACAATTTTTTCTCCGACAATACCCACATCACAACAGATCGCATCCGCGATCGTCACCACGGTTCCATTTCGAATAACGAGATCAAATTTACCCATCGCTTTGACCTGTGGCTCCCCATTCACTTGCGAATGAGCCGGAGTATGGGTCAGTATCGAACTTGAATCCAACATCCAACAACAACGTTTTTCTCAGGTTATGGCCACGCATGAAAAAGGATCTGTGACACCCAACGATGTTCCCAAGGCGGTGCATGGCCCTTCGGTATGGTCAACCGCAGACGTCGCATCTAACAAGCGATGGCTCTATCAATTGTCTGATGCCGAAGTAAGCGAACTCTGCAAAGCCGCAATCAGTATTGATCAAGAACAACTTGATCTTTGCCAAATTGACAAAGAGCGCTTTCCGTTACCGGCATTTGCACCAACGCTAGCGGCCCTTCATCAACAGATCACCGAGGGTGTTGGCATCGTGCAAATTCGTGGCCTTCCGATCCAACAGATTGGGCGACGTCGGACAGCCATTATCTTCTGGGGCCTTTGTCAGCATCTCGGTGACGAAGTGGTACCACAAAATGCGCAGGGCCACATGCTGGGACACGTGCAGGATCTCGGTCAATCCTTCGACGATCCTTACAGCCGTGGCCCTTACACGCATGAACGCATTGAATATCACAGTGATGCCTGTGACATCGTCGGCCTATTGTGCTTGTGCCCGGCAGCACACGGGGGCGAAAGTAGTCTCGCGAGCGCCGGTATGGTGTACAACGAACTACAACGCCAAAGACCGGACCTCGCTGAGGCATTGTTACAACCGCTCTACCGAGACCGGCGAGGAGAAATTCCACCGGACAGGGAAGCCTGGTACGCCTTCCCCGTATTCAACTTTTCTGATGGGCAACTCTCAGTTAATAATGAACCGTCATACATCGATTCAGTGGCTAGATTTTTTACACAAGACCCTAACACGCCTGCGCAACATGAAGGCTTGGCCCTTCTGGAGAAACTGGCACATGAGAATCACATAGAAATACCATTTGAGGCCGGCGACATGCAGTTCATTCATAACCATACTATTCTTCACTCACGGGAAGCCTTCAACGATGCCGACGGGGAAAATGAAAAAAGGCATCTGCTGCGAGTCTGGTTACTTGACTACGACGGCATTCCGGTTTCTAACGCTTATTACCAACGAAACGGTAGCCCTGAAATTAACCGTCGTCCCGGCGGGATCATCGGCCCCGACACCAAACCATACGCATCACTGGATACGCTATAAACTTGATTGAGACGAGCGCCTTGCATCACACCCGGCATCAAATTTTTCCCTATTTCTTTAACTTATAGGCAATCTAACTATGTCCTATGTAACAACAGATGACGGTATCCAGTTGTATTATGAGGATGCCGGTAGTGGCGAAACCGTATTATTCGTTCACGAATTCGGTGGTGACCACCGTTCATGGGAACCACAAATCCGATTCTTCTCGCGTCGTTACCGCTGTATCACGTATGGTGCCCGCGGTTACCCACCCTCAGACGTGCCCGATGATGGGGCTGCGTATTCACAACAAAGAGCCGTGTTAGATGCTATCAATGTGCTCGATGGCTTAAATATCGAACGGGCCCACATTGTAGGACTGTCGATGGGCGGTTTCACGGCGCTACATCTTGGGCTTGAATTTCCTCACCGCGCACGCTCCCTGGTAGTCGGGGGTTGCGGTTATGGTGCAGAAAAAGAACACGCTGAATATTTCAAAGGCGTATCACTGGAAGTTGCCCAACAATTTGAATCGCTCGGTAGTGAGACTTTTGCCCGGACCTATGCTGGCGGTGCCGCACGGGTCCAGTTTCAGAACAAGGACCCTCGGGGCTGGGAGGAGCTGGTGGAATGGCTGAGTCAACACTCATCTAAGGGGGCGGCCAACACCATGCGAGGCGTGCAGGCCGAGCGGCCGTCTCTCTACGATCTCGAAAGTCGACTCCAAAACCTCGACACTCCCACGCTAGTGATTAATGGAGACGAAGATGACCATTGCCTCCAGCCCGGGTTGTTTTTAAAACGCACCATTCCCGCTTGTGGACTGTTGGTGCTGCCGAAGACCGGGCATACGATTAATCTGGAAGAGCCGAATGCCTTCAACTCGGCATTGGCAGAGTTTTTCGCTCAGGTCGAGGCAAATCAGTGGTCGGCGCGGGATCCACGCGCCGATCCGGCACAAGTCATGCGGACCCGCTGACCTTCAGATCAAACCTGATCTGCCAAACGGGCAATGGTCCCCGCGAGCACCCGTGCGCCATTAAACAGATCTTCGGCCTTGCACGATTCCGCTTCGTTATGACTGATTCCTCCAGCACAAGGTACAAAAATCATCCCAGTCGGACAGACATAGTGTAGGTGCCGAGCATCGTGGCCCGCGGCGGAAGGCAAGTCCATATGATCGATATCAAGTTCAACTGCTACATCACGAATAACGTCGCGGACAGCAGACGGAAACTCTAACGATGGGTCGTTTGATAACTCCTTAACCTGCACCGTACACGGCCCACAATGCGTCTCACAAAGACCTGGAATGGCATCACCCAACGCATTTAACGTGGCGCTATCCGGATGTCGCAGATCGATGGAAAAATGGACCGCCGAAGGTACAACGGATGGGGCATTCGGTGAAATCTCGAGAAACCCTACCGTAAACTTCACCATGTCCTCAGAATCATGCATTGCGACATGTAATGCACTTAGGATATCCACGCTTGCTACTAACGCATCCTTACGCATTGCCCTCGGTGAAGTCCCCGCATGATTTTCCGCTCCCTTAACTGTCACACGAAATACCCGCTTACCCTGTATTCCGCTGACCACGCCAATGATCTTTTGCTGCATCTCCAAAATCGGCCCTTGCTCGATATGGGCTTCCACATAAGCGGCAACCGGAAATCCGAGGGAGCGACCGGCGATGTTGGGTTCAGCCGCGCGTACCGCTTCAACACTGTCTCGAACACTGATGCCTGCAAGGTCTTCAACCTTGAGCATCGATTCAAGATCTCGTTGGCCGCGGAACAATGCTGAGCCCATCATGCCGGGAGCGAAACGGGACCCCTCCTCATTGGTCCAGGCGACCACTTCGATCGAGCGTTCTGGCTTAAATTGTGCTGCATACATCGCCTCCACCATTTCCAGCCCCGCCAAGACACCAAAACTCCCGTCGAATCGACCACCCGTTGGCTGGGTATCGATATGCGAGCCGGTCAACACCGGCTCGGCTTCGGCATGCTTACCCGGGTAACGCAAGAACAAATTGCCAATGGCGTCACTGTAAGGAATCAGACCCAATGGCGAACTCCACTGCACCAACAACCGCCGCGCTGTAATTTCTTCGCTCGACAAAGCCTGACGATTCACACCGCCAGCCGGGGTTGCACCAATCTCAGCTAACTGCAGATGTCGCGACCACAGGCGCTCCTGACTGATTTCATTGATCATATTGCCCAATAGAGACATGGTCGATGGTCCGTTAAAACTGAGGGCCGACATCGTTTAACCCTTGAGCTACTTCGACCGCCCCGGGCAGATGATGACAAAACGCTTCGACCCAATCCGTGGGCACAGTCGTACTCACCTTAACGAATCGTCCACCGAAACGATCAGAGTGATAGCTTCCCTGACGAATCATGATGTCCTGGCGCTGCAGCGCCTCAACCAATGCCTCCGGGCTGATTGCAGCCTTTGACACATCAATAATCATGAAATTTCCATTGGATGGGAACACCGGTGTCACCAATCCATCGATCGCCTTGGCCGCAGCCGCAATCAATGCCTGATTGTGCCGTTGAATCTGTAACACCTCGGGAAACCACTGTGCCTTCACCTTGAGCCCCGCGATGGCAGCCCGTTGAGAGAGTACGTTGCTGCCGAGGTTATTTGGCGGAGCAACAGCAAGGCGTTCCAACACATCACCCGCTGCAACAACGGCGCCAACGCGAAGACCCGCGAGGCCTAGCCATTTCGAAAAACTGTAGGTAGTAATGGTGCGCTCGGGGAAAAACTCCGCAGCCAGCGTATGCTCATATGCGAAATGCCGGTAGGTGCAATCGTGGATTAAATACACACCCGCATCACGGCAGATCGTCGCAAACGCATTAATTTCATCACGGCTGTAACAAATGCCGAGCGGATTATTCGGGTCAACGAGGTAAACGAGGCGTGTCTTTTCAGTGATCGCGTGCGCCAACTGTTGCGGCGTCAATTTGAAATCCTGGGCGGCATCGTAAATTGGGATCTCTACAACGCGCGCGCCTGAATCCGCGGCAAACTGAACTGGCCATTTCCAGCCAGGATCAGTGGTGATGAATTCATCGCCTGGACCCACCAACGTGCGACATGCATGGTAGAGGCCTTCGATTGCGCCATCAGTCACCATCGCACTAAGGTCATGAAGTCCAAGATCTGCCAGTATCAGGTGGCGAAGTGCTTCAATTCCAAGAGGAGGAGCATATAATCGAATGGCATCATCATCGATCGCATCTACCATCGCCTGCCTCACCTCATCAGGCAAAGGTAAGTGATTGGTGTTCTGTCCTAACCAGCGCAGCCGCGGATTGCGCGAAAGCTGGTCGAAGTATGCATTCTTGGCTTCAAACTGGTGCATCACATGTTCCTGAGCAAACTTGACTCGAAATCATCCGATCCCACATTAGTATCGGGGAAAATAACTGTCCAAGTGGTTTAGTCTATAGCGGTTCGAAGAGAAACGTAGGCCTACGGAGACACCATGATTGATATCTGGGGACGCCCCACTTCTATTTGCACCCAGCGCGTACTCTGGGCGTGTAGCGAGTTAGATCTCGAATATAACTTAACACTGGCTAGCGCCACGATGGGTGCTAAAGGCCACATCTCTAGAGGACACGCGCCCTATGGCATCGTGGATACCGCAGCCTACCAAGTCATGAATCCAAACAGTACTGTCCCTCTCATTAAGGACGGCAGTTTCATACTCTGGGAATCGAACGCCATCGTCACTTATCTTGCGATGAAATATGGTGCGGGGACGCTCTATCAGAATGACTCACAAATGTTAGCGCGGTCTATCGCATGGATGGCCTGGACCAACGAACACCTCGATCCGCCTCTGCACACGTTCGTGATGGAATTAGTCCGGTTAGCCGAGGAGTTACGGTCACCCGATGCGGTAGAGCCAGCGCGAACCGAGATTGAGAATTGGCTGAAAGTGCTCGATAAACATCTAGAAAATCAGCCTTACGTGTGTGGTGACACATTCACACTGGGCGACATCACAACAGGTGCCTCCGTTTATCGTGCTCATCTGTTCGATGCATGCCCACCTCGCCTGTCGAACATAACAAAATGGCAGAAAAAACTCAGCAAAAGAAACGGGTTCTCTCACCATGTTACGCCACACGAATTTCATCTCGGTTGATCCTGGGGCAAGATAATGTGGCGCATGGCTTTCGATATCGGTGGAACATTTACCGACTTTGTCCTGGCTGGGGTTGGGGAGGCACCCCGGTTCTTAAAGGTTGCAAGCACCCCCAATGACCCCTCCGTAGCGGTTATCGCAGGTTTTGAAAAATTACTCACTGACGCGGGAATTTCAGCATCGTCGATTAGTACCGTATTACATGCAACCACCATCGCAACAAATGCCATCATCGAGCGCAAAGGAAGACCAACGGCTTTAGTCACCACGGCGGGGGTTCGTGATGTGT
>DUBL01000024.1 GCA_012960345.1 Gammaproteobacteria bacterium | reverse complement strand
ATCAGAAAGATGCGGAAGTGCACGGGCACCCCCATAACCTCGAATTCGGTAGCGGCCGCTTTGCGACTTAATGAAGATATCTTCCTGTACTTTCTCATTCCAATAGTCCGATTTCCCGGAGAAACTGAAAAACGGAATACTGCGCATCTGACGTTCACTTGTGCCATAACGCAGTTTCTTTCCCGCGTTTACAACCTTCTGAAGGTTACCTTTGAAGGGCACATCGTATTGATCTAAAAATTCCCGAATCGCATCTATTTCAGACGCGTCCGTATCCGTCAGCATGGCGTCAGAACCAAGATCCTGTATCTTGCCCGCGACGAAAATCTCCCCACCCGTCATGTCTTCGCCAACCCGCTCACCAGAATCGCCAAGAATAATGATGCGTCCCCCATACATCATGTAGCCGGCCATGAAGTTGGCGTTGCCACAGCAGCACAAAGTGCCCGCCTTCATGACCTGCCCGGCGCGCGACCCCATGTTGCCGCGAATCACAATCTGGGCACCACGGATAGCGACGCCGGGAATAGCCCCCGCATTTCCCCCGACGATCACCTGACCCGTGTACATATTGTCGCCGACGCCCCAACCGACGTTATGCGTCACTTCGAATCGTGCAGCATCGGTCAGGCCAGCGCAGAAGTACCCCGCTGAGCCGCGAACCGTGACATTGATCGAGTGAATCAAACCCACCCCAATATGGTGACGCGCGTCAGGGTTAGCGATTTCGACATCCTCGCCATCGGCACCAAGCGATCTAAGCCGCTCGTTCGCCTCGCGGACGCTGAGCTGGCTTAGATCGAGCGTGACCACGTCGCGTAAGTGCCCGGTGGGGGTTCTCGCGTATCCAGGGCCTGGCCTGGAAACAAGCGGTTAAGAGAGACTTCTTCCGATGCAATGGCCACGAGATCATCGGTCTCATACATGATCATCGGTTTCGCGGCCAGTCGATCCTTGGCATAACCGATCTCATTCTCTGTCGACACAAGAAATGAGAACGTCCCGTCGAGATCGTCGATAGAACTTTCCAGCGCGGCCCGCAAGGGAATGCCCTTGGCCATTTTATCTGCCAGGTAAACGGCAATGAGTTCGCTGTCGTTATCCGTGGTGAATTCGAATTCGCGTTGTTCCAACCGCCGGCGCATTTTCCAGTAATTGGTAATTTGTCCGTTATGAACGATTGCGACATCGGAAAATCCCGTCGCCCAAAAGGGATGTGCCGCTTCTGGCTTGACGTCACTCTCCGTTGCTAGGCGCACATGGCCGAGGCCATGCGTCCCGCGAAAAGACCGCACGTCAAAGGTTGCATCGACCTCATGGGCTACACCGACGTCTTTCACAATCTCAAGACTCGTACCAACCGAAATCAAATTTGTGACTCGCGGCAGCGCATAAGCCAGCGCTTTGACATCGCCATGAAATTCGACCAAAGCCCGATAATTATTGCCTACTTGTTCGTCTTCAATGATTTTCGCACGGTGTTTCTTCAGTTCTACCTGAATCCGATCAATGGCGGCGGTTCGGCTCGTTTCCTCACCAACAAAAAACCGCAGGCGCAATTGATCTGCCTGCGGATCCGTATAAAGCGCAAAACCCGTTGAATCCGGACCCCGATGCTGGCAACCGTCCAACATGCGAATCAGGGCATCCCCCGTCTCGAAGGTTGCGTGATTACCCCGGTACATGATGCCGGCTATTCCACACATGCGCTGCGTTACTCCCTGAACGTGACTAACCCAGTTGATTATGCCTAAACCGCCTGCGGGCAATCTACACTAGGCGAATTGGTATTATTCCCTGACTGGCCCAATTGTTTGATGCACTTGATCTTTACCCAGACAACATATGCTTACTTTATCTCCCGACCAAATCATGTCCTTTCGCGACGAGGGATTGCTGGTGGTGGACGAACTGATCGATCAGGCCACCGTGATCTGTCTTCGGGAGCGCTTTGATCGGCTCTTTCAGGGTGAGTTCGAAACCGGCGTTCAACCCGATGAGGTCAACTGGCAGGAAGGCAAGAGCGATCCTTCCCTCACTCGACAAATCTGCAACGGCTGGAAAGCCGACCGTGACATCGCCCGTGTGGTTTTACGTGAAGACCTCGGCAAAGCCATCGCCACACTGGCCGAATGGCCTGGGGCACGTATCGTACAAGACAACGTCCTCTTCAAGCCTCCGCGGGCCCGTTCCATCGGGTATCACCGTGACAACGCCTACCTTGCGTGGTACCAACCGACAGCCATGCTCAGTTGCTGGATCGCGCTCGACGATACCAACGCCGCAGGCGGGACGATCGAGCTCGCCCGTGGTTCACACCGCTGGCCACCCACGGAACCGGCGGGCGACTTTCACGGGCCAAGTGATTACCGCGCCGCCCTGCAGCAACACGCCGCCGAACAGCAACAGACCCCCGACATCGTGCACGTCGAGGTCCCAGCCGGTGGCGGAAGTTTTCATCACGGCTGGCTTTGGCATGGTTCGGGCGAGAACCGCACCAATCAACCGCGACGCGCGCTGGTGCTGCATGCCATGCGTTCAGATGCACGCTATTCCCAAGAGCATCTGGGGAAAGGCAATGGGCCAATCTATGGCCGCTATCGAAAGCTTGGCAGCGATGACATGGACGAGAACTACTTTCCCGTTCTGTGGCGCTCAGACGGTTACCGCACGACGATGATCGACGCGTACCTCGCCGACTGAGCGTTGTTCTTGACTAAACGACCTCAAAGACTAGCAAGACGCACATCACCATCACGATGCCAACGGCCAGGATCAGCCCGTACTTGGCCGGGGGAAAAGCCACACCAGCCATCTTGCGCGGCCGGGGTGGTTGACCACTGTCCGGAGTTTCATTCACAACAAACGCACGCACACAAAAAAGGGGCGCCCATGAACGGGCGCCCCTCGATACCAATTCACATCAGTTTCACAGACGCGTCCTACCACTCGCTAACATTCTGCTTATAGCTGTCTCGATTGTGTCCCCGAGACGCCAGTTCTGCCTGCTCTTCTGTCTCGGCGGCACTCGTTTTAAAGTGCCATGCAAGCCAGAAGACCACCGCTACAGTCAACCACAACCACTCTGAACCTACCATTGGGTAAATAGCCCCGTATTCGGCGATTTTTTCGGTCGCCCAGGTTTCAATTGTTGCCATATCAATGTCCCTCCGTTATTGCTCAGCGGCGGCATGGCTATCCTGATCACGCTTAGATGCCTCCATCAGGTTGTAGTCAAGTCCAGCCAGTTCAGCTTCCCGCGGAATGCGCAGTTTGCCAACACTGTTGAGAATCAGCGCAATAATCCAGCCCGGCAAGAACCCAAGCAGGCCAAACATGATGACGGCCCCAATGGCCATCCCCACCGGGTTGATTGCTGCATAACCCTCGTAAGCCGATGACGGGTAACCCCACAGCATGAAGCCGCAGATCAGCAATCCCACCACACCGGCATAACCATGCACGGCCACAGCGCCAACCGCATCGTCGATCTTGAAGCGCCGCTCGACCCAGTAGTGCATTTTGTACATGATAAAAACACCAATCGCACCAATGATCATCGCCTGCAGCGGGTGATAAAGATCGTTCCCCGCTGACGCGGTAATGATCCCGGCAAGACCGCTGGAATAAGTCCAGAACGGATCACCTTTGGAGACCCAGTAGCCCATCAGCAGTCCACCGGCGAGCGACATCAAGAAATTCGCAGTAATACCGCTCAGTGTGGTCGGAGTCAGATATATGGTGGTCGCCGTGTATAAAGAAAATCCTTCCTTAAGACCATAACCAGCAGCAGCGCCATTGACATCAATGATGGGAACGTTACAGGCCGCGTAAAAACCCCAGAAGCCGGTGTAGATCAAAAAGAGACCAATCACGACCAGCCATGGGTTTCTTGGCCCGATATTGTTGGGCGTGCCGTCAGAAGCGAATTTACCGATTCTCGGTCCCAGGACAACCAGCACACCGAGCGCAAAACCACCCGCTACCGCGTGAATAACACCGGAGGCATACGCGTCATGATAGCCGAGCATCTTGACCATCCAACCGTTGTAGTGCCAGCCCCAGGATGCATCAATCACCCAGAACACGGAACCAATTGCGATCGCGAGAATACCAAAGGCAGAGGTCCGAATCCGTTCAATCACCGCGCCGGAAACGATCGACGCCGCCGTCCACGAAAAGAGCAGAAAGGCCGCCCAGAAGACCATCATAATGTGGTCCTGCATATTAACCGCCATGATGGGATCCCACGGCAATGCCAAGGTATTAGCGCCGTAGTCTCCATCGAGGATCAGGCCTGCTCCCTCGAAAATCCAAGGGCCATTGGGAAACGCCCAGTAAATCCACCAGCCGAAGAAGAAAAAGGTCACCGTCACCAACGGGATCAGGATCGTGTTCTTCATTAATGTGTGAAGATGATTCTTGTAGCGGGATGCACCCACCTCATACATACAGAACCCAACGTGAATCAGGAACATCAACACCACCGTAACCCAGTAATAGAATTCGGTGAAGATGGTGTTCAGGGCACTTAACTCATTGTCCACATCTACCTCCTTTTGCCTACTCAGCAATGTTTTACGAGGTACTGCCTGACAACCTACACAAGGGATTTTACTCAAAAAAAAAATCTACACCATCATTTTACTATATTTGAATGTGGCCGATCATGTTCTGCATGCGTGTGCCATTTTTGACTAACTTTACTTTTAATATCAATCATTTAAAGTTAAACTGAGCGGAAAGCCCTTCGGCCCCCTGAATCGATGCTAACCCACCTGACCGCCCCCATTAAGCTCACATCTTCGAGGCATACCGACCGATGAGCTGGGCTCCCGCCCAGTCCAGTGCACTGCGCGAACCCGGCCTGTGGCGCGCTGACCCTTATCTTGAGCGCTATCACGTCGCGGGTACATCACTCATTGTCATTGCCCTCAACAGTGGCGACACGCTGACTGTCACTGATCCTGAGGGAGGACAAGTCGCCGAAGTGGTGGCTTTTGACAGCGAAGGACAACCCGCCCCAGGCACACTTGGCGCCGATCCACACGTACCCGCAGAGGGCTTTCTGGCGGTGCTCGCGGACCCAGGTGCGGCGCATGTTCAGCGCGGTCTTAACCAACGCGGTATCGACCCTGCTCCTGGCCGAGCCATCCGCCTCTTCTCGAACGATAGCGGCCCGGGCGAACAACGCCAATTCCCCGTAGAGAAGGACATTGTCTGTGCGATTTGTGCGCCTGGACGACCGATGGCCGTTAACGACAGCCATCCGCCGACGTCTTTGACTGTCTGGGTTCGACGTTCGCCAAGCCGCCCCCTGCCCTTACCCGCATTACCTGATCCGCTGGCTGACGCACGGCTCGATTTTCAGATCGCACGGTGTACCGCGAGGGATTTCACCGTGCGCGCAGGAGAATACATACAGATCATCGATGTCGCTGGACGCGAGTGCTCAGACTTTCTGGCCTTTTCGACCTCACAACTTGAGCAAGGTATTGAACGGGGCCTTGACCCCACAACCACCCGCACCCTGATGGGGGCCGCGTATCCGGGGCCTGGACTATTCTCGAAGTTTTTCGATCAGGACATGCAACCCCTGGTCGAAGTCATTCAGGACACCTGCGGGCGACACGACATGTTTGGCCTTGCCTGCTCAGCCAAATACTATGAAGACATTGGCTACTTCGGACACCCGAACTGCTCTGACAACCTCAGCAATGTCCTTGCACCCTATGGAGTTGCACCGCGGCGCGGTTGGGCGGCCATTAACTTCTTCTATAACACGGGCATTGATGAGCACAACGTGTTGTATCTGGACGAACCCTGGTCACGACCCGGTGATTACGTGCTGTTGCGCGCGGTGTCTGATATCGTTTGCGCCTCCTCGGCCTGCCCAGATGACACCAGCGCAGCTAACGGCTGGAACCCAACCGAGATTCATGTCAGGGTATATCCTCCAGACACCGTCGCATCACGAGCCATCGCTTACCGAATGACAGCAGACGCCGAACCTCGCCTCACCCAGAACACCGGGTTTCATCCCCGCACCAGCGAACTCACTCGAAATTTCAGCGAGTACCGCGGTTATTGGCTGCCGACGGTGTTTAATAACGCGGGCGCCATTGACGAGTATTGGGCTTGTCGAGAAAAAGCCGTCATCCTTGACCTGTCAGCCTTGCGTAAATTTGAGGTGATCGGCCCCGATGCGGAAGCCCTGATGCAGTACGTGCTGACGCGCAATATACGAAAACTCGCCGTAGGCCAGGTGGTTTATTCGGCTATGTGCTATCCCCACGGCGGCATGCTCGATGATGGCACACTGTTTCGCCTGAGCGACAACAACTTCCGCTGGATCGGCGGTGATGATTACGGCGGTATCTGGATGCGCGAACAGGCCGAAAAACTTGGGCACCGCGTGCACGTCAAATCATCAACCGATCAGTTGCACAACGTCAGTGTTCAAGGCCCTTTAAGCAGAGCCTTGCTCAGTCAGGTGATCTGGACACCGCCGGCACAGCCGACCGTTGAAGAGCTTGGCTGGTTTCGTTTTACTATCGGTCGCATCGGACACTTCGATGGCATCCCGGTGATGGTGTCACGCACCGGCTATACCGGGGAATTGGGTTACGAGGTGTTCTGTCACCCCTCCGATGCACCAGCGGTGTGGGATGCCATCTGGGAAGCGGGCAAACCCCATGACCTGACGCCACTGGGGCTGGATGCGCTTGATATGCTACGCATCGAATCGGGATTGGTCTTTGCCGGCTATGAGTTTACTGATGAGATTGATCCATTTGAAGCCGGTATCGGATTCAGCGTGCCGCTGAAATCAAAGGACGAAGACTTTGTCGGGCGAGAAGCACTGATTCGACGCAAGGAATATCCCCAGCGCCAACTGGTGGGGCTCGAACTTGGCGGCAATGAAACAGGTGCACATGGCGACTGCGTGCATATCGGGCGCGCGCAAATTGGCGTGATCACCAGCGCTACCCGATCGCCGATTCTGAAGAAGAATATCGCGCTCGCGCGCATCGATTCAAGTTGTGCAGATCTCGGGACTGAAGTCGAAGTCGGAAAACTCGACGGTCACCAGAAGCGTATTCCGGCAACCGTCGTGCCCTTCCCCTTCTATGACTCGAAAAAGGAACGAGTACGAGCATAGCGGGGTACCGGCCCTATCCGCCTAGAGGTCAACGGCCCGATTACGCCTTCGATGATCGCCTGTTAGGAGGGTAGTTCTAAGGTAATCCTAATACTCTCTTTCTGCCGTTGGCCCAAGTCTGAATTAGATGGTCAACTGCCAAGCCGATACATGCGACACAAAGCCCGAGCAATAGTCCGTTACCGATTCCTTGTTTATC
>DUBL01000023.1 GCA_012960345.1 Gammaproteobacteria bacterium | reverse complement strand
GGGCAGTGCACGAGGCAGCAACGGCAGTGTTCGCATGGCTATTAGGCAGAGCAACACGGCCATTGCCACGCCACCAACACCCAGCAGTATTTCCCACAAACTTGGCACATAGTCAGCAACAACACCGTCGAAAAAACTGCTGCTCGAACGATACCCTGGAAAAATACGCAATGGATAAACCTGGCCACCAATGATGAGCACGTACAGTTGGCAAAGGCCCCCGACCATGACCAAGACAGACGCTGTCAGGATCGAAGCACACCCACGCGTGCGACGTGAATACAGCAACATCAACGGCAAGATACTGCCAAGGCCCACTTGACCCAGCCAGAACAAAACTGGATAGACCCCCCCCGAAAACAATAGAAACTCGACGACACCTCGCTGACGACCACCGTAAAGACTAGTTAGTGTTTGGACTGCCACCAGGTAAAGAACAACCAGCACAAATATGGCGAGCAATCGTCCCAATGTGTTCAGCACCTCCGGATCTGGCACCTGACCACTCCAACGAAGTGAAAGCACCAGACCGATCAGACAAACTGCCGTGCCAAGCGCAAACGAAGCGGCCACGAAAAGCGGTACGAGAATAGCCGCATCATAACCTTCACGAGCGACCAAGAAGCCGAATATCGCGCCCGTTCCACTGGTCAGCAATACCCGCCAGACAAAGGCAACATAACCCACCGCCTTGGTAGCACCGCGAGGCGCGTTGTCAATGAAACACGCCAGATACACTCCAACGATCACGATGAAGCCGGTATAGCCAAATACATTCCAAGAAAAAATTGACCAAAAATTATAGGTGGTGATCGCCACGTGGAATCGATCGGGTCGACCAAGGTCCAATACCAGCACTACCAAACCACCAACCAGCAGGCAAATTGCGAAAACACCTGACAGCCGAGCGACCGGCGCATAGCGCGTGCGACCGAACACCGTCGATAAGGAAGCCGGGTTCAGAGCGCCTGATGCACAGAGAATCAAAAACACGGCAAAGACATGCGGCAAGCCCCACACGACCTGATTGTTCATTCCTGTAATGGCGTGGCCAGTGGTGTCCATCTGATGCGCCGACCACAGCGCTGCAATGACTATCGGCACCAGGATAAGCACGAACACCCAGAATCCTTGCGCCGGTGCAACATGATAGTCCGTGTCATTCATCAAACTATCTCATCACAGTCCATGGTAGTGCACACCAGGATTAGTCCCGAGGTCACTTCTGAGTTGCTGAGTCTGCACCTCACCCAACCGCTGCGCCAACTCCCCTTCATTGTCTGACAAATCTCCAAACAACAGTGCCTGATGGCCCGCCGCTGTACAGGCCTCGACACAAGCAGGTTCACGATCACGGTCAACCCGATGCACACAAAAAGTACAACTTTCGACCGTTCCCTTACCTCTCGGGGAATGAGTGCGTTGACCGACCAGATTAATGTGAATAAACGAACGTGCCTTATACGGGCAAGCCATCATGCAGTAACGGCAACCGATACACGTGTGCTTGTTGACCAACACGATGCCGTCTTCCCTTCGAAATGATGCGCCTGTGGGACACACAGCAACACACGGCGCATCCTCACAGTGCTGGCACATCACCGGCAGTGATATTTCTTTTCCAGAATTCTCGTCGATCAGGTCCACCTTGCGAATCCATTGCGCATCAATCTCTGGTCGATCGGTCATCTCAAGGCCATGCTCCGTCGCGCAGGCGTTGACGCAGGCGTCACATCCGGACACACAGCGGGTTGCATCCACCAACATGCCCCATCGCACCTCGGCGCTAGCCGCTTCACCATCCGGCTTGGCAGCGGCCAAATCAATCAGGCGCATACCCGGTGCAAACGACACCACAAGGCCGGCTAGCGCACTGGCTCGACCCAGGAACTCCCGCCTCGGAAGCGTACTTGTATCGCCGGCGGCCATCAGTTGCCCATTACCTGATCGGCTCCTGGAACAGCTCGGTGGCAAGAAAAACAGTCAATACGCACCGCTGCGTAACTATGGCAGCTATCACAGAACTGCCCCGGGGCGGATACCGGAATCCAGTCGGCGTTCTGGTCGCGAGCAGCATGGCAACCGATACAATCGGCCAAACTATGGCGACCTATCCTGATGCCACGTTCCACTGTCTGTTGACCCTGGTGGTTAAGAAATTCAAAGTGCGCCCTACGCATCACGCCAACTGGCTCCACACAACGCTCACCCCGCGCACGCGGGAAAAGCGGCTCATCCGCAATGACCGACAATGGCAAAACACCAGTCAACATGATCAAGGGAAGCAACTGCCAAACGGATCCCATCGTCTGTTCGCTACCGCGCTACTTGCCTAGGCCCATGTCAATGTAACCCGTCGGACAAACATCGGCACAGATGTGACACCCAATACAGCGATCATAATCTGTGTCGACGTAACGACCAGTAGTCGATCGATCTTTGTTTACGCGAAAGACCGCGTCCTGTGGACAGAAAATCACACAATTATCGCATTCGAAGCACATGCCACAACTCATGCAACGTTTCGCCTCGGCCACGGCCTGCTCTTCGCTGAGGTTCAGCCGGCGCTCGTCAAAATCACCCAATACTTCATCGCTAGTGGGTACTCGGTCCTGTCGTTGATGACGTGATTCATAACCGAAGTGACCTAGGAACAGGCGCTGACTCGGAATAATTTCGTGGGCAGCACGGTCCTCGTAATTATGGACCGCGAACTGGCCCGCATCGGTCCCCCAGGATTGGGTGTGATCGTAAGGCGTCGGTGCCAACTGGTGCTCGTTCAGCTTGTTCAATAAATTGAAATGATGGACATCCACCCGTGGGCGACGCGGCCGTATCTCGTTAGCAAAAAATTCATCAATACTCTGCGCTGCCACAGACGCCTGACCAATGGCCGTTGTCAGCAGGTGAGGACGAATAATATCGCCGGCGACGAAGTGCCCATCGCGGCCTGGCACTCGGTAAAACGCATCCGCTTCGATTAAATGCTTATCGTTTCCCAGTTCTTCAAGGCCAGTCAGATCGCCTCCTTGGCCGATTGCCGAAACGATGAGATCCGCTTCGACCTCAAACTCTGTTCCCTCCTGCGGGGTAGGAATACCTTTTTCGTCAATTTTGCAACGAGCAAGCTGCAAACCCACGGCGCGCCCATCTCCGTTACGGACAAGACCAATGGGCATCACTCCATTGAGAACACGCACCCCTTCGGTCAACGCATCATCTACTTCCGTTTCGGTCGCCGTCATTTCCTCTCTGCCAAATAGTGCAGTCAGCGTAACCTCAGCACCTTCTCGAACCGCTGCCATCGCCGAGTCATGGGCTGCGTAGCCACCGATGACGCGTTCAGCGCGATCCTTTTCCCGAATATTCTCGATCTTGCCCAACCGCCGGGCGACCGATACCACATCAACGGAGGTGTCTCCCCCGCCAACACAAATTACCTTACTAGCAGTGACCTGTAGTTTGCCGCCGTTAAACGCCTCAAGAAAACGCACTCCGGAGACGCAATTCGGTGTATCTGACCAACCTGGAACAGGCAGACCCCGACCCTGTTGTGCACCGATCGCCCACAACAAAGCATCGAAATCGCGCTCCAGACTAACGATGGATACGTCACGACCAACACGCACACCGGTCCTGACTTCGATGTCACCTAGCGCAAGAATCCGTTCGATTTCAGCATCGAGCACATCACGCGGCGTACGATAGCCCGGAATCCCATAGCGGAACATACCCCCTAGTTGATCCTGTGTCTCGAAGATAGTCGACGCATGGCCCTTGCGTCGCAATTGGTAAGCTGCCGACAGGCCTGCAGGACCCCCTCCCACAATCGCGACCCGCTTTCCTGTCAGGGGGGGCGGCTCAGCAAAGCGATAGCCATTTTGATACGCAGTGTCTCCGATAAATTGCTCTACTGCATTGATGCCAACAAAATCTTCGACATCGTTACGGTTGCAACCATCCTCACAAGGTGCCGGGCAGACCCGACCCATCATCGAGGGGAATGGGTTGGCATCCGTTGCACGGGCAAATGCATATTCTTGCCAGGCCATGCCCTCTGGCGGTCGCTCCATGCCTCTGACAATCTGCAAGTAACCCCGGACATCCTCACCCGAAGGACAACTGCCCTGACACGGTGGTGTACGGTGAACATAGGTGGGGCATTTATCCGACGCATCTCCAACGAAGATGTCATCTTTGAAATCACTCCAGGTATGATCTCCATTCTGATAACGGCGGTAGTCCAACAGTGTCGAAATTTCTTCAGTCACGGTGTTTCAGTTCGCTTGGTTGTCGCAACTTCAATCAGTGCGCCGAGTCAAATACCAGTGCATCACCGACTAACTGATGCACGCTAACGATCATATCCATATCGAATCCGTAGATGGGCAACACTTTGGAAAATTGACTCTTGCAAATGGCACAGATGGCGGCCATATGAGTGACTCCATGGTTATCCACCACCTGCTTGAGGGCCGTCACCCGCGGTAGCGCCCCCTTCACGCGGAGTTCCAATAAGTCGTCCGTTAGCAATCCGCCACCACCTCCACAACAGAATGTTTGTTCGTGCGTCGTTTCAGGCGCCATGTCAACAAAGTGATTGCAAACAGCTTGAATGATTTCACGCGGCAATGTGAATTGGCCTCCTGGAATCGAACCCATACGCGATCCACGGGATACATTGCACGAATCATGAAAAGTCACGATTTTGTTATCATTGGCCGATGGATCCAGCGTCAATGCCCCCCGCTGAATAAGATCGTAGGTCATTTCACACACGTGTTGTGGCGCTGGATAATCTGTATCAAGAAAATCAAACGGGCCGATCAAAGTATTCCAGTAACTGTAGGCCACTCGCCACGCGTGGCCACACTCTCCAATGACAATTCGACGGACACCCAGATCAAGCGCTGCCTGGCGAATTCGCTCCGCTACTTTTTGCATCTGATCGTAGTTGCCGATAAAGATCCCAAAATTAGCAGCTTCAGATGCGTAAGAGCTCAGGGTCCAACGGATACCGGCCTGATGAAACACCTTGGCATAACCAATCAGGCCATCCACATGCGGTTCAGCAAAAAAATCCGCCGATGGTGTCACTAATAGGACATCTGCCCCCGCTTCATCTAAGGGGAAACGCACCTTGACGCCGATGTCTTCTTCGACTTCCTCCTCCAATCCTGTCAGGGTGTCGGCCAGGGCAGGTTCCGGTAGCCCGAGGTTATTCCCTATCTTGTGGACCTTCCCAATAATTTCATTGGCATACTTCTGGCCGAGTCCAACTGACGCCAGAATCTCTCGCCCCGCCATCGTGATCTCAGCTGTATCAATTCCAAAAGGACAATACACAGAACAACGTCGGCACTCTGAGCATTGATGGTAATAGCGGTACCAGTCTTCCAGCACCGACTCCGTCAGGTCCTGGGCGCCAACTAGCTTCGGGAAATAACGACCGGCGACAGTGAAATAGCGACGATATACATTGCGCATGAGATCCTGCCGTGCGACCGGCATATTCTTCGGATCACCCGTACCAAGGTAGTAATGGCACTTGTCGGTACACGCACCACATTTCACACAAGCATCCAGAAATACAGGGAGCGCACGATACTTACCCAGCAGTTCCGACATTTTGTCCAGCGCAACTGATTGCCAGTTGTCGACCAATTTACCAGGAAAGCCTAACGCCTCTTGAAATTCAGCCTTAGCAACAAAGGGTTTCGTTTCTGCCATCGCATCGGGCTGCACCCGCGGCACCTGGAGATGCTCCGTAATCACCGGCACGGGGAACTCCTGCTTAACCACGAGGCTTTGGCTCGTGCGACGCTACTTTGCGATGACTTGTTCGCGTTTCTTCCCATCCCGAAACATGGCGGTGCTCGCGCGGCGTATCAACCATGTTGCGGGTCGGACTAAAAAACACAGCCGGCGCATGCAGTAACTTGCTGAACGGAAAAATCAGCATCAAAACGATCACCAGCGACAGATGCACAAGGAGCGCAGGGTCGCCAGGCAAGGGCTGCCAGTCAAATCGTATCAATCCAATGACAAAAGCTTTCAGTGCGACAATATCTGTATGCCAGAACACTTTCATACCAACACCACTGGCGCCAATTCCAACAAGAAGAAGCAGCATCAGGTGATCAGACGGTGCGCTGATATAGCGAATGCGATCAACCAGGACACGACGCACTGCAAGGCCAACCAGCCCAAGGCACATAGCAATACCCGCATAGAGACCTATCCATTGTATTGCCACGATCCACAACCATACGGGTTCACTGACATAACGCAGGTGCTCTAACAGAACCATCAGCATCGCAAAGTGAAAAATCCAACCGAATAGCCACGTCCATTTACTACCCTTAAACAAACTCTCGAAGAAAACGACTTCGCGCAATAGGCGGGCCACCACGCCAGTACGAGTGATCGGGGCCGGCGTGGTCGGTATCACCAGAGGCACCGGTATTCGTACGTAGTGAACGAGGCGAAACGCCGTTCCCACCACCAACACCAGCACGGCAAGGTACAGCCCGATTGCAAAAATAGCGGTCAGCATCGTGGCTCAACGCTTCTCTCGCTCCTAACAACGGCCGTTTCAACAAGAGCCTTCGGGGCGTCCGCCAAAACTTTTCTAGCGTTCAAACACAACCCGTCGGTTTTGGTAATCCTGCATATTTACAGGCCTGCTTGGCCGGACCATAGGGGAACAGTTCATACAGGTACTTGCTGTTACCTTTCTCTTTTCCGAGCCTCTTGCCAATCGCCTTTGTCAACACACGCACTGCGGGGGCGATCTGGTATTCCTCGTAATACTCGCGCAGGAAATTAATTACCTCCCAGTGGTTATCAGTGAGATCGCAGTCATCTAACTCCGCCATGTGCCCAGCCACATCACTCGACCACTCACTTAAGTTCGCGAGATATCCTTCTTCATCTGTCTCATAAGATCTACCGTTCACATCAAAAGACATCGTGCTTCTCCTTCTATAGTGGGCAGGTCACCATGCCTGCACTACCGGATTGGCCTCCACCAAGGAGACAAATCCATCGTAATCAATCGTTTGGATCGCATTCATTATGCAATCACTGTCAAAACCACGCGCCTGGAGATCAGGCTCAAGCACATAGATCGTGCAACACTGCTGTGCAACCACGACAGCACCACTGAATTTCGTATTGTTCATCGCTGCGTAGATTCCATCTTCGAACAGCAGCACGGCACTGCCAGGCTGCGCCAAACCAAAACAAGTAGTCAGCGCATCAGACTGGTATGGCGACTTGTTAACAGTGTGTAACATTTGACAATCCTAGAAATTAAGGATGACGTCCTGCGCTTCAAACAATTGTCCAAGAGATGTTCGATCGATGAGCGTAATCGA
>DUBL01000022.1 GCA_012960345.1 Gammaproteobacteria bacterium | reverse complement strand
GAGGACTGGAATGGACCCAGTTTCAGCACATATTCAGCACACCTAAAAGTAGGGGGATACCCACCCCCGTTTAAGAACCCGGGAGTATCAAATCCTTAACCATGACTAGACAATTCAGTTCGACAAATTTTTGTAAAATTTGATAGCAAAGTCTTTGAATTTGATGCATCGTCAGCTCTGAATATCAGCTCATCGACATCTACGCCATCTTTTTCTAAGCGGTCTCGACGAGCCCCAAACCAATTAGCTGCCGCATCTTTTGTAACTTCAGGATGCCCTTGAATACCCCATATTTTTTCATCTTTATAACGCCAGATTTGATTTGGACAATTCTCGGAGCTGGCAAGGATAACCATATCTGGGTGGCCTGATCGTACTTCGTCGTTGTGCCAGACAAACATTGGAAAACTGGGGGCAAGGTCTTTAGCAATCGTATCGTTTCTTGCTTCATTAGACCGAGACAGATTGTGATAGCCGACGTCACAACTACTTCGCCGAAACACTTGGTCGAAGCCGCAAAGAGCAGAAGCTAGCAGTTGACTTCCATAGCAAACTCCTAGGATAGGCAGACCACGACTTGCTACAGTTCGAACTAAGTCGTGTTCCTTATGGATGAATTCCACGTCGTCGTAAGCGCCATGTGGGCTACCAGATAGAAACACTGCACCGTATCTATCTAGACGATCAGGAAATTCATTGTTGTATGCCCAGTAGTAGTCGACATCGAGATTGGCATTTTCGAAATGCGTGCCGATTAGAGCTGTATCGCGACTAGGGCCATTCAACAAGAAAAGTATTTTTGGCTTCATAAATAGACATTCTTTCGTAAGCTAGACAACTTCGCAAATTTCAAGTATTGCTAACATGTAGATCTTAATCATGTCTAGATAGTCAGGAATATCAACTCGTTCATCCGGCATTGTGTTGTAACGACCACCGGGTCCGCAGACAATTCCTTCCATTCCTAGTCGGTGCTGGAAATGAGCCGCATCTGTACCGAAGAAGCAAGCTGGTGGGATAGGTCCAGTTGGTTGAGATTCACCTCGGACCAGTTTATAGGACTTGTTCAATGTTTTCACAATCCTAGATTCGCGCGAAACTTCGAAAGGGAGCATAGAAGGTTTCTCTTCTGCTTGGTGTTTGGATACTTTTGTTTTTAGCCCAGGATATCTTGTTTCTAAGTCGTCCAAAGCTGATCTTAAGTCTTCTAATACGCTTGCTTCAGATTGACTCGGTGCATAACGCGCTGATCCGAGTAATCGAACAAAATCTGCAACTTGAGGTGCGCGCCAATCATGAAACTCAGGTGACAGAGCACCCCGAATTACACCAATGTTGGCACGGTTGACGGATTCATGCTCTTTATTAAGCGCACCGCTGAAACTAATAGCGTTAATAGTGGGAACCAATTCACATGCTGCAACGATGGCGTCAACAGCCTCATTCCGGTTTGACATATGTCTCGTAATACCAGTCAGTTCTATGGCAAATACAAATGCGCCTGAATGCATTGTAAGGGCTTGCAAATCAGTCGGTTCAGAATTGATAAAATAGTCTGCACGTACACCATCTTCGATCGCTTTGACGGTGCCGATTCCTCCCTGCAATTCTCCGACTACATACGTTAGGATTACATCACCTCGTAGTTTTATCCCAGCATCAAGGAGAGCCTTAACAGCACAAAAGTATGCTGCGTCTCCGGCTTTCATGTTGGATACGCCAATTCCGTAGATAAATTTATCGTCAACCAAGCCGCCCCAGGGATCAACTGTCCAACCTTCTGTCGCCGGATTTGTGTCCAGATGGCCATTAAAAAGCAAGCTCGCGCCGCCACCCGTACCTTTGAGAGTGCCTAGGGCCTGATACCTATCAGTATCTACTTTATGTAGCTTTGCGTCTAAACCAATACTCATCATTTGTGCAACCATAAATTTAGCTAATTTGGTCTCACCAGGAGTCGCGCTATAGCTTTTGTGTTTTACCATTTGTGCTAGAAACGCAAGGCATTTCTGCTCATCGATAGTTTCTAGTAGTTGATGGTCCATTTGTGAATTTCCTTTGGCCGTTTCTCGGACGAAGTCCTAATATGAACCAAGAGAACGGATAGTGTATTCAAAACAATTCGATCGAATTCGGATCTATCGTAGTAAATCTTAAGGGCTAGACAAGATCCGACTAGAAACTACCTAAATCTAGCTAATATGCGGTCGGGTATCTATAGTCAATTGACTTTACAAGTCATCAAGCGGTAGTCTAAATTTTTGTTATTAAACTTTACCAGGGTGGATTACGGATGAGCGAATCTACACATAAAACATTGAATTTTGAGGAAAGAGAATTTAGAGAACGTCTATCACATGCTCGGGACATGTTAAAAACTGAAGGAGTCTCCGCAGCGCTGTTGTTTGCTCAGGAAACTGACTACTATCTCACGGGCTATGACACTGGCGGTTTTGTGTTTTTCCAGTGCTTAATTCTCGATAGCCAAACAGATTCTCTGACACTTCTGACACGACGACCAGATTTAGTTCAGGCTCGTGATACATCAATAATTGATGATATCCGTATTTGGTGGGATTCTGATGAAGCCAACCCTGCTCTTGAGTTACGCGAAATCCTTAACGAGAAAGGATTATCGGGTAAACAAGTTGGAATTGAGCTTTCGACTCATGGGTTGACTGGGTTCAATCATAAAAGGGTAGCAGATGCATTAGACGGTTTTTGTACACTGGTCGATATTTCTTGGCCTCTTCGTCGTCTCCGACTTTGCAAGTCCAACAGCGAGTTAGCTTATGTACGTAAAGCGGCTGAACTTTGTAATCAATCACTAAGCGATGTTATTGCTACAGCAAAGCCTGGTATCCCAGATACTGCTCTAAAAGCGACTTATCTAAAAACTGTACTAGAAGGGGGTGCTGATATGCCTGCCAATGCACCACTTTTCAACTCGGGTCGGCGAGCTCTGTATGGCAGAGGTATTTCTGGTATCCGATTACTTGAGGCGAATGATCAGATCGTTGTCGAATATCCTGTGTCGTACCGTCGTTACAACGTCAAAACTGAATGGACAATTATTCTTGGTGAACTTCACCCACAACAGGAGCGAATGTATGAAGTCGCACGAGACGCACTGTCTCAGATGACTGATGCTGCTCGGCCGGGCAATCAATTAGGAGAAATCTTTGAAGCACATGCGAGTGTTTTAGATGCAGCGGGTTATAAGGAACACAGGTATGGCGCTTGTGGTTATTCAGTTGGAATCAGCTGTGCTCCAACTTCAATGGATGTTCCTCCAATGATCTATCCGAACGCGTCACTGTGCTGTGAGCCAGGAATGACGCTTTTTTATCATGTGATGATTACCAATACCGATTCAGGTCACGCAATGGGTGTCGGACATACCCTACTCGTTACTGACGATAAGCCAGAAGTCTTGAATCCATTGCCCCATGAGTTGTCCGTTATTAGCTGATCAAGTAGGTGTAGATTCGATCTTCTCTCTAATGAAATCGAATTTGACATCTCGGGGATAGTATGAGAGATATATCAGACCTAATTTAGGTCAAACAACGTCAACATGTAAACTTGTTATGCAGGTACTAAATTCTGAAGGAGGAATCATGATTAAATCTTTAAAAAAATTTACTAAGACACGCAGCGAGGTGGCCCGGAGTTTGGTCGCCGCCTTGGGTCTGGCGGCAGTTCTTGCGCTTCCCGGCACGGGTTTCGCGCAGAACGAAACTCCCAAGGTCGGCGGCGTATTGAAGATCGCCCATTCGACCCGTATCGCAACCATGAATGTCTTGAATTTGTCCGGACCGGCCGAATACCCCGCCATCGACATGCTGTATTCGGGCCTGACGCGGATCGGGATGGACAACCGCCCCCATCCGGACCTGGCCGAGAGCTGGAGCGCAAACTCCGATGCGACGGTATTCGATTTCAAGCTGCGGCCCAACGTGACTTTCCATGACGGCACCCCCCTTACGGCGGATGACGTGGTGGCGACCTTCGAGGCTATTCAGGATCCCGCCCGCGGCGCGTCCGCAAGGTCGGTTCTGACGTCGAGGCGATCGACAAGCTGACGGTGCGTTTTACGCTAACCGTGTCTTACGCCGACCTGCCGGTCGCTGTGGCTCATGCCAACGCGCGCATCATCTCCGCCAAAGCGCTGGCCGGCCCAAAAGAGAATTTGGAGAACAAACCAAACGGCACCGGCCCCTTCAAGTTGGAATCCTACGATAGCTCACGTATGATCCGTCTTGTACGCAACGATAACTACTTTATCGAAGGTGTGCCCTATCTCGACGCCGTGGAACTCCACCTGTTTCCCGATCTCACTGCCCAGTCGGCGAACTACCTATCCGGAAACATGGACGTCCTGCTGGCCGTTGAGCAGTCCGACTACGATCGGATCGATAAAGCCCCCGGCAGCAACGCCATGCGCGTGGCCTCCGGCCGCTTCGTCAATGTCGTCATGCGCTTCGATCAAAAACCGTTCGACGACGTCCGGGTCCGTAAGGCCCTGGCCATGTCAATCGATCGGCAAACCTTGGTCGATGTTATTCTTGAAGGGCTTGGGCGCCCGGCGCGGGACAACATTCTCTCGCCGGAATACGCCTATGTTATCGACTCGCCCGAGATTCCCTACGATACTGCAGCGGCGAAACAATTGCTGGCTGACGCTGGCTACCCAGATGGCATAAAAATCGATCTGGTCGCCTCGAACCGACCAGCGATCCGGGGGCAAGTCGCAATTGCGATCAAGCAAATGGCCTTGCCCGCAGGGTTCGATATCAACGTCAAATCCATGCCGCATGATACCTACCTCGCTAACTACTGGCGCAAGGGTAACTTCTACATGGCCTATTGGGGCATGCGGTCGACGCCGGATGGTGCCTTTACCTTGTTGTTAACGTCCGACGCTTCTTACGAGGATACCGCCTGGAACAACAAGGAGTTCGATGCCATTGTTGCGAAAGCCCGCAGTACGCCGGACGACAGCGAACGAGCTCAACTTTATGCCGAAGCACAAAAGCTGATCTTACGGGATACGCCTTACATTATTCCCTTCTTCCAGGATGTGCTGACAGCAAGTCGGGATGGTGTGAAAGGTTGGGTCGTGCATCCGCTGAATCGCGTCTACTACATCGAATCGGTTTGGCTCGACCGGAACTAAATTCTTGAGTCTAGGGTACCTTACCCGGCGCCTGTTCTCTGTCCTGTTGGTGCTGGTGATTGTGTCTTTCGCGGTGTTCGCGATTACGATGATCCTGCCGGGTAATGCAGCAGTGATGATCCTCGGTGAATACGCCACCGAGGATCAGTTGCTTGCATTGGCAGAGGTCCTCGGGCTCAACCGTCCCTGGTATATTCAATACTTCGAGTGGGCCGGCAACATCCTGCAGGCCGACTGGGGTATGTCGCTTCGGCTCTCCCTACCGGTTGGCGAAGTTGTGGGCGACGCCTTCTGGAATTCGGCATCTTTGGCGGTGACAGCACTCGTTACCGTTATCATCATCGCTATTCCGCTCGGCATTCTCGCGGCTCTATATCGAGGCTCGAAGGTCGATCTCGGAATCGGACTTTTCGCCTATGTCGGAACTGCGATGCCCGAGTTCGTAACGGCGACCCTGCTTCTGGTTTTTCTGGCCGGCTCGGCGGGCGGATATTTACCCGCAGGCGGATTTATCGCCCCTAACGAGAGTTTTCCCGGGTTCGTTTCCCATGTGATCCTGCCGGCCGGGACCTTGGGTTTGATTCTGATGGCCCACATTGCACGGCAGGTCCGTAGCGAGATGTCGGATGTATTGGCGAGCGACTACATTCGGGCCGCAAGGCTCAAGGGGCTGCGAGAAAGAACCGTAATTAGACGGCATGCCCTGCCCAATTCCCTCGCTCCGGCTGTTGCCGTCATTTCCCTAGATATCGGCTACTTGCTGGGCGGTATTATCGTTGTCGAAGAGATATTTGCCTGGCCTGGGCTCGGTCGTTTGCTGATCTATGCCTTGGAGAATCGTGATTTGCCGGTGATTCAAGCCATTACCCTGCTGCTGGCGGCCGTCTACGCGCTTTCCAACCTGTTTTCCGACCTGGCGATTGCGGCGCTCGATCCGAGGGTGCGTTATTGAGTGATTTCGCTCGCCATCCCGCAGGCGTGGCCGGGGCGATTCTTCTCACGATCATAGCCCTTGCGGTTGTGTTTGGCCCCCTCGTCGCTCCCTACGACCCTCAGGCATTCCACACCACCGTGCGACTGCAAGGTCCTTCCGCCGATCATTGGCTGGGGACCGATCAATTCGGGCGCGATCTGTTGTCGCGTCTATTGTTTGGCGCGCGTTCGACGATCGCATTCGGCGTGGGCGCAACCATGATCAGCGTCATTGCCGGCTCCTTGATTGGAGTCACGGCAGGCGTCGTTGGCGGGTGGATCGACAGTGTAATCATGCGCGGGCTGGACGGCATGCTCGCCGTTCCCGATCTTCTGTTCGTGCTTCTCATCGTGACCATGTTGGGCGGCGGTACCGGAGAAGCCATGTTGGCGGTGTCTATCGCATTTACACCGGGGATGGCGCGAATATCGCGCAGTTCCGTATTGTCGATTCGGACCCGTGAATATGTGCTCGCCGCGGTCGCAAGGGGAGAGTCGCAACGCTACATCATTCTGTCCGAGGTCATTCCAAATGCTATTGGCCCGATCATCGTGGAGGGGACAATCCGCGTGTCCTTTGCGATCATGATCGGTGCCACTCTCGGATTTCTTGGCATGGGCGCCCAGCCGCCAAGCACCGAATGGGGGTTGATGGTCTCAGAGGCGCGGCAGTTCATGTACCGCAGTCCTTGGGTCGTGGCCGTGCCCGGCCTTGCTATTGCCGTTGCCGCGATGGGGTTCAACCTCTTTGGAGATGCGCTCCGCGACGCCTTCGATCCGAGAAGGTCTCGGTAGGATGGTGGAGAAATTGGGAAATTTGCCTGCCGAGGCGTCGTTGGACGGATTGACCGTATTGGCGATTCGTGACTATTCGCTCAACTACAATACCACGTCGGGGCCCTTCGAAGCCCTGAAGTCAATCAACTTGGAGATCAATCGCGGCCAGACATTGGGGCTGGTCGGTGAGTCGGGCTCGGGCAAAACCTCTTTGGCTTGGGCGATCATGCGTTACCTTCCCGACAATGCCTCGGAGGTATCTGGCTCGATTTCGCTTCTGGGCGAAAACCTTAGGGGCAAATCCCACCAGGAGATTCTCGAAATACGGGGCAGGCGAATCAGCATGGTGTTCCAGGACCCGAGCACCTCGCTGAACCCCGTGATCCGCCTCGGCGATCAGATCGCCGAGGTCTTGGTCCGACACCGGGGATTGACGCCCAAGCAGGCGCTGACCGAAGGTGAAGCCCTGCTGGCCACTACCGGAATC
>DUBL01000021.1 GCA_012960345.1 Gammaproteobacteria bacterium | reverse complement strand
GCGGTGACAGGACTCCATTTACTGGGCTTTTCTCCCGAGCGCTTATCCCGATTTGTGGATCGCGAGGCGAAAAGTCTATTGGCACGTGTGGACGATAATGTTGCCCAGTCCAAGTAAGCGCCTGATCAGGGGTTCACTGGATCTGTCACCTGCGGGACTTCTTAAAGGAACGCCAGATTCTCTGGGACCAGTTAATCCGATTGTCTCGATCCCGTTGTGTGGCGTTAGCGCGGTAGCGACCGATGAACAGAAAGGCGGCGATACTGATCACGGCCATCCCGCCAAAAATCAATTCATTAAGGCCCATCGTCAGCGGGACCGCAACTTGGCCAGGAGCCGGAGTATCTCTAGATACAGCCAGACGAGGGTAATCATCAGGCACAAAGCGCCGTACCACTCCATGTATTTGGGAGCACCTTGCTCCGCACTTTGTTCAATAAAATCGAAATCCAGGACCAGATTGAGGGCGGCAATGGCGACCACAAACAAACTAAAGCCGATACCGAACAGTCCATTGCTGTGAATAAAGCCGATACCCGAGCCGAACATATTCATCACAAAGGAAACCAGATAAAGTAAGGCAATGCCACCCGTGGCAGCAAAGATCATCAGTCGAAAGTTCTCGGTTGGCTTGATCAGTCCACTTTTATAGGCGACCAACAACATTGCCAATGTGCCGAAGGTGAGGCCAACCGCCTGGATCACGATGCCCGGGTATTTCATTTCAAAGATGGCCGAAATGCCACCGAGAAAGAGACCTTCGAGTAAAGCGTAGATGGGTGCCAGTACGCCGGCGGCCGATGCCTTGAACATAGCAATCATGGCAGCGATAAAGCCCCCGATCCCTCCAACGAGGAGCCATCCCATGATCGAGGCGGGGTCGCCGGTTTCGAAAAATTGATTCCAGACGTAGGACGCGGTGACAAGACAAAGCAACAGCAGGATGCCGGTTTTGTTGACGGTACCCGCCAGTGACATGCGATCACTGATCGGCGCGACGCCAGCATTAGGCCCGTCACGGAACGTCGCATCAGCGGCGAAGGCTTTTGAGCGAAACATCGGATTGCCAGAGCGGCCAAATGTTTCTAGTGCAGTCCGGTTTGCCATCGAAAAATCCTCTACGGGAGAGCTGTCGAGCTGATCGCTTGTTAGGATCAGTCGGTGAATTTAGTGCCGTGTTATGACAACAAAAGGTAGTTTACATCGTATGAGGAACACTTTCGTTAACCGTTAATGAAACTAAGCCCTGCTGGTAGCACGGGGCACGGGGTTGTGACCCATCTGTGCTTTGACAAAGCGAATGGTGAGGGCCGTGCAAGCAAACATCAGTGCAATAGCGTAGAACATTAGATCAGCTTCCGCGTAGTCGAGAACGATACCGAGCGACAGGGGCATCAGTGCGGAACCAATGTCCAGGCCGGAATAGACGAATCCAAAAATTCGCCCGGATGCGCCGGGCGGCGTGACTTTACGGACCATCATATCTCGCGACGGCGTGGTCATTCCAGCAACGAAACCTGCCACGATCAGGCAAGGGAATAGAAGGTTTGTGGCAGTGATACCGACGCCAATCCAGAGAAAGGCGCCAGCTGCTAACCCCATGCCGAGCATCGCGATCAGGTCATGGCGATCGGTGCGATCAGCCGCGAATCCCCCGCTAATGACGCCGACGACCGAACCGACTAGAAACGCCGCAAGGCCGGTGGTGGCTGTGCTCAGAGGAAGGTCATACAGTTGCATCAGTCCGGGTACGCCGAACGTTTGCACGCCAATTAATGCCATGGCGAGAAAAGTGAAATACAGCAGGCACGAGATGATAGTGGCGTTAAAAATGAGGCGAATGTTCTCCTGTACCGTGCCCACTGGGGCTGTGGTCAATGCTGCGGATGATTTGACAGGGTCTCGATCGGATAGATCGTGGCCCAGGAGCAAAAAGAGTGTGACGACCACGAGCCCTGCCAGCCCGGAGACCACCAGTGCGGTGTGCCAATTGGTCAACTGGCTGATACCGATGATGCAGATTGGCGCGGCCGCCCAACCAAGGTTCCCGGCGAGCGCATGGCTGGCGTAGGCGCGGCCCAGTCGCGATGGACTGACCTTGGCGGTCAGGATCGCGAGATCGGCAGGATGAAAAACACTGTTGCCAACACCTGCCAGGGCAGCCAGGGGATAAAGCATCCAGAATTCAGAGACCAGACCAAATCCCAGCACGCTGAGCGACAGTAGGGTTAGGCCTAACAACAGTAGGCGGCGCGCACCAAAACGGTCGACAAGGAAACCTGAGACAATCTGCATGACGCCAGAAGCTGCGAAGAACAAGCTGGGCAGGGCGCCGAGCGCGGCGTAGCTCACCCCAAATTCATTTTTTAGAATCGGGAAAAGCGGCGGTAAAACCAAGTGAAAGTAGTGACTGCAGGCGTGGGCAAGGCCAACCAGTCCCATCACCTTAACGTCTCGGGCGAGTGATACGGCGCTCATCGGCTCAGACAGACTTCCCTTGTAACAGGGTCTCGATCACTCGTTGAACCGACAGTCCCGCCGCAAAGTCCGGCAGCGTGTGCGGTTGACCGTCGAGCATTGCCGCGACTTGATCATATTGCCGTTGATGCCAGTCGGTCACGGGGTCCGTGCCAGGCGCATTGGCGTCTTGCCAGTCCTTGCCAGTGGTGATCTGCAATCCATGTAGGTCATGTACACGGTACGAACAGTCTTCTCCCCAAAGCGTGTAGTCGCACACATCTGGCCCAGTACCGAGCGTGCTGCCTTGAATGTTGACGGTCAGATCGCCACAGGAAAGTTCTGCTACGAGCCCGGTGATTGCGCTTCCAGGTGACGCGCCTTCGCGACAATGTGAATAATTAACTTGGGTAGTACCAAACAAACGTTGGGTCAGGTAAACAAAATGAGACAGCACTTCGCGGACGAAGCCGCCTTGATCTGATGCCGTTAACCAGGGTGCCTCAGCGTAGCGCCGTGCTGCCCAGTTGGGCAGGTGCAGTTGGACTTGAGCGCCGGTTAGCGCGCCGAATCGGGATTGTGCCAGCGCCTCTGCCATTTGCACGGCAGGGTAGGCTGAGCCATAAATAAAGTTGATCGCATGTGCGATACCGCTGGCAGCGGCGCGCGCTGCCAGGGCTTCGCTCGTCACGATGTCGATGCCAAGTGGCTTCTCGCACAACACGGGTTTGCCCGCTGCCAGCGCCGCATTAGCATGTTCGGCATGAGTCAGCGGTGGGGAGGCAATGTAGACGATGTCAACAGCTTCGTCCTTGATTAAGTGGTTGACGTCCTCCGCAGCGCGCAGCTCCGGTGCATTGGCCAGGGTCTGTGATAAGCGCTCAATCTGGGGATCCCACACCACAGTCGGCTTGACCCGTTGATGATTCCATGCGCGCGCCAGCATGCGCTGCCCGATGCTACCCAGACCAATAAAGCCAATACCGTAACGCTGTGCCATGGTGTGATTGTAACGGGGGAATCGTTGCACGCGATGTCCAATCTGCTTATGGTAAGTCCCTCAGTTTTAAAAAAAGTCTGCCGGAGGACGCATGACCAGAACTCGAATCGGTGTGGTAGTGCCATCGACCAACACAACTTGCGAAGCTGACTTTCAATCGGTTGCGCCAAGAGATGTCACTATTCACGGTCAACGGATGTGGTTGACCAATGATGCGACAGATGAATCCGGTATGGAACGGATGAATGCAGAGATTGAGAACAGTGCCCGTTATCTTGCGACCGCCGGTGTCAACTTGATCGTTTATGGATGCACCACCGGAAGTTTTTACAAGGGTCCGGGTTGGGACAAAGAAATGATAGCGCTATTCGAGCGGGAGGCCGGCGTGCCAGCGATTGGCACCAGTCCGGCAGTGGTGCAGGCGTTGCAGCACTTCAATGCGAAAAAGATTTCTGTCGCCAGCCCTTATCCCGAATGGGCTAATGTCCGTCTGCGCTCTTATTTTGAAAACATGGGTTTCGACGTATTGAACGTAGACGGGGATCCGGTAGCGAGCGATGCGGGCAATCAGGGTTACAACGACCAGCATCCTGACCGGGTAGTTGAATTTGCGTCCAGCGTCTGTTCACCCGAGGCAGATGTGCTTTTTTGCTCCTGCACCGCTTGGCGTTCGATGGAAGCCGCCGAGGCGCTTGAGAACGAAACGGGTCGACCCGTGGTCACCTCCAATCAGGCCACGGTATGGGCTGCCTTCGATCGGCTTGGCATTCAACCTGCAGTCAGTGGATTCGGCAGTTTGCTGTCGGGCTTGATGCATTGAATCGCATTGGTGATGACATGGATCGATGGGGTTAATCACCGTTCATGGAATGGGACGATAACCTAGACATTAACAATCGATCTATGTACGGCGTTGCAGATCATTTGATGGGTTAACAAGGATGACTTACGGTGATTCAAGAAGATTTGGCCAAGGAGTTCAGCCAACATGAAACAGGACTCGTTCATTCCGCTTGATTTTATCGAGCGCACAGACGATGAGATGGTTGCCCGGTCAGCAGAGTTTCTGCAGCTGATTCAGCAGCGACGCTCAGTTCGTGATTACAGTGCTCGCGAGATCCCCCGGCAGGTGATAGAGAATGTGATTCGCGCGGCTGGCAGTGCGCCCAGTGGTGCGAACATGCAGCCTTGGCACTTTGTCGTAGTCACTGATTCTGCTGTTCGGGCCCGTATCCGCGACGCGGCGGAGCAGGAGGAGCGTGAGTTTTATAACCATCGGGCATCAGCCGAGTGGCTGGAAGCGTTAGCACCGCTCGGCACAGATGAGCGCAAACCGTTTCTTGAAACTGCTTCTTGTCTGATTATTATTTTTCTCAAGAAGTTTTCTTTTAATGCCTCAGGAAAACAATTCAAGAACTACTACACAATGGAATCCGTAGGTATTGCGAGTGGTTTCTTGATCGCGGCATTACACAATGCGGGAGTTGCAACCCTAACCCATACCCCCAGCCCTATGCGATTTCTAAACGAAATTCTTGATCGCCCACACAGTGAGCGGGCGGTTATGGTTCTGGTCGCTGGTCTGCCGTCAGAAGATGCAACGGTACCTGATATAGCGCGGCTTCCTCTCGAGGAAATCGCGTCTTTCATTGATGGTTGATCGGTGGGGTGACTGTCCTGGCGGTCGCTGTAATGGCTCGAAAACACTGTCTGGCTACTGCTGCAAGTAAGGAGACGGTAGATGACCAAGACTCCTTCCCTGCAGGATAGTTATTATGCGAATGGGACGTGTTTCGGCTGCGGGCCTAGAAACGCCGAGGGCCTGCAACTCAAGTCATTCGTGGTCGACCACCAGATAAAATCCACTTGGCAGGGCGGGCCCCGTTATGACAATGGCTTTGGCTTTCTCAATGGGGGGATTATTTCAACACTGCTTGATTGTCACTCGGCCGCTTGCATGATGAAAGAGACGATTGATCGTTACGGTGATTTCTCGATAGAAGATAACGAACACTTTGGGATCAAACATCCGGTTTATCTGACGCATCAGATCACGGTGACTTTTCATCGGCCAGCTCCACTGGATGAGCCTGCGCTATTGGTGGCCAAGTGCCTTCGATTTGATGAAGCGGAGGGACTCTACCGTTCGGAGCTTCACTCGAGGGGTAAGTTGGCCGCGCACGCTGAGGTGCGTTGGAAACGATTTCACATCCGAAGAGGATAGGCGGTGTTTCGCTAATTTTGGGTGTACGGGATTGGGAGAAAATGACGATATGAGTGCCACAACGAGAGCCATTCGAATTCATGAGACAGGCACACCTGAAGTGATGCGCTGGGAAGAGATTTCACTTCCTGAGCCGGGGCCTGGTGAGGTGCAGCTTCGGCACACAGTGGTTGGGCTGAATTTCATCGATGTTAACCACCGCTCCGGTGCTTATCCCCTCAAGTCATTACCAGCGGTCATTGGTATGGAAGGAGCCGGGATTATCGAAGCGGTGGGTGATGGTGTCGTGGATTTTGTTGAAGGGGATCGCGTGACTTATTGCATGGTCCTTGGCGCTTATGCTGAGCGCCGCATCATTGCCGCAGACCGGTTGATTCCGCTTGGGCTCGAGACAACGGATGAAGTGGCCGCGGCGGCGACTTTGCAGGGACTGACCGCCCATTATTTAGTGCACGAGTCTTGGCCAGTGCGTAACGGTGACACGGTCTTGGTGCATGCGGCGGCCGGTGGTGTTGGTTTATTACTGTGCCAATGGGCGAAAGCGAAAGGGGCTACAGTGATCGGTACTGTGGGTAGCGATCAAAAAGCTGCTTATGTAGCGAATTACGGCTGTGATTACCCCGTTGTGTATACGAACAAGGATTTTGCGAAGAAAGTGCTCGAACTGACTGACCAACGGGGTGCAGATGTCATCTATGATGCGGTTGGTCACGATACGTTTGAAAAAGGCATTGGGTGCCTGGCAGAACGGGGGCGCCTGGTCAGTTACGGACAGTCCTCCGGGGCCGTGAGCTCGATCTCATTGGCGGGACTCCGGGCGCGTTCGGCTTCAGTCGCCTGTGGCGGGCTTGGTACCTTTGTTCAAGATCCGATCGAGCGTGACTGTAATGCTGCGTTACTGTTTCGTTTAATCGAAGACGGTACTTTGCGATTAGAGATCAATCAACGTTATCCGCTGTCAGAGGCGGTGGTCGCTCACACCGAGCTGACCCAACGACGCACGACAGGCTCAAGTATTTTCATCGTCTAGAGGCCACTGCCAGTCATTGGGCATTACTTTCAATTAACCGATCTGTTGTAGCTCGAAGAGGTTACCGGCGGGATCCTCAAAAAACACCTGATCGGAGTCTGTCCCAACCAAACCCTTGTAAACCCAATAATCTATTCCCATTGCTGTCAGGTGGCGTTTTGCGATTAGGAGGTCTTGCACGACTAGCGCAATGTGAGTGCGGGTTGGATCCTGGCGAGCGTTTCGCGCAGCGCGAGATACTCCATCTGCCACCATCATGTGCAACTGTGGTTCGATGTTTGAGGAGGGCAGTTGAATCCAGGCGCCTGGAATTTTTGGAATAGTGGGCCGGTTCGGATCTATGTCAAGACCGAAAACTGATTTGTAGAAGTCCACAATTGCGGGCACTTGATCCGCATGACCACCAATGCGATATCCGACGTGCATCAAACCTACCACTTCAAGACTCATATTTCTGTATCCGGGAATATTTACCGTATTGTGAGATTTTTATTTGTTTTAGGTGAAATTCCAATTATTTTCTAATTGCCACGATGTGGCTGTCAGCAGAGCAAATGACCAGAGTAGATATCGCATTGCGGATGTATTGCGGCGGCTGTGGGTCACAGTCAATGTGGGGCTGTTCCGCTCCAGAGAAGCGCTTCTGTGATATTAAGCTTAAGTTTAACGAGTCTATCAAAGGTTTGAAGCGATGAAGATCGAACGCGTCGAAGTGACTGTGGTTGGACCGGAAATTCGTCGCTATACCTGGTCAGAAGATTTACCGGAACAGTATCAGAGCAACACGTTGATTCGGATATTTACCGACGAAGGTATTGAAGGGGTGGGCGGTGTGTGGAACGCTGCGTC
>DUBL01000020.1 GCA_012960345.1 Gammaproteobacteria bacterium | reverse complement strand
TTTTCCACTGCTTTTAGGCCATTTTGGCCGACTGCTTTCTCTCTCGTTTTTTCACTGTGCTGAAAATCCGAGACTAGCCACTGCATCATGCAGGTAATCCGGGGCCAGATGGGCATATCGCTCTGTCATCTGGATACTGGCATGACGAAGTAACTTACTCACCTCAAAGAGAGGCACACCTTTCATCACAAGCCAACTGGCAAAGGTATGACGCAGGTCATGGATACGGAAGTTTTCAATTCCCGCTTCAGGGACAAACTGCTAAATGGGGAACTCTTCTACACCCTGAAAAAGGCAGAAATCATCATCGAACAATGGAGGAAACACTACAACACCATCAGACCACACAGTGCCTTGGGTTACCACCCGCCAGCCCCGCAAACCATCGTCCAGATGGACCAAAGTCCGGTCATGCACTAACATCCAAACTGGACCAGTTAACGGGGGCGGGTCACGTCCCATCGCAACCTAGGTAGAAGATCAACAAAATGACTTACAAAATAAATAAAATGCCGGATCAGATTTCAGCCGCTTTGTTCAGTAAATGCACTACTGTTGAGACAGCGACAGTTGGGCATCGGCGCCATATGGGTTTCATGGATAAGGCGATTCAGTGCGTACTCACCCCTCGCCGAGTTGCAGGTACCGCGATCACGCTCGCACTGCCAGGTCAAGACTCGACGCTTTTACACCACATCATTGCCGAATTACGACCGGGCGACTTCCTCTGCATCGACCGGCTCGGTGATTTTAGGCATGCCTGTCTAGGCGGCGGGGTGGCAGCAGCCATTAAAGCAAGCGGTTGTATTGGCGTTGCCATTGACGGACCGTGTACAGACCTTCCAGAAATACAAGAGTACGATCTGCCGGTCTGGTCACGGGGGATCTCCCCTGTGACCACGCGCATTTACGACATCGGTGGAAGTTTTAACGTACCTATTTCGTGCGGTGGTGTAGTTGTCAATCCCGGTGACGTTGTAATTGCCGACTTCTCGGGTGTTTTGGTGATGCCTCCAGACGAGGCTGAGGCAGAGGCTGACTGGGCACTGAGCAAACAGGCCGCGGAACCCGATGGACATAAGCTTCTGCTTACCGGCTCCAAACTCGGTGACCTCAGCGGCGCTACTAACCTGGTCAGAGCCAAGACAGAGGCTTAGTTAGGCCAGTGGCGGGTGAAGAATATTACTCCCGGCCGAGTACGAGGTTGGGGAACCATAAAGTCAATCCCGGAATGTAGGTAATCAAGAGTAGAGCCAGCAAAAGCGGTATCAGGAATGGCTACACCGCAATTGCCCCACGCACAAAGGGTACCTTACCCACCTCGACCATGATGTAGAGCCCGATCCCCATGGGAGACGCGGCGATGCCGATGAGGAGCGCGCTGGTGATGATGAGGTCGAAGTGGACACGGTCGATACCGAACTGATTGATGATAGGCAGCAGCATGGGCACCAAAAGTCAACCGTGGGAAACAAGCGTTGGAATCGATACATTAGCAAGGCCCAGGCAGTCCTGACCACTTCACAGGTCCCCCGCCTTACTCGACGCCCATGATGTAGTTGGGTAGCCACAGTGTCAGCGGCGGAAAGAAGGTGATCAGCAACAGCACGAGAATTAGCGGAATCAAGAATGGTAACACCGCCATGGTCACCTTCTCAAACGAGACTTTGCCCACCTCGACCATGATGTAGAGCCCGATCCCCATGGGTGGCGTGGCGATGCCGATGAGGAGTGCAAAGGTGATGATTAGGCCGAAGTGGACGCGGTCGATACCGAACTGATCAGTGATCGGTAACAGCATGGGCACCAGGATGAGCTTTGCCGGCACGCCCTCGACGACGGCGCCGATCAACAACAGGAAGATGATCAGCATGCCCAGGAAAACGTGCCGATTTTCGGTAGTCAGTAACACCGCCTCGGCCAGTTGCTGGGGGATTTGCTCGATGGCCAACAGCCAACCCATCACCGTCGAGTAGCCGATGATGATCATGATCACCGCGGTGATCAGCATGGTGTCGGTCAGCGCCTTCCACAATGACTCCCAGGTCAGCGTCCGGTAGACCAGGCCAATCAGAAGCGAGTAGGCGCAAGCCAGCACCCCGGCCTCAGTGGCCGTGGTATAGCCGGTGATGATGGCGCCCAGGATAATGCCCGGCGCTATGAGAGCGAGGACGCCGTCAACCGCCGTCGATCCGATCTGGCGTAGGGATGCGCGCTTCTCGCGTGGGAAATCGCGGCGGATGGCGATGATGCGGTTAAAGATCATTAGCGCGGCGCCGATCACAAGGCCGGGGATGATGCCCGCGAGAAAAAGCCGGGCCACAGAGGTGTTGGAGAGAAAGGCGTAAATTACCAGGCTGATCGACGGCGGGATGATGGGTCCGACGACGGCCGAGGCGACGGTGATGGCCGCGGCGAAATCGGCTGGGTAACCGCGCTCCCGCATGGCCCTAATCTCGACCGTGCCGAGGCCGGCACAGTCGGCTACTGCGGCCCCCGAGACGCCGGCGAAGATCATCGATGAGAGTACGTTGACCTGGGCCAGCCCGGCGCGAAAATGGCCGACAATGCTAAGGGCGAAGTTAAAGATCTTGTCTGTCATGCCGACGGCGTTCATCAGATTTCCCGCCATGATGAAGAACGGCACGGCGAGAAGCGCCGGGTTGTCGACGCCTTCCAGAACCTGCAACGGCATAATGTAGAGCTCGTCATGGAACCCGGCTAGGACGAGCGAAGCCAGCACGGCGGCGCCGATCGCCATAGTGATGGGAACTCGCACCAGCACCAGAGCAATGAAACCGAAAAAGAGCACCCAGGCCATCTGCAATCCCGTCCTTAGATATCGCCGACCGGACCATTCCCGGGCTTTTGCCGCCCGGCAACGGCGTAGATGGTGTCGATGACGAAATCGATGAAGATCAGCACGCAGGAGACGAACAGCGGCGTCGACATAGTGTAGCGTTCGAGCCCCACCATCTCGATGGTACCCACCTGTTGCTCGTAGATGGCGGGGGCGTGCCACAGCATCACCGACATGAGCACCAGGACGATGCTATTGACCAGCAGGCGAGAAGCGAAGTGCGCCCATGCGCCCAGGCGGTCAACCAAGAAGTCGATGGTGATGTCGCGGCGCTTTCGGTAAAGGACGAAGAAACCGAAGAACGTCATCCATACGAAAAGGACGACCGTCCACGGAAACACCCATGTGATGCCCTTGTCGGTAATCGCACGGAGGGCAATGTTGACGATATTAAGACCCAGCATGACAGCCAGGCAGGCGTTTGCGAGCACGTGAAAGAGACGCTCGCAAACGCCCAGCAATCGATTGACGAGATCGACGATGCTCACGGCATCGGGACTATTCGCTGGTACGGGTCTTGTTCACCGTCTCGACGAAGCCCTTGGGAAGATCCCCTGCCTTGTCGAGCTTCGAATAATATTCCTGCATGGCCTTGATGATGTCCGACGTGTCGGGTTCGTTGTAGGTGACACCCTTGTCTTTCATTCGGGCAATCGACTTCTCGGTGACCTCCATGGTCAGCTTAACACTGTACTTGCCGGCCTCGTCGTAGGCGCGGTCCACCGCCTTGCGCAGGTCGGGGGGTAGACCGTTGTAGGCCTTGGCGTTGGTCATAAAGCCAATGCCCTGCGGGTACTCGTTATGGCGAACGATGTTCGGTGCCACCTCGTAGAACTTCATTGCCTCGACCAGGGCGATAGGGCTGTTGACCGCCTCGACAATGCCGCGCTGGATGGACTCGTAGACCTCGGTCCAGCCCAGGACTCGAACCTCGAGGCCGAGGCTGGTCCACACGTCGACGCCCAGCTGGTCTGGATGATGGCGCAGCTTGATGCCTTTGAGTTCGGCCATGTTCTTCCACGGCTTCTTAGTGACCATGACCCGGTAAGGGCCGCGCATGAAGGCGGCGGGGTTCCCGATCAGCGTGATGCCGGCCTTGTCCTCGACCTGCTTCAGCCAACCCTTGAGCAGGTCGGACTCCATGAACCGTGCCCAATGTTCGCGGTTATCGAACATGAAGGGTGCGCTCATGTAGCTCATGTCGGGCACCCACTTCTTCAGGTAGGCAGAGCCCTCTGGATAGATGTGAACGGTTCCGGCCTTGACTTGCTCCAACGCCGCCGCGGTCTTACCCAGCTGCTCGGAAGGATAGATCTTGATGGTCATCTTGCCGTCTGAGTACTCCTTCACCTTGTCGGCGAAGTACTGGAAGGCCTTGCCTTCGACGCTGTCTGACGGCTGCTTGGTGGCCATGCGCCAGGTGACATCGGCATTGGCCGCGCTCATCGTGAAGACGAGGCCGATAACGATTGCTATGGACGATAGGGTCCGTTTCAATTTCAACACTTTGAATCTCCTTAGTTAATTACAACTAATATATTAGTGAATAGGTAACAGTACCACAATCATTCGGTCAGCAAAAATATGACTACAGAACAGAATCGAGTTCCGGTACTGACTCACCACGTGACACGGAAGCGATATTTGCGAACATACGCTCTACGGTAGGGACAAATGTATCCGACGCCATCGCGCCAAGATGCGGTGTCAGCGTCAGATTCTTAACATTGATTAGCGGACTACCTGCAGGAAGAGGTTCGATCTCATAGACATCTATGGCGGCGGAATGGATCACATCGTTTTCAAGAGCCCAGATCAGATCCTGTTCAACTACCACACCGCCACGCGCTACGTTGATCAGAGTTGCCGTGTTCTTCATGGATGAGAGTGCGGCACGATCAATCAGTCCATTGGTATTCGGCGAAAGAGGACAATG
The DNA here is from genome assembly GCA_012960345.1 of Gammaproteobacteria bacterium. Classification (GTDB taxonomy): domain Bacteria; phylum Pseudomonadota; class Gammaproteobacteria; order Arenicellales; family UBA868; genus UBA11791. The sequence goes on along the minus strand of DUBL01000020.1, from coordinate 2,904 downwards.
AAGTGATATCACGTCAGCCACCGCCAACAGTTCTGCTAATGGAAGATAACGGACACCGTGCTGATCTTCCTCACCAGGATCCAAGCGATTGGGTTTGTAGTAGCAGGTATCACAGTCAAAACCCGCCAGGACGCCAGCTACGGCCTTCCCAATCGCGCCAAATCCCACAAGACCGACGGTCTTTCCAGAGAGAAGAAACGGCGTACTGCCCCGCCAGTTTTGCCACCTGCCGTGTTGCAATCCGAAATGGCCATGTGGAATATGCCGTAACGTACAAATGATAAGCCCCAGAGTAAACTCTGCGACTGCTAGCGCGTTGCTGCCAGTGGTACGAGCAACTTTTATGCCGCACTCGCGGGCGGCCTCGAGATCAATGTTATCCACACCGACGCCCCACTTGTGTAGTAGCTTGAGTCGTTTTGCAGCTCGGAGTACACGCCCACTTACAGGCACCTGGCCTGAAATCGCGTAATCTGCCTGGTCGATGATCTCCACTAAATGGTCGTCACCAAGCTCTGTCGCATAATCCAACTCAAAACCGGGTTGAAGGTGGTCACGCATTTTTTGGGCGACGACTTCGCTTATGGCATCGAGAATAAGTATCGTTTGTGTCATCTTCTCAGAGTCCCGAAAATCGCACACCTTCTCGCGCTAAACCGCCAGATATCCCAACTGGAGTCCCATCGGCCCGCCAGCACGCAGCACCCGTCAGCATTCCGTCGTCAGAAAACCCTATTGCATTCATACCGCCCGCAATCCTTTGCAACCGGACGACATCGTGGCCACGCGCGACTAGTGACATTTCAAGCTCTGCTGAAAACGTGCTCTCCATCTCAAGCCTGCCGCCCTCGGTCCAGATTCGGGGGGCTTCTACCGCCTCTTGCAATGTCATGCCATGGTCTAGCAAGTTCACCAGCGTTTGAAACGCCGAAGGGAAGATGCGCATCCCTCCCGGTAAACCCAACGCTACTTTCATTTGTTGTTCCCGACAGACCATCATCGGTGCCATTGAGGTGAAAACTCTTTTACCGGGCTGTACAGACAACGCGGTATGTGGATGTGGATCGAAGTTGAACATATAGTTGTTCGCCAGTAAACCGGTACCGGGTATCTGGAGACAGGCCCCGAATAGCCCATTGATCGTATGTGTGCTCGCTACCACGTTGCCTAGCGCATCAGCAACTGTAACGTGTGTGGTACTGTGAGAATCCGATACCCGGATACCTGGCGACCACTGCTTCGCCTGACTCATGTCGATCAGTTGGCGCCGTTCTTCTGCATAAACCTTATCAATAAGTTTTTCTACCGGGACATCAATAAAAGCCGGATCAGCTGTAGCGACCGCACGATCTGCAAACGCAATTTTGAGCACCTCTGCAAGCAAATGAACCGAATCCGAAGAACCGTAACCCATACTCGCAATGTCAAAACCTTCGAGAAGATTTAGCATTTGAACGATATGCACTCCTGCCGAGGCGGGTGGGGGTGGTCCAATTACTTCATAGCCTCGATAACAACCCCGTATTGGCTCACGCTCTTCTACTTTATAACTATTTAAGTCTTCATAACTGATGAGTCCTCCAAGCCGAGCTATTTCATTGACAAGCAGATCACCCAACTCACCCCCGTACAAAGTCCCAGCACCGTAACTGGCGATTGATCGAAGCGTTTCCCCATAGTTCGCCTGCACCAGTCGCTCACCAGCCGGCAAAGGTAAGCCATTTGGGAGGAACAAACTGGCAAGCCCTGTATCCTTTGATAGGTCAGCCTGAAAATCAGAGATGCAGTCGGACAAGTATGGGGTTGTGATAAACCCTCCCTCTGCTAGCCGAATTGCTGGCGCAAGGATATCGTCGAGGGGCCAAGTCCCATACTGTTCGAGTGCAAGACACCAGCCTGCGAGAGCACCGGGTACCGCAATTGACAGTGGGCCAACCAAGTTTTTCCGTCCGACCGTATCGCGGTAATTTGGCAATTCTTCGGAAACGGTTTGATACATGGTTTCGCTGGCACGGCACGGAGCGGTGCTGAGCCCATCAATGATTAAGTGTCGACCGTTTTCCATTCGGATATGGGAAATACCACCGCCAAGTAGGCCCACCATCATCGGCTCTACAACGGTAAGGGCAAACAGCGTGGCCACGCAAGCATCGACTGCATTCCCTCCCTCCAGCAAGACGGTTGCACCTACTGCAGAAGCGAAAGGATGGTTGCTTACAACCATGCCACGCGAACCGGTGGCAGGTTTTTTCTCGCAATCAAAAGAAATCGGATGATGTGTCTGCATGCCTGCCGTTCAAGAGTACGGTGTCAGAAGAAATAGCACCTGCTGGTAGGATCGATTCACCTCATGCCTCCATCGATCCTACGTTGACCAAACCAATTGTGCCCCAAACTGCCCGGTTGTGACCAGTATAGATCAGATACAGATCACATTGATCGCAAAGTCACAAGGCTGGGAACCTTGAAATGATGATCAAAATATTGTTCTAGTTAATAGGCGAAGTAAAGGCTAGGATTTAATCTAAATTTTCGAGAGATATAAGAAAATCAACAGGTCATGTGAGTGTGGATGGGTCCCGATAGCAGAAGCAGGGCTAGTGGATCGTTCCACTAGAATCTGGGATTGATCTACAGGGATTAGGGGTTCCTTTTTGATCCCTGCGAGATGTTGTCAGAATTTGTTTGGATTGATTCGAGTGTTAAATCTTTGTGTGCTGAAATTGTGCTGATCTGGGGTCTATATCCTGTCCTCTCCAGTCCATTCAGGTCCGTTTGCGTGGAGTCGGAGCCTGTTATTTAAAGGGTTTTAGGACTGCTAGCTGGAAGGCCTCTGCCTTCACACGGCAGGGGTCGCTGGTTCAAATCCAGCCGCACCCGCCATTTTCCACTGCTTTTAGGCCG
>DUBL01000019.1 GCA_012960345.1 Gammaproteobacteria bacterium | reverse complement strand
ATCAGCGACCTCACTGGGCTCTCCAATGAGGTTAATAAAATCTAGGTTGTATTCAGCGACAAATGCCCAGGCCATCATGGCTCCCACTTGCCCATCGAGTGACAACCCGAGCACTCGAAGATTGTTTTTCTGACCTCGCGCATGCAGTGCCTGAAACTCGCCCGCTTCGCGCTGACAGACCGGGCAGTCATAAGACCAGATCATAACAACCAACCAATATCCTTGACCTCGATAGTCGGACAGTACAGCGACTTCCCCGTCGAGCGTCGTGAAAGTCGTGTTGGCAGGCGCGGTACCCACGCTTGCCAGCACGACACACAGTATCATCATGGCCTTCAAAAACTTGCGCACTTTAAGTCCCCTGATCTCGACGAATGCTTTACTGACCCGGTCTTACTCCCGCTTAGCGTATCCCATAAATGTTCCCAGTCACTCCTCAGGATTGCGCTATGATAATGGGAACGGCAAATCACCATGCCTACCAACCCATTAACGAACCCAGTCACCAGCCATGGAAGAAACACCCCACGTTACCGAGGTCAACGCAACGACCTTTGAAGTCGAAGTCATCGCCCAATCGCACGAAAGACCGGTGGCTGTCGACTTTTGGGCCGACTGGTGTGCGCCGTGCAAAATGCTGATGCCGATACTGGCAAATCTAGCGGATGAATACGACGGCCGTTTCCACTTAGCAAAAGTCGACACAGACAAAGAACAACAGTTGGCAATGGACCACGGAGTGCGCAGCCTGCCGACCGTTAAAATCTTTAAAGATGGCAAAGTTATCGACGAGTTCATGGGCGCTTTACCCGAATCAGCCATACGCCAATTCCTTGATCGACATGTTGGTAATGCGACTGACGACCTGATTCTGAATGCCCGAGCACTTGCCGAAGCGGGTCAACCAACGGATGCTCTCGCTGTTTTGCATCAAGCCCGGGACACCAGCCCAGATTATGATCCCGTTTATCTCGAGATCACCCGATTGCAACTTGATCTCGGCGACACCGACGCTGCTCAGGCTGCATTAAAGGAAATCAGCCCAAATGAGAAACATTCATCTGAATACAAAGCACTTGCTGGACGAGTCGCCTTGGCCGAGGCCGCAGCCAGCGGTGGCGATCTGGTGTCACTCGAAGGACGGGTGTTGGAAGACAACAATGATCTCAATGCCCGTCATGAACTCGGTATCGCACATTTTGCAGCAGGCAATATCGAGCCCGCAATGGAACAGTTGCTCGAGGTGATTCGCCGCGGCCGCGGCGACCCCAAAGACGCTGCTAGGCTCGAGTTGGTGAGAATTTTCGAGGTTACCGGCGCGCAGGACGAGCGCATTTCCCGCTACCGCCGACTGCTGGCACAGGCACTCAACTAACGGGTATACCCGGACCGCCTCGGGGATGATGGCGCGCGTGCAAAGAACGCAAACGATCCCGTGCGACATGCGTGTAAATTTGTGTCGTTGATAAGTCGGCATGGCCAAGCAACATCTGGACACTGCGCAAATCCGCACCATGATTAAGCAAATGTGTCGCAAACGCATGTCGCAGCGTGTGGGGTGTTACCGCCGCGCTAATACCGGCCTGTTTGGAGTAACGGCGGATTATTTGCCAGAACGCCTGACGGGTCATTGAGCGCCCGCGCCGCGTCACGAAAACAGCATCAGACAACCGGGCATCAAGAATCTCGGGCCGAGAATCACTAAGATAACGACGTAACCAATCCAACGCTTCCTCACCAAGAGGAACGATACGCTCGCGGCCACCCTTTCCTGTCACTCTAACCAAACCAGCCGAACGATAATCAAGTTCAGACAACGCGAGGCCAACGAGTTCAGACACTCTGAGTCCAGTTGCATACAAAACCTCGATCATGGCGCGGTCTCGAAGACCCAACGCCGTCCCTGCATTAGGCGCTTCCAACAATCGAGTGACCGCGTCTTCTGACAGACTAATCGGGAGAGGACGTCCCGTGACGGGCGACGCAATTTCGCTGGTTGGATCCACATCAATCAACGTTTCACGCAACAGATGACGGTAAAACCGCCGCAAAGTCGATAAGCGTCTGGCTGAGGACTTAGCAGAGATACCTCGCTTTACTGACGCGGCGAGATAGGCCAGAACATCAGAACGACTGGCCTTGAGTAAATACGGTTGCCTTTTCGACAGCCATTTAGAAAATTGCGCAAGGTCATTGCGATAAGCAGACAGTGTATTCTCTCGTAAACCGGCCTCCTGCCATACCGCATCAAGAAACCGATCGATGATGTCAGCGTTGCAAACCACTGTTTGAACCACCGCCATTAGCGTTTATCTACTGCCTGTAACAGTTTGAGTTGTTGAAGTCGCTGCCCGATTTGCAGGCGCCGTTTTTCATTTTCGGTTACGCGCAACAATCTTGAGTAGGTCATACGAGCATCGTCGTAGAAACCCCCTTCGGTCATGGCATTCGCCGCCTGGAAACGGGCGCTCAATCCCCACGAGTCGTGCTCTTGACCCTGTCCCTTGGCCGAACGCAGATAAAGCTCAGCGGCTTTTGCTGCATGACCTTCACCAGCCTGTGATTCAGCCATCCAAAATAGCAATTCACGCCGCTGCCCAGCGGTCAAATCATGGGCAGCCAGCGCTTCGAATAGCTCGAGCGCCAAATCGTGTCGATCGATAATCTGAAGGTCAAAGGCAATCTGCATCACTCGATCCAGTGACTCTGAGTCAAATTCTTTCTTCAGGCGAAGGTGATCGACCAAAATACCCGTGCCAACGCTAGCATTGCCAGCAAAAACTTCTGTGCGTGCCCGACGCATCAGCCACTCGAGCTCGCTCATACCCCCCGGAGGTGATCGAATAGACGCATTGAAAATAGCGGCAAGATCAAAGCGATTTTCTCTTAATGAGAACGCGGCCATTCTGATTGCCACATCATCTGTCAGGATCGCATCTGCCGAACCGAAATGATTTTGACTGTAAAGCATGATTACGATGGGTTCGAGACCATTTTTCGCCAACGAACGAACCAGCTTGACCAAGGCCTCACCGTCATCAGTAGACGATACAATGTGCGCGTAAATTGCCCTTGCAACCGATCCATGATCGAACGACACATCCTGCGCAAAACGCAGCCACGATGCAGTATCACCAACCAGCAGATGTTCCCGATTAGCCACTTCGAGTGCGAGAAGCCCATAAGCGTCAAGTAAGTTTCCGATGGATACAACCCCAAGAACGTCAAGGCTCGTTTCGCCATGCGCTAACAGACTCTCCAACGCACCAACCCGCCTTTCAAGATCGCCAGCAAGGCGTGCTGCCTCAGCGATAATCCCTAGCCGCAGCCTCTCCAACTGCGTGTCGTCTTGCGTCTCCTGTTTGAGCTGGGTCATCTCACCCATCGTCAACTCCGGCGACGTGGCACCTTCACGCAAACGTGCTATGGACAACAATAATCGAACCTGACCACCTTGGAGATCAGCGAGCTCTAACGCGGCCAATGTGGGTTCATCATGTAACAGCAGAATCTTGGCGCGTAATAATTTCCATTCGGTATCGTCTGGATAGAACTCAAACTGAAACCGAATAGAGGCGACATATGCATCGTCGACTCGACCATCGGCGAGATAGTTTTCGATAAGAATGCGGCGAGCCTGAATCGATTGATTCGGATCACCCGCCGCTTCCAGCAACAATTGACGCAACACGTGACGTGCCGAAACATATTCGCCTACTGCGGTAAACGTTGTAGCCAGCAGAAGCCTCGCGTTGCGTGCCCGGCCAGCGGACAACAGCGGCAGCGTATGCTCTAGACGAACGATCAACGATCGCCAGCGTTGCTGCTGGCCAAGAACTTCCCACAACTCGTGTTCCCACGCATACCATTGTGGGCTGCCAGGATCGGGCTGCTCGGAAAGAATCAGTGCTTCGGCCAGTGACAGCGCTCCCTGTCGCCGAAGTTCACGCGCCCGACCGAGGCTAACACCATTCTGCAGTGGCCGAACATTCACCGTTGAGATCGGGAGACCTTCCTTCGTTTGCTCGGCAAATACAGCGCCAGCACACAAAATCACCCACGACACACCAACGGCGAATCGAACCAGTCCTTTGTGTCCCCTGTTTGATTCCCGTGATCGCTTCATGGCATCGCGGTTCGAGAAGGAAGCTCTTGACCCTCAGCCTAAGACCACTCAAGAGTCCGCCGGTCACCCCGGCAAGGCATCAGGAAATCTTTTCCTTGATCCTGGCGGATTTTCCCCGAAGCTCGCGGAGATAGTAGAGTTTGGCTCGGCGCACATCACCACGACGTTTGCGCTCGATCGACACAACCAGTGGGCTGTGCGTCTGAAATACGCGCTCGACACCCTCTCCAGAGGACAGTTTGCGTACTGTGAACGACGAATTAATGCCGCGATTTTTCTTTGCGATCACGACCCCTTCGAAAGCCTGGAGGCGTTCACGAGTCCCTTCCGTGACCTTGATTTGCACGCGAACCGTGTCCCCCGGTCCAAATTCGGGGATATCGGTCTTCAGTTGCTCTTGTTCTAGTTCCTGGATTAGGTTGCCCATCTCAACTCTCCTGCACGTCGCTCTCGCGTCTGTAAAGATTGAGCAATTCGCGCTGCTCATCTGTCAATTCAAGGTCTGTCAATAACTCTGGGCGCTTTTGCCAAGTCCGCCCCAATGCCTGTTTCATTCGCCATCGGCGAATTTCCTCATGGTGCCCACTCAAAAGAACAGACGGGACCTGATTCTCTCCGTGCACTTCGGGTCGCGTGTAATGCGGCCAATCGAGCAGCCCCGCACTGAAGGAATCACTCTTCACCGAATCCTCATTACCGAGCACTCCAGGGAGGTATCTTACCAGAGCCTCGATCAAAACCATTGCCGGCAATTCACCGCCCGACAAAACGTAATCCCCGATAGAGATTTCTTCGTCAATCTCAGCCTCGAGCACGCGTTCGTCTACGCCCTCGTAACGACCGGCCAATAAGACCAATCCGGCCTCACTGGCCAGTTCCCTGACCCGTTTTTGCTCCAACCGCCGCCCCTGCGGGGACAAATAAATAACTCGGCCTCGGACGGCTGCCCTGGCACTGCCAATGGCCTGATTAAGCGGCTCTGCCATCATCACCATACCAGGCCCCCCGCCGTACGGCCGATCATCGACCTGTCGGTGACTGTCTTCGGTAAAATCACGTGGATTTCGAAATTCAAGTTGTAATTGACCCGTCTCCAGCGCGCGGCGTGTCATACCCTCACACACAAAACTGTCAAACATCTGAGGGAAAATAGTGACGATGGCAATTTGCATAGCCCCCCCAGTTATCCGATAACAACCCGTAACATTTAGTAGTCACGTTCCCAGTGGACTCGAATGTGACGATCTTTGAGGTTTACCTGATCGACCGTCACCGTCGTATAGGGAATGAGAAGTTCGGACTCTCCTTTAACAACCAATACATCATTGGCGCCGGTTTCTAAAAGATCTGCAACAACGCCCAGAGTCTCGCCCGCCATGTTCAGCACCGTCAGTCCCTTAAGGTCCTGCCAGTAGAACTCGCCGTCCGCTGGGGACTCTAACTGATCTGATCGTATGGAAATCTCTGAACCGATCAAGGCGCGCGCCGCTTCGCGATCGATGCACCCCTTCAGTTGAGCAACCACGGAATTGGCTTGTAATCGACCAGCGACCACTCGCACCTCGTTCCATTCATTTCCCTGGCGCAGCAACCACGTATCGTAGCCAAGGATATCGCCACGCTGGCGACAATAGTCAAAAATGCGAACCCATCCGTGCACACCAAACAGACCACTGATCCGGCCCACGACCACCGTATCAGCTGAAGGCCCTGCCACTATTTTCCCAAAGGCGGCGCCTGCAACTACCCCCTATCAGGCTGCAGCGGCCTCCCGCCTTACCTGTTTCAAAATACCCGCAACCCGCTCCGATGGCTGGGCTCCCTGGCTGATCCAGTAATCAACGCGAGCGCTGTCAAGGCGGAGCCGCTCTTCCTGACCCGTCGCCATGGGGTTGTAAAAACCAACCCGCTCGATAAATCGACCGCGCGGCTGCCGCCTCTGATCGGACACCACAATCGAATAAAACGGACGTTTCTTGGAACCGCCGCGCGCAAACCGAATCGTTACCATGTATCTAACCTCATACTGCTCGTGCGAAAATTGGAGCCGCATATTTTAACATGAGTTATCGTCCGCAGACGTCGACTATTACCCAAACGGCGGGAGGCCAGGCATCCCCCCTGCTTTTAGTTGCCCCATCATCTGACCAAGACCTCCTTTACGCTTTGCTTTCTTCATCATTTTTTGCATTTGCATAAACTGCTTGAGCAGTCGATTCACTTCTTGAACCTGCGTACCAGACCCCTTAGCAATGCGCTTTTTTCTCGATCCCTTAATCGTGGCGGGAAACACCCGTTCACCGGGTGTCATCGAGTTAATGATGGCCACCAAGCGACGACTTTCCTGATTGTTCGCTCGATCCAGCACCGCAGGCGGTAACTGGCCAACCCCCGGTAATTTCTCTATTAAACTTGAGATTCCGCCCATTTTCTCCATCTGTTCCAGCTGATCTCGAAAGTCGGCTAGATCGAAGCCCTTACCTCGACTAATTTTCTTAGCGACCTTGGCTGCCTGTTCGTGGTCTACTTTTCTCTCGACTTCCTCCACCAAACCGACCACATCACCCATGCCGAGGATGCGCGAAGCGATACGGTCTGGGAAAAAGGGCTCGAGCGCATCGAGGCCTTCTCCAACACCAATAAATTTAATTGGGCAACCCGTTACATGACGGACCGACAACGCGGCGCCCCCGCGCGCATCACTGTCGGCCTTGGTCAATACCACTCCCGTCAAATCAAGCGCCTGATTGAAATGATGGGCGCTGGTAACCGCGTCCTGGCCCGTCATGGAATCGATCACGAACAAGGTTTCTACTGGAGTAATCGCCTCATGCAGTTGTCGAACCTCGCTCATCATTTGCTCATCAACGTGCAGGCGGCCTGCCGTATCTACCAGGATCACGTCGGCCCCCATACGTCGCCCGTGTGCCAATGCATCGGTCGCGATCGCGATCGGTTCTTTCCCTTCTCCCTGGAAACAAGCCACATCGGCTTCTTCGGCTAATCTTGCCAACTGTTCCATCGCGGCCGGTCGATAAACATCCGTGCTGACCACCAGTACCTGACGTGCCTCGCGCTGTTTTAATAAACGCGCCAACTTGGCCACTGTGGTTGTCTTTCCCGCGCCCTGCAATCCCACCAACATAACAACTGCTGGCGGCCGAACAGCAAGGTTGAGCGCGTCATTCTGTGCGCCCATCAGTTCAACCAACTGGTCATGCACAATCTTGATGACCACCTGACCTGGCGTCAGGCTACGGGTCACCTCTTCGCCGACAGCCCGCTCGCGTACTCGATCGACGAACTGCTTAACCACCGGCAATGCAACATCAGCCTCAAGTAAAGCGACACGAATGTCGCGTAAAGCATCCGCAATGCTGGCTTCCGTCAGTCGGGCACTTCCACGGATACCACTAAAGGTCTGTTTTAGGCGTTCGCCGAGTTGGTTAAACATTAACAAGTCTCCATTGCCCTGTTGTCCAGTGACATTGCCCCTTCCCTCAGGGTGCGGACGATTTTACACTTCCGCGACATGCTGACCACGATCACCACCTTGATAGCAATCGCCGGATATCTGACGGCGACATGGCTGACCTATGGTCAGCTGAATAACGACCCGCGCTTGAGTCCTCGCCCAAGCGCCTCCGTTGCCTGGGCGATTGGAGTGGCCATCGTCTGCCATGCCGGTG
>DUBL01000018.1 GCA_012960345.1 Gammaproteobacteria bacterium | reverse complement strand
TGGCAGAGAATTAATCTCAAGCACCGGATCCTTGTGTGCGTAAACAAACGCATGGACCATATCAATGTTGCCGCGAATGGTGTCTTCCAGCAGTTCTTCGCCACTACCTAACTGTCCTGCGGGAAATAACTTCACCTTGATCCCAACGTTCGCAGCTTCGATATCTGACTTAACCTGCTCCATCATCTTGTGAGCGTAATGCTCGACAGGCAATACGCCGGCAAATTTCAACGTAATGTTGCCGGCAAAGGCGACACCCGAAATGGACAAGGCAACCAATCCAAGTCCGGCGAGGCGACTTAGCTTTCCAATACTCAACATAGCTTCCTCCAATCATTGGTTTGATAAAAACAGCTCATACCCACCCTAACAGACGGCACCGTGTTCATAAACACAAAGTTTGAGCGGTTTTACACCATCCCCCGGGGGATGAGCTTCCAACTAGTCGCAACTTGGCAAGACTATCGCGATGCCAAAGTCATCCCTGTTAAGTCAAGATCACCCGTTGCACCGCTGATCAGATGCGCCAGCGCTTGGCCCGAACCACACGACATGGTCCAGCCAAGATGCCCATGACCGGTATTCAGGTACAGCCCTTGAATTGGCGTCTCGCCCAGATAAGGAATGCCATCAGGGGTCATCGGGCGAAACCCTGTCCAACCCACACCGGCCGTGGGGTCAGGGTAGTCAGGAAAAACATCCAGAAAAAACCGACGCAGGTTCCCGATTCGTTTCGGATTCAGTGAGCGATCGTTGCCCGCAAATTCGGCGGTGCCCGCCACTCGAATGCGGTCACCTAATCGGGTAATGCCAATATGCCGACCCGTATCCGCCATTGGAATCACCGGAGCCCCATTCCATTGCCCTACGGGAAAAGTCATCGAATACCCTTTGACCGGATAAATGGGAAGTCGAATCCCCAACGGCCTTAACACCGAATTACTGTCGTTGCCCATGGCAACAACACAGGTATCGGCCGCGATAGTTTCAACATCTGTCACCACCGCGTTGACCGCGCAATTCGTTTGATTGATTCGCCGTAACGCACCGTAACGCCATTGTTCGAACAATATTGCGCTAATCGTTGACTGAAGAGTCTCGCATCACCGGCTTCGTCATTGGGGTAATGAATGCCTCCCGCAATTAATCCCTTCTGAGAACGCAACGATGGCTCAAGCTCAATGCAAGCAGCTTCATCTAGCAAATCATAGTGCAACCCCATCGCACCCAACGTTTCCGCAACACGTTTAGTCACTTCTATGGAAAGCTGGTCTCTAAACAGATGCAACGTGCCAAGTCTGCTGCCGTCATATTCAATCCCAGTGTCCGCGACCAACTGATTGAGCGTGTCTTTGCTGTAGCTGCATAAACGGTAAATAACCCCGGCATTCCTAGCCCAGGCTGTGTGATTACATTGGCGAAGAAACTTAACGCCCCATGAAAAAAGACCCGGCAAGGCCACAGGCCTCAGAAGAAACGGCGAATCTTCTTTTCCCATCCACTTGAGGATAAAACGCGGTATCTCTGGAGACGCCCACGGATCTGACATGCTCGGCGTCACGATGCCGCCATTTGCAAATGATGTTTCAAGGCCCGCGTCCTCGTTTTTCTCAATCAGAGTGACCTCATGGCCTTGACGAGAAAGAAAATAAGCCGTCGTCACACCAACAATCCCGCCGCCCAACACCACCACCTTGCGCGAATCAACCACAGTAATTCCCTCTCATATGAGACAGTCGATTGATCCGTTAACGCACCAATCGAAACACGGATGTGAAATCTTGCAAAGACTAGGGGAATAAAAGCCCTGTCATTTCAGTCAACACAGTGTGTTCACTGTGAAAAAGAAATGCAACGCACGCGTTGGCTTGTTCTTGTCGACAACAAAGAATCCCGGGGTTGGAGCAAAAAGGCCAGCATTAACGCATCGCGGAACGGCGCGAGACCACTGCCGGCTGCGAATCTACCCCTACAGTTCCCTCGGCCGAACCTCCCCCTGCCCTAAGCCTGCCGTCGACTCAAATAAAGGGTCAACCGCACGCAAAGCAATCCCAACAGCCCGAGCCCAAAGGTTACTTTTAACACCGCCGTATACCCTGACAATGCCCAAATGATGCCTGCCACGCTCGGACCAAAAGCCCACCCCAGAATATAGGCAAACGACACCAACGCAGAGATCGTTCCGAAGTGGGTTCTGCCGAGAACTTCGGCAGTAACAACAGGCTTTGCGATGGTTTGGATGCCGGCGCCAGCCCCTTGAAGTCCCACGAAGAGAAACAGAAAAATCAATGCAGTCGATGCCGCGACAAGGCTAACGCTCGCTAAACACAATGCCACAAATGCCCAGCCACAAACGCTAACGAGTGAAATACTCGGATTAAATCCCAACAAACACAACCGTCCGATGACCTGGGCAACACCAAACAGCGACGCAGCCAACACTGCAATCCCCGGCGAAATCCCGCGACTTTCGATCAACGGGAGGGCATGGCTGATGATCATTCCGTGATTTAAGGACAAGGCGCCAAACCCGATGGCAAGCAACCAGAAAATGGGCCGCGATAACACGGGCCTCGCCGATTGCATGAAACCGACCGATACAGGAGGGCGTCTTGCGCTTAACTCCGACGCTCCCGATCCGACACCAAACCAAAACAACGGTGCCGCAACCCCTCCTACCAACAACGAAAAAACCCAGACACTGGCTCGCCAACCCCACGCATCGGCAATACCCGTCGCCAGAGGGAAACAAAGCGTTCCCGCGAACCCGGCGACCAATGTAATCAAGATGATCGGCTGTTTGGCCGCCGAGCCGAATTGTCGCGTCACCACCGCAAAACACGGCTCGTATAGACAACCCGCCATCATGACGCCAACCAAGGACCAAATGAGATAGAACTGCCACAGACGATCGATCACAGGCAAAACCGCGATCAAACCTGCCCCGGCTAAAGCGCTCGCGCTCATCAGCACTCGACCATGCCCCCGATCAATCAGGCGACCGACAAAGACTCCCGTTACCGCGGCGATAACCAGTGCCGAGGTCAAGGCCCCACTGAGGGCCGCGCGACCCCATTCGAAGTCCACCTCCCAACGAAGCAATAACGCCGGGAAAAGGTACAGCAAGCCCGCCCAGGCCAATGTCTCAGCCACAGCGAGACACCAGATCCGGGGAGTTTTCCAAACAGATCGATCAATCAGAATCCCTTCTTGTACACGTGACCGTTGACTGGAATCACTCATCGTTTCACGCTACCTTGTCCTCTCATTACTGAACGCAACTCTACACCGCCTATGAATACGACCCCACTCGAGCCTGTAACCACCTTGACCTTTGATATTTTTGGCACGGTCCTCGATCTGTCAGGCAGTCTGATTCCCCCATTAGATGACCTGTTGCGAAATTGCCATGCTGATATGGATGGCGCCACCCTTTGGCGCGAATGGCGATACCGACAGCGCATTGAGCAATACCAGGACAATCTCCTAATGCTTGGTCATAGTGGTTACCTCGCAGTCAAACGACGGGCACTACTCTACTGCCTGCGCAATAACAACATTGACTTCAGCGCCGAACAAATCGACAGCTTCATGGAAGCATACCAACATCTAAAGCCCTTCGACGATGCCATCGAAGGGCTCGCGAGACTCAAAAAGAAGTACAAACTGGTGATGCTATCTAATGGGGAGGAGTGGTACCTCAAACACCTGGCAGAAAATCAGATAAAAATCGACTTCGACCAGATCCTGTCAGCACAGACCGTCGGCCAATTCAAACCGCACCCCATTGTCTACCGTTTTGCCGCCCAAACACTCCAATGTGAACCGGGCCAAATTATGATGGTCGCTTCTCACGCCTTTGATGTCCTCGGCGCGCGTGCCAGTGGCTACCGTGGCGCCTACATCAATCGATACCACTTACCGTACGATGAGTCCGACTACCAACCCGATATCACCGTCGACAACTTCGATGCACTTTGTACGGCGCTAGCCGTTTGATGTCGTTGGGCAGCGGCATCCTTCTGCAGTAACTCAAAAGATCGTGTAAATAAACGGCGCCACCGCCGATCCCTCGGCCAACACAATTAAAACCCCCAGCAACAACAGCACAATAATGATGGGTGCCAACCAGAACTTCTTTCGCACTCGCATGAAATCCCACAGATCTTTTAAGAACTCAATCATCAGAAGGGTCGCTCCATTTGGCTAGGCGGGCTCGCTACGCTCTTAACCCGATAAGTCAGTGTGGTGTTGTCCAAACGTCGTCGCAATGGATCTTTGTTTCGTATGCGCATCCACAATCCAATTGGCAAAATTACCCCATAGAACACCACCGCCAACACGACACGCGTAATGATGGCATTCATGAGGTGGCCAAAGCGCATCCAGAGACGGTAAAAGCGACGGAACGTCGCCGGAAAGCCCAAACCCCAGACCAGGACCACGCTGCCAAGCGCCCACGGCCACGACGGAGTCGGTTTCTCCAGCAGATAAGGAAAGACCACACCAAAAACGATGAAGATCACGCCGGCAAAGATGGCTGCAAATTGGCGTAGTCCCTTGTCGTCGAGTGCCGGTCGATTAACGTCTGTCATCACCTTCTCCTGGTTATTCGATAAATCATCGGTTAATCCAGTTCAAACGTCTCACGCCAGTCCTCTTCCTCATTCCACGCTGGCTGATCCGTTTTAGAGAAGATCATGTTGCCAATCACCAGGCTATCCATCTCGGTTCGCATAAAACAACGATACGCATCGAGCGGCGTACAAACGATCGGCTCGCCGCGAACGTTAAAAGAGGTGTTTACCAAAACACCGCAACCGGTCAGTTGATCAAAGGCAGACAACAAAGCATGAAATTGCGGATTGGTCTCCTTATGGACGCTCTGGATACGTGCGGAATAATCGATGTGCGTGATGGCAGGTAACTCGGAGCGCAACACATTAAGCTTATCAATTCCAAAGAGCTGATCGTCTTCTACGCTGACCTGTTTGCGTAACATCTCCCTGACATTAGCCACCAACAACATATACGGACTGTCTTCCGCTTGCTCAAAATAGTCCGCAATCCTTTCCGCCAAGACGGCCGGAGCGAAGGGCCGAAATGACTCCCGGTACTTAATCTTGAGATTCATCACGGACTGCATCTCGATATTCCGCGGATCCCCGATAATAGAACGTGCTCCCAGCGCTCTGGGGCCAAACTCCATCCGTCCTTGAAACCATCCAACCACATGGCCTTTGGAAAGCAACTCGGCGACACTGGGATACAGGTCAGAAGCCTGTAGTGTGGTGTAAACAGCCCCGACACCCGCCAGTGACTCCTGTGCCTCGGCATCGGTGAAGGCCGGACCGAGATAGGCGCCCTGCATGGCATCGCGTTCGTTGCAATCACGCGGCTGATCCAGGTATTCGTGCCACGTCGCGAGCGCACAACCCAGTGCACCACCCGCATCACCCGCCGCCGGCTGAATCCATAGCTTCTCAAAGGGTCCTTCGCGTAACAAACGGCCATTGGCCACACAGTTCAATGCGACACCGCCTGCAAGACAAAGGTTTTTGAGTCCCGTCTCAGCATGAATCGTCTGTGCCAAGCCCAGCACGATATCTTCTGTAACCACCTGGATTGATGCGGCGATGTCCATTTCGTCCTGCGTCAACGGCGATTCCGGCGCACGCGGTCCCCGCCGAAACAATGCGCTAAACCGATCATTCGTCATGCGAAGGCCAGTGGCATAGTCAAAGTACTCCATCGCCAACCGGAAAGTGCCATCGGGTTTCACATCAATCAGGTTGTCGAGGATCAGTTCGGTGTAACGCGGCACCCCATACGGCGCGAGTCCCATTAACTTGTATTCACCCGAATTCACTTTAAATCCCGTGAAATAGGTGAATGCCGAATAAAGCAGACCAAGCGAATGGGGGAAATCAATCTGCCACAAGGGATGCACTCGATTGTCCTTGCCGTGCCACACGGTCGTTGTGGCCCACTCGCCAACCCCGTCCATGCACAATACCGCGGCCTCAGAAAATGGACTGGGGAAAAACGCTGAGGCGGCGTGTGACTGATGATGCTCACCGAAAAGTAGCGACGGTAGCGCTTTCTTTTCACACTCCCCAATAGCCGCCAGTTCACGCTTAATAACGGTTTTTAGGTAAAGCTTTTCCTTTAACCAGATCGGCATGGCCGCGAGAAATGAGGAAAACCCTCGTGGCGTTGTCGCTATATAGGTCTCCAGCAAACGCTCAAACTTAACCAGGGGCTTGTCATAGAAGACCACCTGGTCGATTGCATCGAAATTCAGCCGCCCCTCAGCCAAGCAATAACGAATCGCTTCCGCTGGAAACCCGGCATCGTGCTTTTTCCGCGTAAAACGCTCTTCTTGTGCAGCCGCAATGATCTTTCCATCGGACACGAGTGCGGCGGCACTGTCGTGATAATAGGCGGATAACCCCAGGATATGACTCATGGCTCATGACTCATGACTCATGCATCAGGCTGTCGCATGGACTCGCCTATAGTGAAAATGGAGGCTGAGGCCGGAATCGAACCGGCGTCCACGGCTTTGCAGGCCGCTGCATAACCACTCTGCCACCCAGCCGATGGTGATGTTTAAAAGCAAGAGAAGACCTTCGCATCATCGGCACGGATTATATTCGATCTCCTCTATGGACTGGGCCGGCCGCCTGATTGTTTGTCCTGATAACTCTGATTAAGTCAGGCTCATTGAGCCGGACATCCATAGCGCTTGATGGTAATAGCTGCCAGCATGGTGTCTGATTCTGACCAACAATGGGTTTCTCCTCATAGTGTCTATGCTTCGGTTCAATCGTATCCACGATACTCACTCAAGACACACACTGAAGCGCGCCACACCCGTTCGAGGGCGCGGGGGCCCATCGTTCTGACTGAAACGCTGCTATTCAATCCCCCGGCAACGCACGCGCAATAATGCCATCCAGATCAACGCCCTCTGGCAAAACCCCGTAAGCCGCCAACCAGCGAGATCCCAAGCGAGTTGCGCAAAACCCATCTGCGACACTCGCAGGAGCATGTTTAACCAGTAACGACGCCTGCAATACAACCGCCATGTGTTCCACGATGGCCCTTGCTCGCAACTCCAATCCTTTTCGATTCGTTAATTCAGCTTTGAGCGCCGCAATGGCCGCATCCAATAAAGGATTAGCCCCGCGCCCGGTATCCACTTCTGCCAGAAAAGCCGCCACCGTCGCTTCATCTCGATCCATCGCCCGCAGCACATCAAGACAGATGACATTACCCGACCCTTCCCAGATGCTGTTAACCGGTGCCTCACGGTACAGGCGTGGCATGATCGAGTCTTCGATATACCCCGGGCCCCCGTGGCATTCGAGGGCCTCCAGTACGTGCCCCGGCGCTCGTTTGCAGATCCAGTACTTTGCAACTGCCGTTCCAATGCGAGCGAACGC
Organism: Gammaproteobacteria bacterium; assembly: GCA_012960345.1. Classification (GTDB taxonomy): domain Bacteria; phylum Pseudomonadota; class Gammaproteobacteria; order Arenicellales; family UBA868; genus UBA11791. Next base: position 380 of record DUBL01000018.1, on the reverse strand, counting down.
CGCGGCCTCGGCATCATGCGGTGCCTCATCCATGGCCCGACCAATTCTCAAGGTCAACGCCAGTGCCGCTTCAGCCTCTATCGCGAGATCTGCAATAACATTTCGCATCAAGGGGTGCTGAATGATTCGCTTCTGGAATGCCGATCGATGCCGGACGTGGTGCAGCGCCTGAACCAAACCCTGACGCATCAATGCGGCAGAACTCGCACAACAATAAAATCGATTGCCTTGGACCATCTCAATAATGGTGCGGATACCGCGCCCTTCTGGCCCCACCATTACACCCCAGGTGTCGTGCAGTTCGATTTCTGACGACGCGTTGGAACGATTACCAAGTTTGTCCTTGAGCCGCTGAATAAATAGTGAATTTCGTTGACCCT
>DUBL01000017.1 GCA_012960345.1 Gammaproteobacteria bacterium | reverse complement strand
TATTAAAAAAATAGATCATAGGTAAGAGGGTGCGTCAGTTGGTCACACGGCCAGCTTTGGCAGGGTGCTACAAAGGTTCACTAGAGGCTTATTCATACGAGTCAGAAGCCACCATAACAACTACTGATCAAACGACCATCGTCAGCGGTTGCCGGATGCATCGGGAGGGTTCTCAATTTGGGTATGGGGAGATTAAGATTGTCAACAGGAGTAGGAAATTTAGCCGGAGCACACTGTGGGTATTTTGGCCTGTCTTGATACTGTCTTGAGTCGACCTCTTGCTTTCACCGGGAGAACGAAATGACAGGACAGCGGCGAGCGCGAAGGAGAGGCAAAGGCTCCCTCGTTCGCACAGTACACAGTCCTGCTTTTATTAACAGAAAAATTCCTTTTTTTGAGTTTCTCGACGAGGCGGGCTCGTCCTCGCCCTGCTCGATTACGGCGTATGGGCGCTGATCTTCGCTCCGATCGCGGCCTTTTTCGTGCGGGGACAACCCGAGGCCGTTGCACGACTGCGCCGCGCCAATTTACCCAGGTCGCGCGCAATCCTGATCGGTCCGTCATTATCGGAGGAGCTTCCCAAATATTTGCGCCTGTTTATGGCGCTCCGTTCGTTCGAGATCTTCAGGGTGGACGTCGATATGGTGCGATCGCTGACTTTGAGAAACTGATTAAACTCACCTATCAATTGCCAAGTCTTCACCATGGTGGTTTCGTGACCTGCGAGCCATGCGACGTACCTGTTTCAAAACGTCACTTGGATATGCTCTATATCCACATGCGGTACTCCGATAAGGCGCACTTAGGGGCAATAACCACTAAAGAGCGGGCCGAGGATTCTGTGGCAATGGCGCGTATTGTGTTCGGTGAAGCCTTTATGCAGTCGAACTGCGTCATCCTCGGTAATGTCAATACCAATTCACCGCTCCTGGTCGACAAGGTAGTCACCGAGGCCATACGTGTGTACTGCGGGGCCGGTCAAGGCATCATTGTGGCTCCGTTTGTGCTCTCGGGAGCGATGGGCCCGGTCTCTACCGCAGGATCCATTGCCCAGGCACTGGCCGAAGCCATGATGTGCTGTGCCTACAGCCAGTTGGTACGACCCGGCGCACCCTTTGTTCTAGGCAATTTCTTATCTTCGATGAATCTCAGATCTGGCGCCCCGACTTTTGGAATGCCAGAACCGGTCATGTCGAATTACATCGTGGGTCAGTTAGCAAGACGATTGGGCCTTCCTCTGCGGTGCGGGGGCGCATTAACGTCTTCAAAAATTGCGGACGCACAGGCTGCCTATGAAAGTAGTGATTCGATGCATTCAACAGCGCTGGCGGGTTCAAATTTCACCCTCCACGCAGCGGGTTGGCTTGAGGGGGGGCTGTGTACCGGTTTTGAGAAACTGGTCATGGACGCAGATCGATTGGGCGCATATGAAGTGCTTCTCAACGGTTTGCCGCTGGATACCGATACGCTCGCTCGCGATGCGTATGCAGAGGTCGAGCCTGCCGGTCATTTTCTTGGTTCGAGCCACACCCTTAGGCACTACGAAACAGCATTTTTTGAGGCGCAGCTTTCGGATAGTGAGAATGCGGAGAACTGGGAGGAACGTGGCAGCAAGGATATGCAACAAAGAGCATTTAAGCGTTGGAATAAACTACTCGACGCCTATAGGCCACCGCCGATGGACTCGGCTTTAGATGATGCGTTGAAGGGGTTTGTTGCCAAACGGAAGACGGAACTACCGGATCAATGGTATTAAATGAAGCGGTGCACGGAAGATGTCAGAATCATCTTGTCATCTTTAACCTATGATGGGATCTAAGTCATCGGTAAAAGACAACAAGTTTCTTCTCGCATTCGTCGATTGCACTGTCACCCAGCCATGCGCTAGGGCATGATTTCCGTCGGGCCAAGAACCAAGATTATCTCATGCGCGTAGATGCGCCGACACAGTTTGCCATCGTGGGCGGAGGCCCCGCTGGCCTCTATATGGCTTACCGCCTGAAGCGGCGTATGCCCAACGCTGTCGTGTGCGTTTACGAAAAAAACCCCGCTGATGCGACGTTTGGTTTTGGCGTTGTCTTTTCAGACCAGGCGCTTGCTTTCCTCAAGGCCGATGATCCCCAAACAGCGGCGGCCATTACTCCATGCATGACAGCGTGGCAGAACATGTGCCTCAATCATCGCGGCGAGACCATTACGCTTGACGGTATCGGGTTTGCAGCCATTGGTCGCCTGCAGCTGCTGCAACTTTTGCAACAGCGGGCAGCCGAAGTGGGTGCGAAACTCTACTACGGGGTTACCATCGAAAGTCTCGATAGGCTGGATTGGGCTCACCTCGTTATTGGAGCCGATGGATTGAATTCAATTGTCCGCCAGGCCCACGTGCGTGAATTCGAGACCTCGATCTCGTATTTCTCGAACAAATTCATCTGGTACGGCACCACACAGACATTCGACACCTTGACGCAAACATTCGTCGACACTGCATGGGGTCCATTTAACGCCCATCATTATCGTTATGCTGTGGACTGCAGCACCTTTATTGTCGAGTGCAGTTCTGACACCTGGCAAAGGGCCGGTTTTGCTCACATGAGTGAGGTGGCGTCGCGGCAACGGTGCCAAGCTGTCTTCGCCGAGATATTGGACGGCCATCAGCTGATTGAAAACAAATCCGCTTGGGGCCAGTTTCCAAAGCTCTGGAACGACACCTGGAGCGTCGCAAACCGCGTATTGATCGGTGATGCCTTACACACAGCCCATTTCAGTATTGGCTCTGGCACACGCCTTGCTATCGAGGATGCAATCGCGCTCGATCGTGCGTTGTCAGGTGCCCCCAACGATTTGCCCCGTGCCTTAGCGGAGTATCAGGCGGCACGCCAGCCCGTGGTTCAAAAACTCGTTCAAGCGGCTAACACGAGTGCGCTCTGGTACGATGATTTCGGACGCCGAATGGCCCTGGATCCCATCGATTTTGGATTCGATTACATTACCCGTTCAGGTCGAGTCACCATTGAGCGTCTGCGCAAGATCGCGCCCGAATTTGCGACCACCTACGAAGCAAAGCGTCTGATGCACATCAGTGACCCCGTTGCGGACGATGCGCCGGGTGCCGGTGAAGTGGGTTTTCTGAAATGCCGACACGCGAACGCAAGTGAGATTCTGTTCAACAACCTGATGAATGGAAACAGAAACCGTCCGGCCATTAAATCGCAATCGGGCACTGTTACCTATTCTGAGCTTTGTGCCAATGCTGCTCGTTACGGTAATGCCTTGCGCGACTTGGGGCTAAAGCGCGGAGACCGAGTCATTCTTTTGCTGGATGACACACCTGCTTGTCCGGCCGCATTTTTTGGGGCCATGCGTGCCGGGTTCGTGCCGGTCATTATTAATACGTTAACGCCGTCGGATCTCTTGCGATTCTATCTTCTGGATACCGAAGCTCGTGTTGCGATCTGCCAAGCTGAATTTGCCGTCACATTTAGTAGTGATGCTATGACGGGAACAAAACTTGAAAAAATTGTCATCGTCAATGGTAAAGGTGCAACCGTTCGCGAAGCCATTACGGAACAAGAATTCCTTGCGAGTAGTGGAGGCGACCTTGCCGTCGTGCCTACTTCACCTGATGAGATGGCATTTTGGCTCTATTCCTCAGGTACGACCGGTCGGCCGAAAGGTATTGTGCATCTGCACCATGACATGGCTTACACCGCGGCAAGTTACGCCAACAGTGTACTCAAGCTGACGCCCGATGATATCTGTTATTCCGTTCCCAAGATATTTTTTGCCTACGGCCTGGGAAATTCGCTAACTTTTCCATTCAGCGCTGGCGCATGTTGTGTCCTGGTCCCTGGTCAACCGCGACCCGAAACGGTATTGGATACCATTGAAACCTTTCGTCCAACAGTCTTCTTCGGGCTGCCGACCTTGTACACCGCTTTGGCGCGCGCTGCATCTGCTGAGGTCACTGATTTTAGTTCACTACGACTATCGATCTCTGCGGCGGAAACATTGAGTGAAACGGTTTTTGACGAGTGGCGTAACGTTACCGGGCAAGAAATTATCGAAGGATTGGGCTCGACCGAGTTGCTCCACATTTATCTTTCAAATTCCCAGGAAAAAAAGAAACTGGGAGCTGCCGGCCAGCGAGTGCCTGGATATGAGGTTCAACTGCGTGATGGCGACAGTAATGTGCTCGAGGACAACGAAGAGGGCGTGCTTTGGGTGCGCGGTCACTCCAGTGCCCCGTTGTATTGGAATCGTCCGGGTAAAACTGCCGAGACCATGCAGGAGGATTGGATCAATACTGGAGATCGTTTTTCCCGCGATGGGGATGGTTATTATTTCTTTAAGGGGCGTGCCGACGATTTAATTAAGGTTAGCGGACAGTGGGTTCATCCACTGGAGGTCGAACGCTGTCTGCAGTCCCATGTCGACATCGCTGAGTGCGCCGTTTTGGCCCATCGACTGGAAGACCAACGCATGACCCTGCGGGCTGTCGTGGTACTCAAGGATGGGGCGCCTGCCAATGTTGAGTCTATGACGCGAGAGTTACAGGACTTTGTGAAACACACGTTGTTGCCATACAAGTATCCCCGAATCATTGAATACTCCGACGAGTTGCCGAAGACGGCAACAGGTAAGATCGATCGCCAGACTTTGAAAGTGAAAGTGCCTGATGAGTGCGCAACACTGCCTTGACGGATCGTTACACTATCTGTTGAGAGATGGACGGTGATTGGGGCAGTGTGCGAGTCGCTTGGTTACCACATTGATTAAGATCAAGTTTTGGCTTGTGCTTCGTGAGTGTTGCGGATAGCGCTTCAGGCCTCATCCGTATCGTCATGATCGGAATCCAATAATTTATCCATGGAAACCAGAGTGTTGTTATAGCTGCAGTTGTAGAGTTGATGCCGCAGTTGATGATGAAAGGGGCTCCGATGAATCACAGATTTCCCGCGGACTGTCAATCATTCGTAGTCGGTAATGACGTTCTATATGCCTCTATTTGCACGATTACCCTAGCATCCCGTAAGCTTATCGCCTTACGGAGGTGGCGCTACCTATCTGTATTGCCTATGCATAGCGAGAATTTAACCTGGCCCAATGAATAGGGTGTTTCTTATGCACAATGATGTAATTGAAGTTGATCCCGCCGAGAATTCTGATTTCGAGACTTATATTCGCGAAGGCGAGAGGGCAGCTTTTTCGCTGCCTAATCGAGGCCCGATGCGGTTCGACGATGAGGGTAACGTTCATCCAGAGATTCTTGCCGGATTCGATGAGTATGGATTTTATGTATTGGAGGGCGTGCTCAGTAGTATCGAATTGCACGACTGGGAAGCGGATCTGCAGGAGATTCGTCAAAACTTACCGATACACAAAGATGCCCAAACAGATGCAGCAGGAAGACCCGCCCTGGGCATAGACAGTATAGGCCCCTGTCTTATGTGGGCGAAGCCGCTTAGTGATCCTTTGGGTGGCACCACATTTAGCGGCGGTCGTCATCCGGTAAAGATGGAGGAACACACGTGGGAAGCGGGCATGCCGGAGGAAATTGTTTATCTGATTATGGGGCCGCTGCGTTACTCTGACGCGCTCCTTCGTATTTCCGGGCATCCTCATTTGCTTGCCATTGCGGAGGCTGTCAATGGGCAAGATTTTGTTCCATTCAATGAAGCCATGTGGATCAAGGAACCAGGGTTAGGTTCCTCTACTGCGTGGCATCAGGACGGTATCACTCATTGGAGTCATCCTGACTGGGATCAAGGCATACACGGAATGACCTTTCAGGTTCTGCTCTACGGAAGTTCTGGTGCAAATGGTGTATGGGTTCTGCCCGGAAGTCACAAGTCCGGCAAGATCGATCTTCAGGCGCTAGCGGATGCTGCGGGTTCAGATCGATTGCTTGGTGCGGTGCCATACGTTTGTGCACCAGGAGATGTCGTTATACATAATCGACAGCTTGTACACGGTGCATTTGCAAACACGAGTAAAGACTTTCGGGTGTCATTCACATTTGGCACGCATAGAAGGTCTTCGATTCTTGATGTTGAGGCGGGGTTACATAATGCGATTGCGGTTTATGACGCGGGGCGGATACTGGAGAGGTCTCGAATGATTGGTTATGCTATCGATGCCCGGAGACAATATTTTCCAGACGAAACGCCGTACTGTTATAAGCCTCTGGTAGATGTCGATGCCGTGCCGGTTTGGTCGCCTGAGGCGAAAGCGCTGCTCAGTAATTACAACCTGCTTGATCTCAGCATCTGATTGGTTCGCGAGATCGTTGAGTCGGGAAGCTCTTGGACCCCAAACGAGGAAGAGAGCTTACCATTCGTAATCAGTGTCTGGAACGCAAAGCCCGGGTATGTGTGCTGTAGCGACTTGGGCTTGTGAGGGCAGTGCCACCACTGAGTAGAGTCGAACGGGGAGTCCCGTTATGGTGCTAAGACGCCTTTTTGTAAGAGACTTATGTGAGCATAACGTCTGCTACTGGCGCGTAGTCGGAGTCGCGGGAGGCTAAAACGAGTTCGTCGACACGAAGCCAGCGTTGGTACCTCAACAACATGGTCCCCAATGTCAAAGGCGAGCAGTTTGCGTGGCTCGATCCGTCGGCGGCATACGTTAACGGCCAATCGTTTAACGACATGCTTGATGATCTGCTTGAGCCATTCGATCCCGATGAGATAGACGTTGTGGCGGGGGTTGACGCCGCGGGTTTTGTGCTGGGTGGGGCGATTGCCGCGCGCCTTCGCAAGGGGTTTCTGAGGATACGAAAAGCAGACAAATTACCGGTTCTTGCGGATCAGGTTGAATTTGTTAACTACACCAAGCGGACCCAGTCGATGCAGATGTGCAATCCCGGGATGCGACTCGGGACACGAGTGTTGCTCGTAGATCAATGGGTGGAAACAGGTGGTACGATGAGTGCCGGTATCGAATTGATTAAGCATCAAGGAGGTGTTGTCAGCGGAATTGCAGCGGTTTGTATCGAAGATACGCCAGCGGGTAAAGCACTACGTGCATCCTACAAGTGTGCAACTGCGGTGGAACCAGGGAGTGATTACCAGGCCCAGTGTAACCAGTAATACCTGGATTTCTTCAATGATTGTGACTGGGAAGGAGTGCTGCCATAGCCTCGTCGGATTGTCCGTGCGGGCCCCGGCCGATCGCGTGTCCCCAGGATGATAAAACTCAATCGCAAACCGGATGGTTAGTTAGGGTTCCTTGAAGATACATCACCAATCGTATTACCGCTCGGTGCGACTTGAACTGCACTCGTGACGTTTGCTGTATAGCGGCAGAAGTGTCCCAGAGCGGCAGAAGTGTCCCAGACAACTCGATAAAACTGGGACAGTGAATCCTCAAGTATGTGGGTTGCACGCCCCACTGACGCGTTGTCTCTAACTCGTGTTGGTCTGCGGTTTGTTTGTCGCCCTGTAAGTCAGGCCTCGTCCGCGTTTCGTTGTCCGCAGAAGTAACCGACGCCAAAGGTGTTCGTCGAAAATGCAATCACACTGCCCTTGGGGAAGTAAAACAAGTCGCCTACTTTCGCGGTGACGGTGTCACCCGAGCCATCGCTTAACTCAAACTCTCCATCGATGATTAGCTTCATTTCTTCGTAGGTGTAGGTGTAGGTAATGGGATCACCTGCCTCCAGGCGAAATAGGCCAACCGTTATGGGTGCTTGTTCATCATTGGATACTGCAAAATCTTTGAGATAGGCGTTATTGCCAGCAAAGAGTGGAAATTTGGCATCGGTGATCTTGCCAACGTGGTTCATCTTAATCATCAGGTTTCTCCCACGGGTCTAAGTGGTGTCTCCAGTTTGCGGTTACAGAGAATTGTGAGTGCCATCACACAACGGTTTGTTCTTACTGTGCTTGCAGCCACAGAAAAAGATCTTTCCAG
>DUBL01000016.1:5691-7991 GCA_012960345.1 Gammaproteobacteria bacterium | reverse complement strand
CCATGACCCGCAACTTCTCACCGGCCCGCACACTGTTGGCGGAACAGTAGCCCTCAATCACCTGACTGCGCCCGTTGAGTAGGATGCTATTGATCTTCCCGGGCACGGTGCGCGTCTTGGTTAGCAGCCAGTCGCGCGTTCCGGGCTTGGCATTTTCACGGCGGATCAGATCCCGCCCGGGTGAACTGGCAAGCGGCGCTTTCCCTGAGTCTTTCTGAGCTCCGAAAGCTCCAGTCGCTATGCCGAGGCTGGCCGCCGCCGCGCCTTTGAGCGCGTCACGGCGATTCAGGCCGCGCATGGTTTCGTTTGATTCGTTCATAGGGATAGTTTCTTTGGTTTGTCTTAGTCAGGGCGCGTTCAGCATTTCATGAAATCGCTTTTATCATGATAGTATCTCTCGAATCACATGACCATGAACATTGGTCAAACGGCGTTCGATTCCATTGTGGTAATAGGTGAGTCGCTCATGATCCAGGCCGAGAAGATGGAGGATGGTGGCATGAAAGTCATGAGGCGTTGCTATGTCTTCGATAGCTTTAAAACCAAATTCGTCTGTACGGCCGTAGGATACACCCGGCTTGACGCCCGCTCCCGCAAGCCAACAAGTAAAGCCGTAAGGATTGTGGTCGCGACCGTAGGTGCCCATTTGGAACATGGGCATACGTCCGAACTCGGTCGCGAACACGACTAATGTGTCTTGCAGGAGGCCTCGTTGCTTGAGGTCCTTGAGCAAGCCTGCTACGGGCTGGTCGAGAATTTCGCCGTGAATGTCGTATTGTTCCTTAAGCTGGCTATGGCCGTCCCAGTTCAGCCGTCCCCCTGAGGCGTATGCGCCGTTGAAAAGTTGAACGAAACGTACCCCTCGTTCGACGAGTCGCCGGGCAAGAATGCAGTTATTTGCGAAGGCTGCCTTAACTTCGTTAGAGCTGTTGGCGCCGTAGAGTTTCCGAATGTGCTCGGGCTCGGAGTCCAGGTCGACCGCTTCAGGAACGGAAAGCTGCATGCGCCCGGCAAGCTCGTAGCTCGAGATTCTAGCGGCCAGCTCTTCATCGCCTGGATAGCGTGAGGCATTTTGTTCGTCGAGGAATCGCAATACCTCTCGGGTGGCATGGTCTGTATCGCTGCTAAGCGTGTTGGGACGATCGAGAAAGCGAATGGGTTTGGAGCTACTGAAGGGCGTTCCCTGGAACGAGGCGGGCAGAAAGCCATTGGCCCAGTTATTCGGTCCTGACTGCGGGTTGCCGCGCGGGTCTTCTATCGCGACGAAGGCGGGAAGGTTTTGGTTTTCGCTGCCGAGGGCGAAGTTCACCCAGGCTCCCATGCTCGGGAATCCGTCGAAGGTGAAACCCGTATTCATGAGGTTTTCCGCGGGTCCATGTGTATTCGAGGTATTGGTTAGGGAGTGAATAAAGCTGATTTCGTCGGCCATTTCTCCGATGTGCGGGACAAGGTCGGAGATCATCTTGCCGTTCTGACCGCGAGGCCGAAATTTCCAAAGGGGCTGAGTCAGGTTTCCATTGGGGCCCTGAAAGGAAACGAGCCGTTCGCTGCCAGGCAGCGGCTTGCCGTGCTGGTGGATAAGCTCAGGTTTGAAGTCGAAGGTATCCACATGGCTAAGGGCACCGGAGCAGAAGACGACGATTACGTTTTTCGCTTTCGGTTCGAAATGAGGCTGGCGGGGAGCGTAAGGATTGCCCGGGTTAATTTTCGGCGAAGCTGCGCGAGCGCGCTCTTCAGCAATCAATGTCGTGAGAGCGATTCCGGCAAGCCCCTGGACGGCACCGGATAAAAAGCGGCGGCGATCGAGCAGAGGTCTGCCTAGTTTTTTGAAATGCTTCATTGTAGAAAGGCGAACTCGCTGGAGTTGAATAGTACGCGACAGACCTGCTCAAGGCCATGGTCTTCGGCCAAGGCGACGAGTCGATTTCGCTCGGCTGGCGAAGCTTGGCGAGCGAAAGCGATGGTAAAGGCGCGGTTGATTTGCTCATCCTTATCCTCACCCGCTTCCCGGCGAATACGCTCCGCGAAGAATGTGCTTTGCCGGTTGAGGAATGGGCTGTTGAGAAGGCTCAATGATTGCACGGGAGTGATAGAGCGAGGCCGGTTCGGCTTCATTTGACCGGCATCGGGACAGTCGAAGGCTCCAAAGATATCGACAGAGATCATACGGACTTTGTGAGCATAAATCATGCGTCGCCAACCGTTCTCCTCGAAGGTCTCTTTCGGCACGTAGTCGGAGAGTCCGCCGCGTTGATTGAAAAAATCGAATCCGCCTTCGGGTCATGGACGGGAGGGAGCGG
>DUBL01000016.1:5359-5681 GCA_012960345.1 Gammaproteobacteria bacterium | reverse complement strand
AGCTTGCCACTCGCGCTCAGAATTGAGTCGCGCAGCGCTTCCGCCTCGAGTCGCCTGGGTAGATAGCGCCAAAGCAGTCGGGAATCCGCGTCGATTTCGAGGGCTTCTTTTCGAGGGACGCTTGATTGAGTAAATGTCCTTGAAGCGAGTATGAGTCGGTGGAGATTCTTTAGGGACCAACCGTCGGTGACAAACTTCCCGGTGAGCCAGTCGAGCAGTTCGGGGTGAGAGGGAGCCGCTCCCATGTAGCCAAAATCTGATGACGTTTCGATCAGGCCGGTTCCGAAGTGATGCTGCCACACGCGATTGACGATAACACGGG
>DUBL01000016.1:4980-5348 GCA_012960345.1 Gammaproteobacteria bacterium | reverse complement strand
CCGTTAAAGGGTGATCTGGCCGAGTGAGGTGGCGGGCCAGAGCGAGACGGCGTTCCGTTTCGGCAGCTCCGTCAGGAATATCAATTTGCCCAAGAACTTCAGGGATGGCTGGGGCGACTTCGTGACCGCGTTGCATCGGATCGCCACGTCGAAGCAAATAAGTTGCTTCGGGCTCATCGGCAAAGCTGGCGGCATAGACTTTAGGACCTGCGGAAAGACGAACGAGTTTTTTCTCCGCAGCGCGGAGAGCCCGAACCTTTTCAAGTAGTACCCTCTTTTGATCGATATCGAGCGAAGCAAGGGCGATGTCTTCTACGTTTCGGGTATCGCTGGTTCTCGGAAGCCGATCACGGGTATGGGAGACTTCG
>DUBL01000016.1:0-4965 GCA_012960345.1 Gammaproteobacteria bacterium | reverse complement strand
ACCGGCGGGGAGAACCTCAATAACGTATTCGGCCGGCATACTATTGCCCCGGTGCCAGACGACCTTATCGATAATCGTTGAATTCGAAAAATCGATACGAAACCAGGCGAGACCCTTTTCATTAGCAATCCACGGATAGGATTGGCGCTTGTCGACTGTGCCGTCTACGAGGTTGTCGAAATGGCGCGATTGATTCTGCAGGGCGAAACTGGAAGCGGAAACCCGAGAGCCATTTGAAGCGAGGGCAACGTTGAGACAATTTGCCTTATCGTTGTCGCTAGACCAAACTTCGAACTCGTAAAGAGAGGCCGCCGCCCCGTTGCCGGTAGCGTCAATGCGCATACGTATCGATTGTGCCCCTACAGGAATAAACGTTTCGGTGTGCACCGTATCCAGCGGCGTGCGCAGCCCATACTTTACGCGAAGCGATTCCAGTTCGGCCTGCGCCGCATCCCGTTTCGTTTTAGCAGCAGGAACGCGGGCGGACCAGTCGTCATTTTCAGGACCTCGTTGGCGGCGTTCACCGTACTTCAGGCCGGCGAAGATGGCCTGCATCGAGTAGTAGTCGCGCTGTTCAATGGGATCATATTTGTGATTGTGGCAGCGCGCGCAGCCGACGGTAAGCCCAAGAACGCCTTGGCCTACGGTTCGCAATACTTCGTCCAGCTCATCTTGGCGAGCGTTTCGCATGGCAGCTTCGTCACGACCAATTTGGCCGGGGAGATTCGCGGGTCCAGCAACCAGAAAGCCAAGGGCTGCATCTTCGCCGACCGTATCTCCAGCGATTTGCTCGAAGATAAATTGATCGTAAGGCTTGTCGGTGTTGAATGCAGCGATGACCCAGTCGCGATACGGCCACGCATTTGGGCGGGCATTGTTTGTTTCAAAGCCAACGGTTTCCGCCCACCGAACCACATCCAACCAGTGCTGCGCCCACCGCTCGCCATAGCGAGGAGAAGACAGCAGTCGATCCACCAGTTCTTCGTAAGCCTTCGGGTTTGGATTCGCTACAAAGGCTTCCACTTCCTCTGGAGTCGGCGGCAACCCGGTTAGGTCTAGGGTCACCCGTCGGATCAACGTTCGTCGACTCACTTCCGGGTTTAGTGTCAATCCCTTAGCCGTCAACTTGGATTCGACATAGGCGTCGACCGATCCATGCTTGGGTTTGGATAAGGGTTGATAGGCCCACCAGGATTCATCTGCTTTCGACCCTTCTTTGAGAACCCGTCCTTCGGGCCATTTCGCTCCCGCATCGATCCAAGCAGCCAACTTCTTAGTTTCCTCTTCGGTCAACGCGTCTCCCTCCTCCGGCATTTCAGGCGCTTCCCCTTCGTCCAGCGGTAAAGTAATCCAATAGAGCATGCTCTCCGCCGCGTTTCCTGGAATCACATACTCCTCGCTGGCGGCCTGGATATCTTCCAAAGTAGCCATGGAAAAATCGCCCTTCAGCAGGTGTGAGTTGTGACAACCCAAGCACTTAGCTTCGAGAATCGGAGCGATGTCTTGCTCGAAGCTGACCACGGCGGATTGAGTGAGATCGCTGGCCCCCTTCGTCGTGAGCAGACTTTGACTTAGTAGAAAGGCTGCCAAAGTCAGTCGGCGAGTTATGCAAAATGCGGGCATATTGAAATGTTATTATACAAATAATAGAACATCAAGGAGCAAAGAAATGCGCCCTTATGAAACAATCTATTACAGTTCATCCACCATTTCATAAAATCGCTTGTACGACGTGTGGTGATGATCCGCAGCCGCTTTCTGGAGGCCCCCAGGCATGCAAGATAACCGGGCCTTGGTAATCGATTGATTTCAAGGCTTTCAGCAGCTTGGATGAATCGTAGTCGCCCATAGTCAGAGGCTGGATGCCGCGATCCCAGCCTTGCACCTCATTCACCGAATCGATGTCGGTGCCGTTGATCGAAGGCAGTCGGAGCCAAGGCTTGATCTTCGCCGCGATTTCATTGAGTCGATCCCCATTGCCCGCCCGAACTTCATGACAGAGATGCAGCGATAAAAAGACGTTTCCGTTTTGCGCTTCCTTAAGATAGGGCAAAGCTTCTTCCGCCGTTTCGATAACAGCGCCGTAGTGGGGATAAATAACCAGCTTGATGATTCTGTAGTTGAAACTCATGACTTCGTCATCGAAGTTCACCAATCACTCGACAACGATCCCTCCTCCTGCCTCTTCAGAAATCATGAGATGGCGAACGGCGCCGCCCTTGCTCAACCGGCTCTTTGGAACGGATAAGTGATAGTCGGGCAGCGTGTTGAAGCCGGCGATAAGATCCCACACGGCTGCTGCGGGGAGTTCGAAATCGTGCGAGGTTTCGACCTTTGAGTCTTTTGTCATGGATTTGGGATTATCAGCAATTGCGAGTTGCTGGCCAAGGCCCGAGATCGTCAATGCAAAGAGAAAAGTATGGCAAAGCGTTTTCACGGTTGGAATGGCTTTTGGTCTATTTTCGTTGGCCATAACGGCAGCTCTATTTTGCCTGAGACAGGTAAGCAATCAGATCGGCGATTTCTTCAGGTTTCAAAAAGCCGTCAAAGACCTGGGGCATCAGTGAGATATTGGAGTAGGTGGCTTCCTTGATTTCTTCCAGCGGAATGGGTTGCTCCGCTCCGGGCCCGGCAGCGAGGATAAGTTTATCCACACCGTCCTTGAGAATGAGACCGGCGGTAGTCCCCTTTTCCGTTCGGACCTTCACCATCTCGTAGTAGCGCGCTATGGTGGCGCTGGGGTAAACAATGGCTTCCAGTAAATCACGTTTGGTGCGGACGGCTCCAATCTTTGTCAAATCGGGACCGAAGTGCGCCCCTTGCTCGCCTTTTTGATGGCAGAGGGTACACATGGATTTGGCAATATTGCCATACAGCTCCTTGCCGCGCTCGGGGTCTCCTTTTGAAAGGTATTTGCTGAGTTCCTTAAGGCGCGCCTTCTGACGCGCCTGTTGCTCGGGGGGCACTTCGATGGGCTCGGCCAGTTGGATCTCAGGTCTGGAATGAGGCGCTGGATCGCTCAAAGCCATCTTCTCCATCACTCGAACCTGTTTCCCTAGCGGATGGTCTTCAGGAATGTTTCCGCTATCGCCAATCTCAAACAGTGCGTAGGTGATGGCGTGTTTCAGGAATGGATCCAGTTCTTTAGCGCCCGCTTCAGTCAGAGCTTTCACTGCCGTCTTGTCTCCGATCCTCCCCAGCGCCATGGCTGCCAATCGGCGAAGCTGGGCGTCATCGGCTTCAAGGGTTTCGGTCAATTGAGAAACAGCGCCAGAATCGCGCCAGAGTCCGGCGCTATGAATGGCTGCGGCACGTACGTCGGAGCTACCTTTGATGATACGCTCCCTAATGGCCTTGCGTGCTGTTGTTCCCGAGATTCGATGCAGTGACCAGACCGCTGGCAGCTGCGATTTGGCAGCGCGCAATGCCTGGATGTTCTCTTCTTTGGCCAATGCTTCAATGGCTCGACTGACGACAACCTGACGTTTGTCGGAAAGGTAACTGACATCAGGTTTCTTCCAATCCAGTTTGAAACCACGAGGATCTTTCGGGGCAGTAGCGTCCGTTTTTTGAATCCGATAGATGGCGCCCAGAATCTGCGGCTTGGATGACTTGGAGGTAGGACAGCAGATGTGATACCAGCTCCCGGTATCCGCTACCAGCAGGCTGCCATCGGCATCTTCGATCACATCGGTTGGGTGGAAATCCGTTTGGTCGCTTTCCAGAAAGGAATCCGTTTCAACCGTGTAGGACGATCCGGATCGAGTCAGTTTGTGGCGTGATATTCGACGCAGGTTGAAGTCTGCGCAAAGTAAGGCATCCTTGATTCCCAGAGCATTGCTCCGGGGCATCAGGATGCCGGAAGGTGCCGCTGGCCCCATCTGTGCCAGTATCGGCAGCAGGCCGCCTGTGTGCGGATGCTGGGCCAGAACACGATCGTTTTTCCTACCGTACATTCCCCCATAAACGGCATGAAGAATGCCGTCCCGCCTCCCTGGCTTGGAAAGATCAAAAAAGGTTCCACTGAGAAAACGCTCACCCGATTCACTGAACGCCAGACCCACCGGATTATTCATGCCACCGGTAATGACGACCTCCATCTCACTGCCATCGGGTCGTGCGCGAAAGATGTGGGCTGCCCTTCCGGTGTGCCGCTGCCCATCGCCGAGCCGCAGGCTCTGCTCCTGAAAGCCTCCCTTGGTCCAGTAGAAGCAGCCATCTGGAGCCAGATAGGGACCATGCAGGTCATTGCCACAGCCGTCAACGGAACCGCCGTTGAACCAGGACACCCGTTCATCCGCCACATGATCCCCATCCTTGTCAGTGAACTTCCAAATATGCGGTGGAGCGCCTGTATAGACATCTCCCTTGTAAACAAGGATGCCTTCCGGAAAAGGCACGTTCTCGGCATAGACCGTTGAATGATCAAACACACCGTCACCGTCGCGATCAACCAGGCGCAGAATGCGGTGGGTCGGATCCTTGACCTGAACCGGAGCTTTCCGACTGTCCCCGGAACTGTCCGTGACATAGAGCGCACCTTCCTCATCGAAGCACATGTGTATGGGGCGATCCACCAGTGGAGCGGCAGCAACAGCCTTGAGAGTATAGCCTTCAGGCAGACTGAACGTATGCTGTGCCAAAGTGACTTTTTCCGCGCCCTCTGCAGGCAATGGGAAGCCCGATGCCGATAGAAGCAGACCAGCCAATAAGAGTGATGGATTAGGTTTCATAGAAAGAGAGTTCCTCACCGTTTCAGAATCGCCGACATGTTGTAGTTGACGGTTTGCTCGACGAGGTGGTCTTCGTTTATTTCGGAATACCTGGGATACCAGCTAGCGATACCGTAGATGGTGTGAAAAAAGTGAAACGTCGCGATTTGGATATCGAGATCACGGAGTTTCCCTTCGTTTGCCAACTCCTGCAGTGTTGCTCCTACCAGAGCCAGAAAAACCTTCATTCGCT
>DUBL01000015.1:2462-7999 GCA_012960345.1 Gammaproteobacteria bacterium | reverse complement strand
GAATCACCTTGCGGCCGAAGGTGCCGAGTTGAAAGAGGTCGGTTGGCGTGAATGGGATCTTTCTCCGTAATCAAAGAATGGTCGGCTGTGATGCTGCAGCCTTTCCAAGCGCTTATGGATGTCTGGTTTTGTCGGGGTTAGGGACTCCGACCTTCTCGATTACCCGGGACGAAGCGCGCCAAGGCGCTACCATCGAGGTGCGTGTTTCCTGAACGATACGAGTGGATTTAATGTGGCCTGGGAATTGATGCCTCGAAGAGAAGCCCAAGGACGTTATAGTCCTGTTTATTGACAGGCAAAGAGACTGATAAATGAAGAGTGTAACGGTGGAGAAAGGTAATCACGTCACAACGGTGACGCTGAATCGGGTTGAGAAGCGTAATGCGATGTCGCTTTCGATGTGGCAGGCGTTGGGCGATTTGTATCGGGAACTCGAAACAGATGATGCCACCCGTGTCATTATTTTGACAGGGGCGGGGGGGCATTTCTGTGCGGGAGCTGACATCAGTGAATTCCCAACGGTTCGTCATAACGCGCAGGCGGGGGAGCGATATGACGTCATTGCAGACGCCTGTGAGGTGGCAATCCTTGAAAGCAGCAAGCCGACTATCGCGGCCATTGATGGAGTCTGCGTAGGCGGTGGTATGGGCCTGGCCGTGTGTTGTGATTTTCGTATCGCCAGTCGGGGGGCGCGCTTTGGGATTACCGCTGCGCGACTGGGTATTATTTATGGTCTCACGGAGACCCGCATCCTCTACGACCTGGTTGGCCCATCATCTGCCAAGCGGATTTTAATGACAGGGGAAATATTTCCAGTTGAGACTGCCGAGAGTATGGGTTTATTACAGAGATTAGTGGAATCCGATGCGTTGGCTGCTGCGCGAGACTTCGCGGGAAAGCTGTCTGACAATGCGCCGTTGTCCGTGATGGGAGCAAAGAGAATTATTGCCAGCCTGACCAACGGGATGGCTGAACAGGAGAAGCAGGGCATCGCGCAGCGCGTATTGGATGCTTTTGATAGTGAGGATTATCGCGAAGGCCAAAAAGCGTTTCTCGAAAAAAGAAAGCCAAATTTCAATGGGCGTTGAGATAGGGTGGGTTTAGGGAGAGAGTGTCTGGACAGTTGCCCAAGGGTTCTGCAGACTCCGGGCGGGAGCATGCTCGGGGGTTGCATGCGGGTGCGGGCAGTGTTTGACAGGAAGGAAGGGTATGCAAACACAAGAGAACATTGATTGGCATCAGGATATTTTCGATGTCCTGGAATGCCAAGGCATAGATCTAATCGCTCATGTGCCCGATGCCGCTCATGCGCCGTTGATTCGAAAGTGTGACGCGCGTAACGATATGGATGTGGTGACCTTGACCACTGAAGAAGAAGGTGTTGGCTTGCTTTGTGGTGCCTGGGCCGGGGGGCGGAAGGGCGTTTTATTAATGCAGTCGAGTGGCGTTGGCAATTGCATCAATGCATTGGCGCTCCCTGTTATTTGTCGGGTGCCCTTCCTGTCGATAATTTCCATGCGTGGAGAGTGGGGCGAGTTTATTCCGTGGCAGGTGCCAATGGGCCGCGGCACTCCGAAGGTATTGGAGGCAATGGAGGTCAGCGTTTTTCGTGCCGACGTCAAGGAGAAAGTAGGTGAGACGGTAAACGCGGCCGGGCAGTTCGCGTTCAACACCCGTCGATCTGCTGCTGTACTGTTATCTCAGGAAATGTTGGGCGCCAAGCAGTTTAAGGAGGGCTGAGTTCATGCTTCAGCGAAGAGCCCTGGTCGCATCCCTCTTGGAGCATCGGCCTGCGAATATGGTGGTGGTATCCAGCCTGGGTAACCCCACTTGGGACGTGGCATCGGTTGGTGATCACGAACTTAACTTTAACTTTATCGGGGCAATGGGTCAGGCGGGTCCGTTTGCATTGGGGCTGGCTATGGCCAAGCCCGACAAGAGGATCGTCTTATTCGCTGGTGACGGCGAGTTGCTAATGAGCCTTGGCGTGTTAGCGACCATCGCAAACCAGGCACCTGCTAATTTGGCCGTTGTTGCGCTCGATAACGAATCTTACGTCGAAACAGGTAATCAGCCGACTGCTACTGCCGGGCCTACTGATCTTGAGGCGGTCGCGCGAGCATGCGGGTTCGTGCAGACCCGTTCGGTGGTTGAAGAAGTGCCGTTGGATGATATTCGGGATATGGTATGGGGGGGGGAAGGGCCACTGTTTGTGAACATTAAGATTGTGGCTGAAACGCTACCACTCGTTTTCCCCTATTCCTTTGATGGTGCTACGGCTATGAATCGCTTCCGCGGTGCGGTAAATGACTCGAAAATGGGTTAGTGCATTAACCATCGATTTCACACCTTGAGCCGCGTGGACAAGTGATCTGACGGAGCTGAAAACCCATGTGCAAACACACCCTGACGCTTCCAACAACCGTTCCGGTATAGTTTCTGGTATGACCGAACACTTGGATGCTTATCCGGAATTAGAGCGGGATCTGAACTTCTATCCGCTTGGCGTCAAAAACCCGACTGTGCTATCAGAGGTGCAGATCGATCGGTACAACGATCACGGTTATCTTTTCCCGATACAGGTCTTTAATGACTGTGAGATTACCGAAATTCGCGAATATTTTGATGCGCTGTTACCGCGGGCATTAGCGGCAGGGTGGAACAGTTATGAAATGATTAATTGGCATAAAACGTGTCGCGGTGTGTACGATGTAGTCACTAATAGTCGTATTCTTGATGTAATGCAGGATCTTTTGGGCGATACGGTGATACTTCGACACAGTCATTTTTTTGTGAAATTGCCGAATGATGGGAAGCGAGTCAGTTGGCATCAAGACTCCTCCTACTGGCCATTAAGTCGCAGCAAAGTTGTGTCGGCGTGGCTAGCCATCGACGATACCACGGTGGACAACGGTGCCATGCAGGTTATCCCAGGTTCGCACAAAGCGGCCCAGATTGCATTTCATGACAGTGAACCTGAGGAGAATGACGTCCTGAGTCAGACTGTGCGTGATGCCGGCCGCTATGGGGATGCCCCGGTGTCCCTGGTGTTAAAAGCAGGAGAGATGTCTTTACATTCAGATTGGACGTTGCATGGTTCCGACGTTAATCAATCCGATCAACGCCGTTGTGGTTTAGCGATGCGATTTCTTTCTTGTGATGTTCAGGCCTACAACGGTTGGAATGCGCACTCGGTGATTTGCCGCGGCAAAGATCCGACCGGTCATTGGGCTGATCATGCCCGTCCGACTGGTGAACAGGTGCCGGTTAAGGCTGATCCCGAAAGTTCGATGAATGACTTGGTCGACTCAGTCGAAGTTGGTGTAGACAGTAGTAACTGAGTGATTCTCCCGTAGCCGTTTACACTAATTGTTGAGGATATAACTACGACGGCCTGCGTTTTCTATCGTTACGCTGGGGATCGTTTCTTTTGAGATCTTAGGTGTAGCGAATTCTCGGATCGAGCCAAGCATATGACAGATCGATAACGAAGTTAACGGCAACGAAAACGACGGCAACCAACATAACTAACGCTTGGATCATGTTGTAGTCCGCGTAGAGCACCGACTCGACCAATAGACGACCAAGGCCATTGAGATTAAAGACTTGTTCTGTAACGACGAGTCCTCCTATGAAGAAAGAAAACTCCATGCCTATTACTGTGACGATAGGCAAAAGCGCGTTGGGCAATGCGTGGCGATTGATTACGACTTTTTGGGGTAAACCTTTGGCGTACGCCGAACGAATGAAATCTTCATTGAGGATCTCGAGAAAGGCAGCACGGGTCATGCGCGCCACCACGGCCGTATACCGATAGCCGGTGGCGAGCATGGGCCAAAACAAATGCGCCAGATTTTCCATTGGGTCCACAAACGGCGACACGTATTCAATCGGCGGCATCCAGGGCTCCCCGAACCAGGCTTTGGAAAAAATAAGTAGGCCCAGAATAATAAGAATACCCAGCCAGAAAGAGGGAATGGCATTGCCGGCTATGGAAACTGTACGGACCAGGTAATCGAGCCAAGTGTTTTGTTTCACCGCCGAAATCATCCCAAGGGGTATAGCGATCAAAACAGAAGTGATGGTGGCCATGATGGCCAATTGAAGGGACAACGGAAAGCGTAACGCCAATTCTTCAATGACCGGCTGTCCCGTCCACATCGAATCACCGAGATTAAAAGTCACTATGCCCTGGATAAATTTAAGGAACTGGACGTGCAAGGGTGCATTGAGACCCAAGTCGTTACGGCAGAGCTCCAATAGAGCCGGGTCGAGGTCCATGCCGTAGTCAACCCATCTGGCCAGACAAATATCCCCTGGAATAACACGCATCAAGAAAAAGACCAGAACAGCGACCCCTAAAACCGTAGGGCCGATCAGCAGTAGTCGCTTAAAAATGTAGAGTTTCACTATGCATGACTCAGGCTGGTTTGCGCTAAATCTTCGTCGGTCGGCTATCGCTCCATAACCCACGTCTCACACTTAAATGGCTGTGGCGGCACATGGCTTTGAATCCAATTCAATCGTCAAGGGGAATTTAGATCGGAATATTCTCGGTTAGGTGGGCAATCAATGTCCATATTGGTGCGTGACCGGCGCTTGATTGATGATGTCGTGTCGTTTTCGTCCACTCGCACCTTACTACAGAGCAGACGCGATGGATTTTGGCGCGTTGGGCGAGGATGGTCTGGGCGATCGTTGCAACAGCTAACGCCTATTCAGGCGGTTGAGGTAATCGATTCGTTAAGTGGCCTCTTGTGGTTTCATTAACGCTAGAGATATTACGTTCATTCCGGTATCGTTTGATGTTGAGCGCTCGTTATACTTGAATGAAGTTGATTCACTGGTACGAGAAGATTCGCCCCGCGTGGGGTAATCGGTGTTGACGCTCCGGTACGGCTCTTACGTTGCTGGTCAGTGTGTGAAGGCCTGGTTTGTCGCAGAGAATACTGGACAAAACAATGAGTGCGGTAATGCCATAGGTGTCCGCACGTAACATTAGGTTAGGGTGAATGACAGTTAGAGATATCCGTTCGGTCGAGGTATTCGGCTTGCCCCTGTGGGAGATCGAATTACCCGAGATGCATACGCATAACGATGAAATCATTGCGCTTTTTGCAGGCATGATTGACAGTGGGGAGATAAAGGCAAACGCGCACGGCTTTGGCTATCAGACACCTTCCACCCTGATGGATCAGAGTGTTTTCCCCCAGACTTATTTTCGCGATATTCTGGGTCAATTTTTTGTCGAGACCTGTCGGCAGATTCTGATGCATAGTCCTGTTGAGGTGGGTTTTCCAGTCGAATGGAACAACACCTTGACGCTGGGGTGGGCGCTGATTCAAACCTCAGACAATCTGGGGGAGCAGCCCTGGCATGCACACATCCCCGCCACATTGAGTGGGTGCTATTACGTCTCGACCTGCGGTCGTGAGGATCAGGGAAATTTCGAATTCATGAACCCAGCGGCCGAAAACTATTTCCAACCGGCTCAAGGACAACTAACGCCTAAAGCCGGCAATATGATCATCTTCCCG
>DUBL01000015.1:0-2452 GCA_012960345.1 Gammaproteobacteria bacterium | reverse complement strand
TTTCTTCGCCACCGGCCCGGTCCCAGTCCGGAGGCCACCCAAACCCGCATCTCACTTTGCCTCGATTCCTACTGGACACCGACGGTCGCCAAAGCGGCGGAAACTTAACGCGGGCTTCGGTATGGGAAATGTTGCAATGAAAAATTGTTCAATTCCTTTATTGCAACAAACGAGCGATGGCACTTTGCGGTTGGCCTCACCCAATCGGTACTCCCTTGGTTTTGGGGATATTGGCGCCTTTCGCTTTCGATCTTCAGGCATTCCGCTATCCCACAGAGCCTGAGAGGTGACCGCAACCAGAATCTGTTGTAAATTTTAAGTCGAATAACTTTGGTGCTGGCCCGTTGTATCCTTGGTATCCTTGTGAGACGTACAGTGATGCTTATCGCAAATAGCTGTTGCCATGGATGCCGGCATGTGGTCTGCGCGCCTTGAAGGGTGGCGCAGTCAAGAGATGAAGGATCGAATGCCTAACAAGTTACTGAAGAAATGGTTGATTCGTCAGGTCGAGGGGCCTGCCTATGAGTGGTTCATGGGACAACAGGAAACGTTGATTGCTGACCCCAGCGCGCGCAATTTGTATATAACGCTCGGTATGATTCCGCGGCGACTGGGTAAAGGAGATCTACAGTTATCTATTGAAGACCTTGAACGTGCTGATAGTATTCGTCCAGGATGGAACCCCCAATACTGGAGTGTTGATGTCGCTGCGCGGGTGACCACACTGTTGACTACCTTTGATGGGAGGGGTGACTTTGCTGCGGCTTTTGTTGATGTATGTCGTGGGGCGGATGTAGGGGAACGGATGGCTTACTACAGTGGGTTGCCGCTTTATGCTAAACCCCACACACTGAACGACCAAGTGGCGGAGGGGTTACGAACCAATATGCGGTCAGAGTTCGAGGCTATCGCACACCGCAACCCCTTTCCGTTCGAGCAATTCGATGACCACCGATGGAATCATATGGTGCTGAAGGCGCTATTCGTGGATAGCACGCTATATCCGATTCAAGGGTTGGATGCACGTGCTAATTTAGAATTGGCCCAGATGCTGTGCGACTACGCTCATGAGCGCTGGGCAGCGGGGCGCTCGGTGATTCCGGAGCTCTGGCGTTGTGTGGGTCCGTATGCCGCAGACACTGCGTTGGAAGATCTGGAACGCGTCTTAGGCGAGGGGAATCCGGTGTCGCAACAAGCGGCCGCGCTGGCACTAAATGCTTGCCCCGCATCGGGAGCGCAAGACCTGCTTGATACGGTACCAGAGCTTCGGTCAATGATCGCGTCAGGCACTTTGAGTTGGAAGTTATTCAAGGACGGCGCGAGAACCCTGTAATTAACAGCAGAGTCCAGGAATTAACGGTCGTGTACTAGACCAACTTGCTCATCGGAGTAAATGAATATGATGCTAATTGATCCCCATGCACACATGATCTCTCGCACGACCGATGATTATGAAGCGATGGCTGCAGCCGGGGTGGTGGCTGTGATAGAGCCCGCATTCTGGATCGGGCAACCGCGGACCCATGTTGGATCGTACCTGGATTACTTGTCACATATTGTTGGGTTTGAGCGATTTCGGGCAGGTCAGTTTGGTGTGCGTCATTACTGTACGATTGGCCTTAACTCCAAAGAAGCAAACAACGAAGAGCTGGCGGAGGCGGTGATGGAAATCCTTCCACGGTTTGCGCTTAAGGAGGGGGTAGTGGCGATCGGTGAGATTGGTTACGACGAGCAGACCGCGCTTGAAGACAAATATTTTCGACAGCAAATTGATCTAGCGATCGAACTCACTCTACCTGTGATGATTCACACACCGCATCGAGACAAGAAACGCGGAACGACCCGTTCAATGGATGTTTGTCTGGAGCACAACATTGCTCCAGACAAGGTAGTAATCGATCACAACAACGAGGAAACAGTACGAGAGACACTCGACCGAGGGTTCTGGGCTGCTTTTTCGATTTACCCGAGCACCAAGATGGGTAACGAACGCATGGTCGAGATTCTCCGAGAATATGGTGCCGAACGCATTATTGTTGACTCAGCCTGTGACTGGGGTATTTCAGAACCGTTGGGGGTCGCAAAAACGGCCCATCTCGCTTTGGAAAGCGGTATTCCGAAGGAACAGGTAAGGCTCGCGTGCTACCAAAATGCCCTGGATGCTTATGGCCAGAGTGGGCAGATCTCCGAGAATGACTGGTTGGATCCAGCACCAATTGACCAGCGTACCGTGTACGAGGGCAACTCGATTCTTCGCGGTGGGCGAGAACCTAAGGTTGTCCAGCCTGGACGCCGCGAAGACGATCTCATTATTGAGTAAGGCCCCAAACGGGCGTTCTAGAGAGCTTTACTTAAGTTTGCCGCCCGAAGTGATGGGGCGCCGCGTCCCATTATTTGGCAACAAATGGACGTTCGAGACGAGTAATCAGATAAATCACCGCCAACGTAGCCT
>DUBL01000014.1 GCA_012960345.1 Gammaproteobacteria bacterium | reverse complement strand
GCCAGCCCAGTCCGTTAATGACATCGCCATGTGCACAGCGGACATCGGGCACAAAGTCCAGGTCGGCCCCTTCCTCAACCGGTTCAGCCACTCCCTTGGTCATTTCGCCATGTGGGCCAAACCCGTAGGTTAGGGCCCCGGTATAGGATTTCAGCTCCCGCGCCGCCGGTGAGTGGTCGAGATGACAGTGGGTAAC
The DNA here is from genome assembly GCA_012960345.1 of Gammaproteobacteria bacterium. Lineage (GTDB taxonomy): Bacteria > Pseudomonadota > Gammaproteobacteria > Arenicellales > UBA868 > UBA11791. The sequence continues at coordinate 7,880 of DUBL01000014.1, read as the reverse complement.
CAAGATATGGGTGACAGTTTCCGCTGAAAGTCCTTCAACCAAGGCCTGAATATGGTCCGCATCCAGCGGGCCTGGGTCGATGACTGCCACTTGTCCTTGACCAATAACGTATGTGCCGGTTCCATGGAAGGTAAATGCGCTCGGGTTTCGAGCCGTCAGCCGGCGAATGCCAGGGGCAACGCTTTCTAGTTTCCCATAGACAAACTCGTGTTCTTTGAGGTGGCAAATCATGGCTATCGGTAATTGTCGACAGAATGTCAGTTGATCGATGCCCAACGGCCGGTGTCGTGGTCAAAAGCTTCAAGGGGTCGAAATCGCGCCTTGTAAGACATTTTTCCGCAAGTTTTTATCCAATAACCGAGATAGAGCCACTCATACTCGATGCGTCTGGCCAGTTCAAGTTGTTGGAGAATGGCGTAAGTGCCCAGCGTGCGTCGTTTCTCGTCGGGTTCAAAGAAGGTGTACACGGCCGACAAACCATTCGCGATGTGATCGGTAACGGAGACTGCGAGCAGTCTGCGACCCGCTCTAAATTCGGTAATGAATGTCTCGACATCAGATCGAGTTAGGAATTGGCGATACTTCTCTGGATCGGGATCATCCATGCTGTCACCGCTGTGACGCATCGTTTGATATCGGCGATAGAGAGAGAAGTGTTCTTCGCAGTAATCAGCTGGCCGTAGTTTGAGGGTGATATCTTGATTGTATTTCAGCGTTCGTCGCTGTGATCGGGTATGGGTAAAGTGGTTGACATTGATCCGCACAGAGCGACATTCACAGCAACCGGCGCATTGTGGGCGATAATAAAGTGTACCGTTGCGGCGGAATCCCTGCGTAATCAACTGGTCATAAAGTGCCGGACTGACAGGAAAGTTTGGATCGATCAGTAGATTCGCCGCCGACCGATCGGCGAGATAAGGGCAGGTGTGAGATGCAGACATGTAAAGGTCAGGGCGGTTATTGTGAGCATTCATGCCAGATCACCAGCGTCTATAGCCAATTCCCAAGGAATCGACATCTGCTTGGTGTTGATGCCAAGTTGAAGTTCTTCAACGAATTCCAGGCGGGGAATACTTTGTGCACCGAGAGAGAATAAATGGGTGGAGGGCAGTTGGCAGTCGATCAGTCGAAATTCGAGTTGCAGCAGTTGAGAAACGAGGCCAGCCAACGCCACTTTTGAGGCGTCGCGATTTACTGAGAACATGCTTTCACCGAAAAATATGCCCCCGATAGCCACGCCGTAGAGTCCACCCACTAGACGATTATGTTGCCAGGTTTCAACGGAGTGGGCATACCCCAATTGGTACAAGTTCAGATAGGCGCTACGCATATTTGCTGTGATCCAGGTGCCGGTCACAGTGCCGTCCCGTTTTGATTCGGCGCATTCTACAATCACGCGATCAAACGCTTTGTCTGTCGTGATGTGAAAATGTCTATGGCGGAGGGTTTTTCGGAGACTGCGACTGATGCGGAGTCGGTTGGGATAAAGTACTGTCCTGGGGTCGGGTGACCACCAGAGTATGGGTTGGCCGGGGTTATACCAGGGAAAAATCCCCTTGCGATACGCAGCCAGCAACCGTTCACTCGACAAGTCGCCACCAATCGCGAGGAGTCCCTCGACTGTCGCCTCCTCAAGGGGAGGAAATTGATATGGTTCTGTTCGCGTGGCCATCGTTCGTCAATTCTACCCCGTTGTTTTCACATTGTTCAGACTTTACGGAAGGGGGAATGGCGCTCCAGCATGTTCATATACCGTTTGACGTGTTCTGCCTCTTCCTCCGTGTAGCGAGCGATTGCGTCGTAGAAATCGGGGTGACGGAGCCAATGTGCTGAGTGAATTGTGTGCGGCATCAGGCCCCGACTCAGTTTGTGTTCTCCTTGCGCGCCCGCTTCAAAGCGACCCAGACCGTGGGTCACGCAGTATTCGATGGGCTGGTAATAGCAGGTCTCGAAGTGAAGATCGGTAATTGACCGTACGGTTCCCCAGTAACGCCCGTAAAGCGCATCATTGCTGCATAGGAAAAATGCGGCGGCAATCGGTATTCCTCCTTGTTCAGCGAGTAGAAGTCGGACATTGCCCGGAAGTGTCTTGGCGAGCTGGAGGAAAAAATCAAGATTGAGGTATGTAATCGAACCATGGTCGTCAATAGTTCGGCGGTAACAGTGGTAAAAATGTTGCCAGTCAGTTGGAGTCGCTTCGTGCCCGGTCCGCCAGCTGAAACGGATACCAGCGTCACGGACTCGTCGGCGTTCACGCAGAATATTTTTTCTTTTCTTCGTGTTCAAGGCACCGAGGAAATCCGCGAATGAAGCATATCCTGCGTTGTCCCAATGGAATTGGTTGCTAACACGCGGTAACAGCCCAGTCTGTGTTAGCTGCGCGGTCTCATTTTCAGTGGTGAATAGCCAGTGGACGGAGGAGACTGCTTCTTCTTCGGCCAATAGACTGACAGCATTGGTCAATCGTTTTTGCAGCGCGGTCCGATCCTGATTCGGTTGAATCAAGAGTCGAGAGCCGGTAATGGGCGTAAAGGGCACTGCGATCAGTAGTTTTGGATAGTAGGTCAATCCCGCCTGGTCGTAAGCGTTTGCCCACGCCCAGTCAAATATGAATTCACCCCAGGAATGGTACTTGAGATAGCAAGGGACGGCCGCGATGATGCCGTTTTGGTTATGCAAGGTCACATGTCGAGGTTTCCAGCCTGTTTCCTCACTAACACAACCACTTTTTTCCAGTGCGTTGAGGAATTCAAATGATAGTGTGGGGGAATTGGCGGGAACTAACCGATTCCATTCGTCTGGACCGATCTGGTTCAGCGACTGGAGGATTTTGATTGTTTCGCTTGGCACTTTATTATTTAGCCTCCGAAGCTAATATCGTTACAGGGCATGTCTAATGCAATCATTCCGAGTCGCGCTCGCGCAGATGAATTCTACCGTCGGCGACATCGATGGGAACCTCGCACAAATTGTTGACTTGTGCTGTCAGGCCCGGGATGTACATCAAGCAAGAGTCGTGGTCTTCCCAGAATTGGCCGTGACCGGCTATCCGCCGGAAGACCTACTTTTACGTCGCGATTTCATTGCTTCGTCAACGGCAGGATTGTTGAGTCTTTGTGGAAAAATTGATGGAATTTGTGCCGTGATTGGGCATCCACACCAACAGGAGAATCGTCTTTACAACGCAGCCTCAGTCATCGACAGTGGTCAGGTGATAGGGGTTTACCACAAGCGACAGCTGCCAAATTACGGTGTTTTTGACGAGAAGCGCTATTTTGAACCGGGTTGTTCGCCCTGTGTTGTGCCAGTGGATGGCATTCCCGTCGGCATTACCGTGTGCGAGGATGTATGGCACGAGGGGGCGGTGGAAGACAGTGTGGCCGATGGTGCTCGGGTAATTCTTAACCTCAACGGTTCACCTTTCCACGTCAATAAATCCGGTCAGCGTGAGAATGAGGTGATTGCAGAGCGGGCTCGGAGGAATCGTGTACCGATTCTTTACGTGAACCTGGTCGGGGGTCAGGACGAATTGGTTTTTGATGGTGGGTCATTTGTCGTGCGCCACGATGGAACTGTGACGCATCGTGGCCAAGTGTTCGTCGAAGATTTGTTGATCTGTGACATGAATCGGGACACGTTAATTCCCGAGCCGGGGCGTTTATCGCCGTTACCTGAATTCGATGAAAGCGTGTACCTGGCAATTACGACAGGTGTGCGTGATTATGTTCATAAGAATGGGTTTGCTGGTGTGGTGTTGGGCCTCTCGGGGGGGATTGACTCTGCCTTGACTTTGGCTATTGCAGTCGATGCGTTGGGTGCGCAGTGCGTCGAGGCGGTGTTAATGCCTTCGCGTTATACCGACACGATCAGCATTGAAGATGCGATTGAAGAAGCAGAGTGCTTGGGCGTTAGCTATCGCATTATCGATATTGAGCCTGTATTTGAAGCCTTTCTTGCGCAGCTGAAGCCCGTTTTCCAAGGACTGAAGCCAGATGCCACTGAGGAAAATCTGCAGTCTCGCATCAGGGGTACGCTGCTGATGGCTATTTCAAACAAGTCCGGTCGCATGGTGTTAACCACTGGAAACAAAAGCGAGATGTCGGTGGGTTACGCGACGTTATATGGTGACATGGCTGGCGGTTTCGCTGCGATCAAGGATGTTCCAAAAACCATGGTCTACCGTCTAGCAGAGTATCGTAACGGTGTGTCACCAGTCATACCGGCGCGCGTTATTTCCCGGCCGCCGACCGCTGAATTAGCGCTTGACCAGAAAGATATCGACAGTCTTCCACCGTATGAGATCCTCGATCCGATCCTACAGGCGTATGTGGAGGAGGACCAGGCCACCAGCGAGATTATCGATGCGGGCTATGATGCAATGACGGTTAAAAATACGGTACGCCTCGTCACCCGTACTGAGTACAAACGTCGACAGGCGCCGCCGGGGGTGCGTATTACTCAGCGGGCTTTTGGTCGTGATCGTCGGTATCCAATCACGGCAAGGTATTTCTAAAGGCGGGTTGAGCTAACTTGATTTGAGGTAGTGACTGTTGGGGTGGTTTAATCGCAGTACTCGCAGAGTATCGAGGCGCAGTTGTTCCAATCCCATACGCTGGTAGGCTGTCGCCATAATGCCAAGTGCGTGTTCGATCGCCTTTGTTTCTTGGTATTTTTCAATTACGTATTTCGCGCGGTTGATGCTGGCGATGTAGGCGCCTAGGGATAAGTAGTAACGCGCGATACCGATATCCTGCATGGCCAGGACGTCGAGAATCTGTGTCATCCGCACGCTTGCATCCTTGGCGTAACGGCTGCTTGGAAAGCGGGTAGTTAGTTCGCGTAATGCACTAAAAGATTCTCTGGCAAGCGTTGTATCTGTAGTGCTTGGATCGACACCCGATATCAAGGCCATCAAACCCGTTGGTGGTTCGAACCCGGACACCCCTTTCAAGTAATAAGCGTAATCAACTTGGGGATGCGCCGGGTGCATCTGCAGGAAGCGATCAGCGGCCGCCATGGCAAGGCCCCGTTCACCACTGCGATAATAAGCAAAAGTTGTTTCCAGCTGGGCTTGTTCGGCGTGTGAGCCGTAGGGGAATCGGCCTTCGAGTTGTTGGTAGTAGTCGATGGCCTCCTCGTAATTTTCGCTATTCAAGGCGTTTCTGGCTTTGTTTAGGAATTGATCAGCAGTCCAGTTGTCCGGGTTGTTGGCTCGCTCAAATCGGGCACAGCCGGTTCCGACAGCGAGCAAACTGGCAAGAACGAGAGTGGAAAGGAGTTTGTACCAAAGCATCGTAGTGATGGGCCGAACTTCGAACGGGTGTAAATTATACTGTGATGAAACCGAATTAAGGGCCTGTTCCGGAAGTAGTGTTATGGCTGGATCAACAACCGATGTACTGGAAATCAGTATTCCTGAGAGTCAGGCGGGTATTCGCCTTGACAAGGTGCTGGCGAAACTCTTCCCTGCTTATTCACGCTCGCAGTTGCAACAATGGTTGAAAGAGGGACGAATCCAGGTGGACGATCATCTACCGTTACTGCGCCAGGCGGCTCAGGGTGGGGAGATCGTTCGTATACAGGTGCCGGTCAGTGACCCCAGTGAGTGGCAGGCACAGGACCTGCCGTTAAAGGTTGTCCACGAAGACGAGCACCTGATTGTTCTAGATAAACCGACAGGGCTTGTTGTCCATCCTGGCGCGGGGAATCCAGATGGAACACTGGCCAATGCGCTGCTTTATCGCTTCCCCGAAACAACAAATTTGCCTCGTGCTGGGGTTGTGCACCGACTGGATAAGGATACCAGTGGGTTACTGGTGGTGGCGCGAACAGCCATTGCCCGCCAGCAGTTGATTCGTGATCTTGAGCATCACCGTGTGGTCCGAATGTATGCGGCAATCGTCAATGGTCGAATTCTCGCTGGTGGTCGAATAACACAGCCCATCGGTCGGCATCCACGGGATAGATTGCGTATGGCAGTCAACGAAAAGGGCAAGAAGGCGGTGACTGAGTTTCGTGTTGAAAAACGGTTTCGCGCGCATACGCAACTGCGGGTGGAACTGGAAACGGGTCGCACGCATCAAATCCGCGTGCATTTCTCGCATCGCGGTAATCCGCTGGTGGGTGATCCGCGGTACGGTGGTCGCCTGCGGATACCGAAGGGCGTCTCAGAAGCATTGGCTGCTGAACTGCGAGGTTTTCGACGACAAGCATTGCACGCACGGGAACTCAGTTTCACTCATCCCGACAGTGGCGATCGGATGACTTTTTCCAGTCCGTTGCCAGATGACCTAGAGCAGTTAATTGTGGTGCTGACCGCGGACCAGGCCCTGTCAACTTGAAAGCGCGAGCTATTCGGTTGTTGTCGGCAAATTGGCCAGCCCCATCTCAAGTCCGGGCGCTGACTACGTTGAGAACAGGGGGCGTCAGTAGCGGTGTGTTCTCTACGTTTAATCTGGCTGCACATGTAGGCGATGAACGAGATGCGGTTACAAACAATCGTGCGGAACTCAAGCGAACGCTGTGTCTGCCGGCAGAACCGTGTTGGTTATCGCAGGTGCACGGTTGTGGCGTGGTTGACGTTTCCACAGGTTCCGTTGGAACGGTGGCCGATGCGGCATACACCACGACCCCCGGGCCCGTCGTCGCGGTGATGACCGCTGATTGTATTCCCTTGTTTCTAAGTGATACAGATGGCTCTTTCGTGGCTATTGTGCACGTTGGCTGGCGCGGTCTGTGTGCGGGTGTGATTGAGGCACTATTGGGAAAACTGGCTTTGCCCTCTGGACGGATACTTGCCTGGACCGGTCCGGGGATCGGCAGTGACGTCTATCAGGTACGCGCAGATGTCAGAGAAACCTTGATTGATGCTTTTCCGGGTCATGAAAGTGCTTTGGCAGCCACGGGCAATCAGTGGATCGCGGATTTACCTAAAATGGTTGAACAGCGGTTGCGACGTCAGGGGGTGATACACATATTTCATAGTGGCCAGTGCACCTATCGCCAGGCGGATGCGTACTTCTCGTATCGACGTGATGGCCAGTGCGGTCGTATGGCTTCGCTGGCATGGTTGGAATAAGTGGGATAAGTAGAACTGTCTCTTGAACGCCAATGGGTTGGCCCCATATTGACCTTAACGGTTAGTAATGGCGGATCGAGACTCGGCGTCGACCGGTGTCAGGTCCTGTGGAGACGACAATGCGAATGGACCAATTAACGACGAAATTTCAGCTAGCCCTGTCTGATGCGCAGTCCATTGCGCTTGATCGAGATCACCAATTCATTGAGCCTGCACATGTCTTACTGGCGCTGCTCGATGGAGAAGGAGGTGCGTTTCCAAACCTTCTGGTGCGTGCGGAAGTGAATCTCGAAACTCTGCGCGTCGAACTTGATAGCGCACTTGATCGACTACCGGCTGTGACTGGTATCGGTGGTGATGTGCGGGTGTCTGCAACACTGGATCGAGTGTTGAATCAGTCATTAAAACTGGCAAAGAAACGTGATGACAAGTATGTTTCCAGCGAGTTGTTTTTGCTTGCGATGATGATCGAGGGAATCGAATCATCGACATTGTTGACAAAGTCAGGTGCGACGCGGCGATCAGTGGAGGCGTCAATTGCAGCAATGCGTGGGACAGGCTCGGTTGATGAGCCTAATGCCGAGGAAAACCGTCAGGCATTGGAGAAGTACACCATTGATTTAACTCAGTTGGCAGAGCAAGGGCACTTGGACCCTGTCATTGGTCGTGACGATGAGATTCGACGGACGATTCAAGTATTGCAACGCCGAACGAAGAATAATCCTGTCCTGATCGGAGAACCCGGCGTCGGGAAAACGGCCATTGTCGAGGGATTGGCACAGCGGATTGTGAACGGCGAAGT
>DUBL01000013.1 GCA_012960345.1 Gammaproteobacteria bacterium | reverse complement strand
GCGAAGGACCTCAGGAGATTGATGGTCGTCCGACCCCGACAATGTTTGACCGGTTGCCGTTCACCTATCCGTTCAACCTGACCGGTCAGCCTGCGGCCAGCGTGCCTTGCGGATTCACATCTGATGGTTTGCCGGTGGGGTTACAGATCGTCGGCCGCTGGCGTGATGAGGCAACGGTGCTGCGCGCTGCGGCGTGTTTCGAAGCGGCGCAGCCTTGGGCAGCGGTTCGCCCGACTATCGGTTAGACACAGATTAATGAACTACTGAAAAAAATGATGAACGAGTGGGCTAGTGGCCAGGTGCGTGAGCCTGGTAAATCAGCGTGAGTCGGCGAGGGCAAAGAACGCAGGCACGAGCAGCGCGAGTGACGGCGCGCCAGGGCGGTAGTGCATTGCAACAGGCACCGTGGTCGGTGCTTGAGAATAATTCGCCACCACTTGAGTTGCTGTCGGTTGATCAATTAGAGGCTATTCACGAAGCTTCACTCTCTTTACTGGAAGAGCAGGGACTCGAAGTGTTGGGTGCCCGCGCGCGTAATCTTTTCAAAGCGGCTGGGGCGCAGGTCAATAACGATGTCGTATGTCTTGACCGAGCGTTGGTTTTAGAATTAATTGCGAAGGCGCCATCGTCTTTTACGATCACCCCACGCAATCCGGCAAGAGCGATTCACCTTGGTGGTAATCGAATTTACTTCGGTATGGTTTCTGGGCCGCCCAACGTACACGATTGTATTAATGGGCGTCGCGCGGGTAATTTTGACGATTATCAGAAACTGATCAAGTTGGGACACAGTTTGAACGCCATTAGTTTGTTTGGTAACCAAACGGTGGCGCCGACCGATCTTCCGGTCAATACTCGTCACCTCGACTGTTACCGATCCAATCTAACGCTAACAGACAAGGTGTTCTCTGCTGTTCCCATTGGCGCGATTCGAGTCAGAGATGCGGTCCAGATGTGTGCATTGGCTCACGGATTGACTATGGAGGAGGTTAGCGTTCGACCGGTGTTGGTGGGCAACATCAATATCAATTCACCGCGTCGGCTGGATGGGGCGATGGCGGAAGCGGCTATCGAGTTGGCAATGTTGGGACAGCCAGTGATCGTGACCCCGTTCACGTTGATGGGCGCCATGGCGCCCGTGACGTTGGCGGCAGCCTTGGTACAACAGAATGCAGAAGCACTGTTTGGTGTTTGCCTCGTTCAATTAGCATGTAACGGTGCACCAGTGGTGTATGGTGGTTTTACTTCGAATGTTGATATGCGCTCCGGTGCTCCCGCCTTTGGTACGCCCGAGAATGCGAAGGCAAATTTGGCGGGGGGGCAATTGGCCCGGCGTTACGGCCTACCCTATCGCACCAGCGGTTGTAACGCGTCCAATGTGGTAGATGCACAGGCCGTTTACGAGACGCAGATGTCGTTGTGGAGTGCTGTTCTAGGCCATGGCAATCTTGTTTACCATGCGGCAGGTTGGCTTGAGGGGGGATTGGTTGCATCATTCGAAAAGGTGGTTATCGATGCCGAAATGCTCGGCGCAATGGCTGCCGTTTTTGCACCAATAGAGGTAAACGAACAGGAACTTGGGTTGTCTGCAATTGCCAGCGTCGAACCGGGAGGGCATTTCTTTGGGGCTGAACACACGATGGCACGATACGAAAATGCGTTTTATCAACCACTGGTCAGTGATTGGCAGAATCATGAAAATTGGGTGCTCGCAGGTGGACTAGATACGACTCAGCGCGCGACACAACTTTGGCAATCAGTGCTTGCAAATTACCAGTTGCCGATGTTAGATCCGGTCTGCGGTGAGGCGCTTGACGACTATGTGGCGAAGCGAAAAAACGAGATCGGCAATAATGATCTTGACTAGTAAGAAAAATATTAATCAACCGAGATAGTGAACGGGACATGAAGACTCAGGCACAAGTCGTGGTCGTCGGCGGTGGTGTAGTGGGCTGTTCAGTGTTGTATCACTTGACCAAGCTAGGTTGGTCTGACGTGGTATTGCTTGAGAGAAAAGAACTTACCTCGGGATCGACCTGGCATGCAGCGGGTGGAATGCACACCATTAACGGTGACCCAAGCGTCGCTAAATTGCAGCAGTACACCATAGAGCTCTACCGCGATATAGAAGAGATTTCAGAGCAATCAATTGGGCTGCACATGACTGGCGGTGTCATGCTGGCGGCGACGCCGGCTCGCTTCGATTGGCTAAAGAGTATTCATGCGAAAGGTCGGTACTTGGGCATGGAGACAGAAATCATCAGTGCTCGCGAAGCAGCTGAGATCATGCCGTTGATTGACCCTAGTCAATTTGAAGGCGCCATGTTCGACCCGATTGAGGGCCATCTTGATCCGAGCGGCACCACCTACGCGTATGCCAAGGCGGCGCGAAAGAATGGAGCCACCATCTATACACAGACTCGAGTGACCGATCTTCATCAGCGGGCCGACGGTAGTTGGCGTGTGATGACTGAGGGGGGCGAGATTGTTGCTGAACACGTGGTTAATGCGGGCGGTCTTTGGGCGCGTGAGGTGGGTCGCATGGTCGGTTTGGAATTGCCTGTTCTTGCCATGGAGCACATGTATCTAATCACTGAGGACATGCCGGAAGTCACGGCGTTTAATGAGGCCTCTGGTAAGGAGATGATGCACGCGGTTGATTTTGACGGCGAGATATATGTGCGTCAGGAACGAAAGGGTATGCTCATGGGCACTTATGAGAAAGCCTGTGTCCCCTGGTCACCGACCCAGACACCATGGGATTTCGGTCAGGATCTGTTACCAGCGGATCTTGATCGTATCGCACCGTCGCTCGAGATAGGTTTCCAGCATTTCCCGGCTTTTCAGCAGGCGGGTATTAAGCAGATTATCAATGGCCCATTTACGTTTTCGCCTGATGGCAATCCCCTGGTGGGGTCGATCAAGGGGTTGCCCGGGTTTTGGTGTGCCTGCGCTGTGATGGCGGGTTTCAGTCAGGGCGGTGGCGTGGGTTTGGCACTGGCCAATTGGATAGTCGAGGGCGACCCCGGATTTGATGTCTGGGCAATGGACGTAGCCCGATTTGGGGACTGGACCACTTTGCCGTATACGAATGCAAAGGTGAAGGAAAACTATTCTCGCCGTTTTTCTATCCGCTTTCCCAATGAAGAACTGCCTGCGGGTCGGCCTCTGCGCACGACACCGGTCTACGATCAACTGCTGGCCGCTGGTGCTCAGATGGGCGAGGCCTATGGGCTTGAGCAGCCGTTATGGTTCGCGCCTGACGGGGTGAAGGATGAATTTTCCTGGCGCCGTTCAACTGATTTCGAACATGTTGCGGCTGAAGTAAGCGCAGTGCGGGAGGGCGTCGGTTTAATGGAGATATCAGGCTTTGCCAAGTATTCTATCTCGGGCGTAGGTGCCCCAGCATGGTTGGATGAGTTGCTGGCTTGTCGCTTGCCCGAAGAAGATCGAATGACCCTGGCTCCCATGCTGAATTCGAACGGAAAACTGATTGGTGATTTCAGCCTAGCTAATCTGGGAGGCAATGAATATTTTGTTGCCGGCGCTGGTGTTGCCGAGGCGTACCACATGCGTTGGTTTCTGCAGAATCTCCCTGACGATGGCTCGGTGGAGGTAATGCCACATGGTGCTGGCATCGTTGGTCTTTCGATTGCGGGTCCCAAGTCTCGTCAGGTCTTGGCTTCGGTGACGTCCGAAGACGTTTCGGCTAACGCGTTCACTTTTATGGATATTCGGGAAATGGATGTTGGTATGGCGCCGTGTCTGGTGGGCCGTGTCAGCTATACCGGAGATCTGGGGTACGAGATTTGGATGGAGCCGGAGTATCAACGGCATGTGCTAGGGGTGTTGCTGGCAGCCGGCGCAGAGCATGGCCTACGCCTTTTTGGGTCCCGGGCACTCAATGCCCTGCGATTGGAAAAGAATTTTGGCTCATGGGCGCGGGAATACCGGCCGATCTATGGACCTTATGAGGCCGGTATGGGTCGCTTTGTCGCCCTGAAAAAACAAGCTGATTTTATCGGCAAGTCAGCGGCAATGGCAGAAAAGGAACACGGCGGTACGATGCGGTTACGCACTTTTGTCGTGGATACAAAAGATGCGGACGTGATAGGCGACGAAGCAATCTGGTTAAACGGTGAGGTGAGAGGTTGGGTGACCTCTGGCGGTTATGCGCACGGTTCGTCTGTATCGGTTGCTATGGGTTATGTGCCGTGGGCTTGCGCGAACGAAGATGATGGTTGGGAAATTGAGATTCTGGGCGAACGTCGGAGTGCAAAATTACAGGTGGCGCCCTTGTTTGATCCAAAAGCAGAGCGAATGCGTGGTTAGCCGAGGTGCTGCGAAAGCCCCATGTGACGCGATTTGGGGCAGGTGACGTGGCTCGGTGAGAGGGGTTTAACATGATGAGTCCAGGCGACCAGATGCCTGAAGCCGTCACTCAATCGGAGATGCGTGCGGATGACCGTGCCGCTTGGTTTGCCCAAGATTTCGATGGTAATGACGACTGGATCTACCGTTTTACTCACGCGGATTTGAATGAACTAACTCGCGCGGCTGCCCACAGCACAAGAGTGCCGCTGCCCGAACTGCAGGCGGGTGATTTTCCACTGGACGGGTTGGCTGTTACGCTTGCCGAGCTTCGGCGAGAGATTCTCCAAGGGCGAGGATTCGTGTTGCTGCGTGGACTGCCTGTCGGTGAGTGGTCGCCCGCTTTAACGGCGAGGATCTACTACGGAATGGGTTGTCATATGGGTCAGGCCGTCTCGCAAAATGCGTCGGGCCATCTTCTGGGTCATGTCAAGGATCTTGGCAAGGATCCTTTCGATCCCGTGACTCGGGTTTATCAAACCAACTACCGGCAGCCCTTTCACACGGACTCCACCGATATTGTCGGTTTATTGTGCTTAAAAACGGCTCGCCGGGGTGGGGCAAGTGCTATCGCGTCATCTACAAGCGCCTTTAACGTGTTGGCCGAGCAACGACCCGACCTCCTCGAGGTTTTGTGCCAGCCTTTCTATGTGGATCGAAAAGACGAGATACCTCTGGGTAAAGAGCCGACGTATCAATTGGCTGTGTTTCATCGACACGCGGGTTATGTCACGTGTATTTATTCCAGGGATTTTATCGAAGCGGCGCAACGTTTTGACGAGGTACCGCGGTTGCTCCCCGAACAGATTGAGGCTATGGATTTGCTCGACAATTTGGTTGCGAGTGACCGCTTGCGTTTCGACATGGTGTTTGAACCTGGGGATATTCAGTTGTTGCACAATCATCAAATCCTGCACTCGCGAACGACTTACGAAGATTGGCCAGAGATAGAACATCGGCGTCACCTGCTCCGGTTATGGCTTTCTACTGCAGATGGTCGACCTTTGCCGCTGGCATTTGAAGAGCGCTACGGAACGATTACACCTGACAAGATTCGGGGCGGTATTCGCGTTTCGGGTGCTGTGTTGAATGCGCCCATAGAGCCGTAAACGAGTTGATTGAGTCACCGCTATGAACCACTACGACAGAAACAATGTCTAGAGCGTGAGTGCATGAAGCCAACTGAAAAGCAGTCGCGTCAGCACGGGGCAATGGAATTTTCAAATTCACCCGTTAACCTGGATGTTGTTCGTCGTTATCGATGTGATCGATTACGTCAGGAAATGTTAGGTCACGACGTAGCCGGGTTACTTCTGTTCGACCAGATGAACACGCGCTACGCTACTGATGCGACCAACATGCAGGTGTGGTGCTCGCATTATGAAACGCGCTGTGTGTTTGTTGCACTGGATGGACCGGTTGTTTTGTTTGACTACGCTAACCATCCGTATCTGGCACAAGATCTGCCGACCGTTGATGAGTATCGCAAATTGCCGGCGTTTTACTACTTTGCGCGTGGCAATCGTGGGCCGGAGTTCGTTCTGCGTTTTGCCGATGAGATTGATGATCTGATGCGCCGCCATGGTGGCGGTAATCGGCGACTGGCCATTGATGTATTGTCATTTCCCGCAACCGACGCGTTACGGGCCAAGGGGCTTGAGCTTGTGGAGGGGCAGCAAGTGACCGAGCGCGCCCGGGCGATTAAGTCGAGTGAAGAAGTAGCGTTGATGCGGGCGTCTGTGGCGGTGTGCCAGGCGGGAATGGATAGCATGCGCGAAGTGCTGGAGCCGGGCATTACAGAAAATGCGCTGTGGGCGAGATTGCATGAAACCAATATTCGTCTCGGCGGGGAATGGATCGAGACGCGCTTGCTTTCATCGGGTCCCAGGACCAATCCGTGGTTTCGGGAATGCTCGATGCGGCAGATAGAAAAGAATGACGTGGTCAGTTTCGATACGGATCTGGTTGGCCCCTATGGCTATTGCTCAGACATCTCACGAGCATGGGTATGCGGTGATCGACCGAACGATGAACAACGGCGACTGTATGCAATCGCTTATGAACAGATTGAACACAATATCTCCGTCCTGCGAGTGGGGATGAGTTTCCGTGATCTGGCGCAGGCCTGTTGGCCTATCCCGGAGGCATTTCTCGCGCATCGATACAGTTCTGCCATCCACGGTGTTGGCTTGGCTGATGAATACCCCAGCATTAAGCACTGGTGTGATTTCGAGGGCGGTGGCTATGATGGGGTGATTGAGGCGGGAATGACGCTTTGTGTAGAGTCGTTTATCGGCAGCGAAGGGGGGCGTGAAGGCATCAAACTGGAAGAGCAAGTGTTGGTTACAGAAGATCGCGTTGAGCGGCTGTCGACTTACCCCTATGAAATTGATTGGCTATAGAGGCGAGTTATGTATTGTCAACTGATGATGTGATTATTTGGTTTGAGTAACACCTAATATCGAGTCGATGAACAGTAATCATGACAGGCGTAGTGTGGCCGGGACGAGCGGGGCGTATCGCTACCGCTTTACTGTGTTTACCCCCACATTTAATCGGGCTGACACCTTGTCTCGAGTGTATGACTCGCTGTCGGTGCAGACCTTTGATGATTTCGAATGGCTTGTCATCGACGATGGTTCCACGGATGGAACGAGAAAATTGGTAGCGTCTTGGCAAGACGACTCGACCTTTCCTATTCGCTACTTGCACCAGCCGAACTCGGGAAAACATTTGGCCCATAACTGGGCGGTGGAAGAGGCGTTAGGCGAGTTATTTCTGGTGCTGGACTCTGACGATGCTTGTGTTCCCGATGCGTTGGAGCGTTTTGTGTTCCACTGGGAGTCAATCCCCCTAGACCAGCGAGAACGGTTTTCCGCAGTGACGGCGCTGTGCATGAACCCTGACGGGCAGTTGGTGGGTGATCGCTTTCCCAATGATGTGCTCGACTCAGATGCGTTGGAATTAATCTATCGCTATCGTGTGCGAGGTGAAAAATGGGGATTTCATCGAACCGATGTTCTGAGGCGATTCCCGTTTCCACTGCGCCCGCGTTTATACATCCCTGAAGGTGTGGTGTGGAACGCGATTGCCCGTGAGTACCAAACTCGTTATGTCAACGAAATGCTCAGGATCTATTTTGTTGGTGCTACGGGTCGCGATGATCAGTTGATCCGTCGCATCCCCTCAGGTGAGCGGGCGGCGGGTCACGCACTGCAGCACGAAAGTGCGCTCAATCAAGAGATTAACTGGTTCGGCGCGATTCCTGGCGCGTTTTTTCGCTCCGCTGTTCATTACACACGCTTTTCATTTCTCGGCCACCAAGGTGTGGCAGCCCAGGCGAGTCGTCTGACCAACCCCTTGGCGCGCCTGCTGTGGGTGTTGATGTTGCCGCTGGGGTGGGTTTCATACCGTATTGACCTTCGAAGGATGGCGCATATCCGTCGATCTGGCACGCCGCCGTATAAGCACGACAAAGAATAAAACAGCATACTTAAAAGCCTCGTCCGTAACCCATCAAAAGGCGAGCAGCGCTGGAGATTGACAGGTGACAGAATCCATTACTATCGATTGCCTACAGTACGCAGCGTGGTCGGAAAAAATATTTCGACAGATGCGGCAGGGGGGTGTTGACGCGGTACACGTCACCATCGCCTATCATGAGACTTTTCGAGAAACGGTTGCCAATATTGAAGAGTGGAATCGGTACTTTTCTGCATATCCAGAGTTGATTGTTCATGCCTGTTCCGCGGCCGATGTTCGGGCGGCTCGTGAGCAAGGGCGCACGGCCATTATTTTCGGTTTTCA
>DUBL01000012.1 GCA_012960345.1 Gammaproteobacteria bacterium | reverse complement strand
ATTGTGAAGCTAATGTATTTTGATGCACCAGCGGACAATTCGCCGATGCTGAATGTCGACAAAGTCGTACCGGTTATCTTATCTGTGAATGCACTGGCCATGGTCTTGGTCATGCCGTGGCTGGGGTTATTGGCTGATCTGTGTCAAGACGTGGTGCGCTCGGCTGTTGGGTGAGGGAGGCGGGCACTATCTAATGTTCTAGAGGGGTTGGATTTCCCCGTAAAAGAATTGACGCAGAGGGGCGCTTTAGACCGATTTAAGAGCCCTTCTTGTGGTAAAATCACTGCTGTAAATCGGAGTCTTTTTCTTGCTG
The DNA here is from genome assembly GCA_012960345.1 of Gammaproteobacteria bacterium. Classification (GTDB taxonomy): domain Bacteria; phylum Pseudomonadota; class Gammaproteobacteria; order Arenicellales; family UBA868; genus UBA11791. Next base: position 8,035 of record DUBL01000012.1, on the reverse strand, counting down.
CAATTGAATTGAATTGCAGTGTCATCAGCCGGTTTTTTTGATGACGCTTTCGCCACGCTTCACCCCCGATTTCAGTACTCATGTGAACGACATCGCTAGGGAAATAGTGCCTGCTAATCTAGAGCAGGAAATGCGCAAATCCTATCTGGATTACGCGATGAGCGTGATTGTGGGGCGGGCGTTGCCGGATGTTCGAGACGGTCTCAAGCCCGTGCACCGAAGAGTGTTGTATGCGATGACGGTGCTTGGTAACGAGTGGAACCGACCGTATAAGAAATCAGCGCGTGTAGTGGGTGATGTGATTGGTAAGTACCATCCTCACGGAGACTCTGCCGTCTACGATACGATCGTGCGAATGGCGCAGCAGTTCTCGCTTCGTTATCCCTTGATTGATGGCCAGGGTAATTTTGGTTCAATTGATGGCGATGCTCCGGCCGCAATGCGTTATACAGAAATTCGTCTCTCCCGAATAGCGCATGAGCTTCTTGAGGATTTAGATAAGGACACGGTTGATTTCGTGCCTAATTATGATGAGAGCGAGACACAGCCGGTGGTATTGCCGACCCGGATACCTAATCTTCTTATTAATGGATCATCGGGCATTGCAGTGGGTATGGCCACCAATATGCCCCCGCATAATCTTAGCGAAGTCGTGACTGCGTGTTTGGCCTTCATTGATAACGAGAATATGAGCGCCCGAGAATTAATGGAATTCTTGCCGGGGCCAGATTTTCCGACTGCCGGCCTGATCAATGGCGGTCGTGGAATACTCGATGCTTATCAGACTGGACGGGGCAAGATCTATGTCCGCGCCCGCGCTGGTATAGAGGATGCGTCTGATGGAAATCCAACCCGAATTGTTGTAACTGAATTGCCGTATCAAGTTAACAAAGCGAGGTTGCTAGAGAAGATTGCGTTGTTGGTTAGAGGTAAGCGCCTTGAGGGCATTACGGCGTTGAGAGACGAATCCGATAAGCAAGGAATGCGGGTGGTGATAGAGCTCCGGAGAGGAGAATCACCCGATGTCATGCTCAATAATCTTTATCGACATACACAGATGGAGACTGTGTTTGGCATTAATCTGGTTGCGTTGGCCGGTAATCAGCCAAAACTGTTCAGCTTGCCAGAGCTGTTAGATGAGTTTGTTCGGCACCGGCGTGAGGTGATCACCCGTCGGACGTTGCATGAATTAGCAAAGGCTCGATCACGAGCCCATGTTCTTGAGGGGTTAGCCGTAGCGCTTTCTAATATTGATGGGGTCATCGCGCTGATCAAGTCGGCCGCGAGTCCCCAGGAAGCCAAAATCCAATTGACCTCTCAGCAGTGGCTGCCAGGCGCGGTAATGGGGATGCTCGACGAGGTTGATGCGGCTTGGTTTCGGCCGACTGATGCGGATCCAGATACTGGCCTCGATGGAACCAGGTATCGTCTGACAGAGGCTCAGGCACAAGCGGTACTTGATCTACGACTCCACCGTTTAACGAGTCTGGAGCAAGAGAAAATTCACACGGAATATCGAAACTTGCTCGATCAGATTCGTGATTTGTTAGATATTCTGGGCAGCAGTTCGCGACTGATAGCGGTGATCAAATCAGAGTTGGTCGATATCCGTGAGCGATATGGTGATGATCGTCGAACCGAAATTCTTGACGCGCAGATTGATTTGTCCGATGAAGATCTTATCCCGTCGGAGGACTTGATGATCACGCTGTCTCACGCCGAGTACGTAAAAAGCCAACCCCTAGCCGATTATCAAGCCCAACGTCGGGGCGGACGTGGGCGTGTGGCTGCGCGCACGAAGGAGGAGGATTTTATTCGCTCGATGTTTGTCGCCAATAGCCACGATACCCTGTTGTGTTTTTCAAATCTCGGTAAAGTTTACTGGTTGAAGGCGTACCGTTTGCCGCAGGCCGGTCGGCAGGCCCGTGGTCGACCGTTAGTCAACCTTTTACCATTGGAAAGTGGTGAGAAAATCACCGCTTTTTTGCGTCAAAACGGGACCACTGATGGGAGCCATTTTGTTGTTATGGCGACACGGAACGGAACGGTCAAGAAAACCGCTGCCGTTAGTTTCGGTCGATCGCGATCGACCGGACTCCGCGCCATTCAGTTAGCTCCTGAGGATGAGTTGGTTGAAGTGGCCATTACCAGTGGGCAAGCAGAGATTGTCCTGGTCAGTTCAAACGGCAAAGCGATACGCTTTCCGGAGAGCAATGTTCGTGAGATGGGTCGTACGGCTCGCGGTGTCCGGGGGATGTCTCTGCGCACTAATCAGCGTGTCGTTTCCATGATGGTGGTCGAAGCCAAGGATGCCGATAAGGATATTCTCCTTGCCTCTGCTATGGGTAATGGTAAACGAACTCGAATGGGGGATTTCCCTGTCCGACGCCGTGGTGGTGTCGGGGTAATCGCCATCAAGGACGGCGTTCGGAATGGGGAAACGATTGGGGCACGTCAGGTGGAAGAGGGAGATGAGGTGGCATTGATCACGGACAGTGGTAGGTTGGTAAGAACGGAGGTGTCCGAGATTTCACAGCTTGGACGCAATACGCAGGGTGTTCGCCTGATTGGGCTGAGTGAAGGCGAGGTATTGGCGAGCATTGAACGAATAGATGAGAGTATGCATCTTGTTGTGGATGATGTTGACGAGCTTGGGTTAGATTCCAAGGTTAACGGTGACTCGGTTTGAGTAAACATGTCTCAGAAGGATCAATTTAAACAACTGCGTGATCGAATCGATCAAATCGACGATCAGCTGTTGGGGTTGCTGAATGAGCGGGCGGGTTGTGCACTTGCGATCGGTGGCGTAAAGGGACGCACGGCCGGAGAGGTGGTCTATCGCCCGGAGCGAGAGGCGCAGATATTGCGTCGACTAGTAGAGTCGACCGTTGGTCCTTTGACCCCAACACAGATCACAGGGATCTACAGGGAAATCATTTCGGCATGCAGAAGTGCGGAAGAAAAGCCCAAAGTCGCAGTGCTTGGGCCAGTAGGCACCTACAGTGAAACGGCGGCGGTTAAGCACTTTGGTCAGGAAGTTGCGATTGAGTTTGAGACGGGTATAGAAGAAGTCTTCCGTTCGGTTGAGACTGGAAACGCGAACTACGGCGTTGTGCCGGTAGAAAATTCTACCGAAGGCGGAATTGCCATCACGCTGGATTGCCTCGTCATTACGCCGCTCCGCATCTGCGGAGAAATCGATCTCCGAATTCGTCACGCGTTGATCGGCAAGAAAGCCGAGGTATCCGGTGGAGTGAAAGTCGTACGGGCACATCCCCAGGCACTTGCGCAATGTCGCAAGTGGTTAGATCGTCATCTACCGAATGTCGAACGGGTACCGACGGCCAGCAATGCTGCCGCAGCGAATGAAGCGGCGCGGGATGTGTACAGCGTTGCGATTGCATCGGTCGAAGCGGCGGAACATTATGGTTTGGCGGTATTGCATCGAAATATTGAAGATCAGGCCGGAAACACAACTCGATTTCTGATCATAGGCAACCAGTGCGTCGATGGCAGTGGTTATGACAAAACCTCTTTAGTTTTGTCCGCTCACGGGCGTGATGCACCGGGTTCTTTGCAACGATTGTTAGCGCCGCTTGCGATGCATGAAATTAATATGACCAGCTTACAGTCACGGCCGTCGAAAACTGGACTTTGGGAGTACGTGTTTTTCGTTGATTTTGAGGGGCATCAGAAGGAAGCATTGATCAGCCGGGCACTGACTGACATCCAGAGGGAGTCAGCGTTGTTTAAGGTTCTTGGTTCTTATCCCAGATCACTTTAGATCGAGACAATCCATGAATTTGAATGACCTGGTTGTGCCCGGTGTCCGTTCGCTACAACCCTACCAGCCGGGAAAACCGGTAGAAGAACTGGAGCGCGAGTTGGGTATCGAAGGTATCGTCAAGTTGGCGTCCAACGAAAACCCGCGTTCTCCAGCGGCCACCGTGCAACGGGCGATGGCGGCGGTAGCTTCGGAGATTTCTCGCTATCCTGATGGTAGCGGCTTTCAGCTGAAACAACGTTTGAGTAAGGTGTTGAAGGTGACCCCGTTGAATATTACCCTCGGTAATGGGTCTAATGATGTGCTCGAGTTGATCGTCAGGGCTTTTGTTCAGCCAGGCGAGGGTGTCGTCGTCTCCGCCCATGCCTTTGCGGTTTATGTGCTTTCCGCATCAGCTGCCGGGGCTAAATTGCAGGAGACGCCGGCACGAAATTGGGGGCATGATCTGGATGCTATGTTCGATATGATCGATGGAGAGACGCGCGCCGTTTTTATCGCCAATCCAAACAATCCAACAGGTACCTGGGTGACCTCAACTAAGTTACGGCAATTCCTCAATGCGCTGCCTTCTCATGTGATCGCTGTTGTCGATGAGGCGTACTTTGAGTATGTGGAAGAAGCCGAATACCCAGACTGCATTGAAATGCTTCCTGGCTATCCTAACCTGATCGTGACTCGGACGTTCTCAAAGATTTATGGCCTGGCTGGTTTGCGAGTAGGTTATGCGATCGCTTCTGAACAGATTACCGAAGTGATGAATCGCATTCGGCATCCATTTAATGTTAATTCCATTGCGTTGGCCGCTGCTGCGGGCGCGCTCGATGACCGGGAGTTTGTCGAGAGTAGTCGGACGCTTAACCGAGAGCAAATGGCCGTCCTGTGTGAGGGGTTTACTCGACTAGGATTAGATTGGATTCCGTCTGTGGGAAATTTTGTCACGGTAGATGTGGGGCAACCCGCCATGGATGTGTTTAATAAGATGTTGTTGCAGGGGGTTATTGTCCGGCCTGTTGCTAACTACGGGATGCCCAATCATCTGAGGTTTACGGTAGGACTTGCCTTCGAAAACGAAAAAGCCTTGCATGCGCTTGAGCAGGCGCTATCCAAGTGATGGCAGAGAAAGCATCTCCGGATGATTCGGAGACATTACTGCAATTAGCACGAATTGCAATCATTGGCGTCGGGATGATCGGCGGCTCATTTGCTCTTGCCCTCAAGGGTAAGGGGGTTGTCGGTGAGGTGGTGGGTTATGGCCGCAGTCGGGAGCGGCTAGAGACGGCACAGGATTTGGGCGTGATTGACCGATTTAGTTGTGATCTTGCTGAAGCTGTGGGGGGGGCTGATCTGATCTTTCTCGCGGCGCCAATTAATGCTTCTAAGACGCTGCTTAAGGCGCTCGCGTCACTGGTGGGACCCGAGGTGATCATCACGGACGCCGGCAGTGTGAAACAGGAAATCATCGCGGCTGCACAGCAATCCCTTGAAGAGGGATTTCCAATGTTTGTACCGGGACACCCGATTGCCGGTAAAGAAAAAAGTGGTGTGACCGCGGCAGATGGGAATTTGTTTGTTGATCATCGAGTTGTTTTGACGCCGGTGGAAGAAACCAATCGTCATGCGACTCAACGGGTGCGTCGTCTGTGGGAGACTGTGGGCGCTGATGTAGTTGAGATGGATGCGGTAGGACATGATCGATTGCTCGCCATGACCAGCCACTTGCCGCATGCTGTGGCGTTTGCGCTGGTTGCGCTTTTGGGTGAACAACAAAATGCAGAGGAATTCTTCCCGCTGGCAGCGGGGGGCTTTTATGATCTCACGCGGGTTGCATCGAGTGATCCTGCGATGTGGCGGGATATTTTCTTGAATAATAAGGAGCCAGTACTCGCGGGTATTGACGGCTATATCACTGTTTTTGAGCGTATCAGAGAGTTGATTAGATCGGGAAACGGAACGGAACTGGAGACGATTTTTGAGCACGCTCGGGAAACGCGAGCCAAGATCCAAACGGGGCAGGTTGTTTAAAGGCACCACAATCGATGTTGGCATGAATTTTCTAGTTACACCTGGCGGCGCTCTACACGGTGAAGTGGAGGTGCCTGGTGACAAGTCAATAAGTCATCGGGCCTTGATCCTAAGCGCGCTCGCGGAAGGGCCATCGGAGGTAACCGGGCTTCTGGAAGGTGATGATGTACTGGCTACTGCTCGTGCGTTAGGGCGGGTGGGTGTTAAAATTGACATTACCGAAGGCGAGCGATGTCGCGTGCAAGGGCTGGGACTCACTGGCTTAACGCCTCCTACCGCAACACTCGATTTCGGCAATTCCGGTACTGGCTTTCGGTTGCTGAGCGCGGTGTTAGCCGGGCAACCATTTTCGTCGACATTGACCGGCGATCATTCGTTACGTAAACGACCGATGACTCGAATCATTGATCCGTTGACTCTCATGGGGGCAACAATTAATTCGGGCAAAGGGGGCTATCCTCCGCTTAATATTTTTGGGCGCTACCCGTTAAGCTCGATCGAGTATGAATTGCCTATAGCTAGCGCACAGACCAAGTCAGCGGTGTTATTGGCAGGTCTTAATGCAAATGGTGTGACCCGTGTTCGTGAGCCGGCCCAGACACGTGACCATACTGAAAACATGTTGATTGGGTTTGGGTGTCCCGTTGAGGTGAGCGACGGTGTCATATCAGTTTGTGGAGGAGCTCGATTAAGTGGGCGTATGTTTTCGATTCCCCGCGATTTCTCATCAGCTGCATTCTTTCTTGTCGGCGCGCTCATTGGGCCTGAATCGGAATTGACTTTGCCAGGTGTTGGAGTTAATCCAACTCGAACAGGGGCGCTTGACATATTGCGCTTGATGGGGGCTGATATACAAATCATGAACCATCGAAACGTAGCGGGGGAACCGGTCGCTGATCTCAAGGTAGTCGCGTGCAGGCTCAAAGGGGTTGATGTCCCCAGCGCTCTGGTTGCGTTAGCAATTGATGAATTTCCAGTATTGGCAATTGCAGCTGCCTGCGCCGATGGGAAAACATCGATTACTGGGGTGCGCGAGCTCAGAGTAAAGGAGAGTGATCGCATCCGCTCTATTGTGGATGGGTTACGAGCGTTGGCTATTGATGTGGAAGAATATTCTGATGGCATGACTATCACCGGCGGTCGTTTTTCTGGTGGCAAAGTCGATAGTTGTGGAGATCATCGCATCGCAATGGCATTTGCGCTGGCGGGCAGTGTCAGCCGAGGGCCCGTTCGAGTAATGGATTGTGGGTTGGTCCAAACCTCCTTCCCCGGGTTTAGTGACGTGGCGCGCAAGGCAGGTTTGCGTCTTGAAGTAGAGTCGTCGTGAGTGACCTGTCGGCTCCGGTTTTGACCCTGGACGGCCCCAGTGCGACGGGCAAGGGAACGGTCGCGGCAGAAGTTGCTAGGGACTGTGGCTGGGGTTTGCTCGATAGTGGTGCACTGTACCGGGCATTTGCCTATATCGCGGACCGGAAAGGGGTTGTAGTGCAGGATGATGTGGCGATACGTCGGTTGGGGAATGAGCTGGATTTAAAGTGTTCTTTGGGGCCAGGAGGTACAGCCGTGATTTTGTGGGGTGATGTCACTTTGGCTGATGAGATCCGCACTGAGTCGGTGGCCGAGCGGGCCTCGTATTACGCCGAACGTCCTTGTGTGCGGGAAGCACTTCTTCAACAGCAGCGTTCGAATCGGCGTCTACCGGGACTTGTCGCGGATGGTCGAGACATGGGTACCCGAGTATTTCCCGATGCCAAAGTCAAAATCTTTCTGACGGCGGCGCCAGAGGTGCGAGCAAGAAGACGTTATAACCAGTTGAACGAAAAGGGAATTAATGCTAGCCTCGCTGCGATCGAAGAGGCGATGCGGGCTCGTGACCAACGCGATGAACAGCGGGAGATCGCGCCCATGAAAGCGGCCGCCGATGCTGTGGTGATCGATACCACGCAACTAGAAATTTTGGAGGTAGTAACCAAAGTGAAAGCGTTACTGTTGTGTCCTTGACGCGCTCAAAGCATCACATCAGTTATGCATGAGGAAGGTGCACAGAAAACACGTGACCTAGGTTTATTAAAAGGGAGCCAATACGCGAAGTATTTCTTTCGTGTGAGGCATTTGTTGGACCTTTTGAGAACCAATGGTTTCCCCTATTAACCCTTAATTGTTCAACGGCGGTTGCCGTTCTTAAATTCACACCATGTCAGAAAATTTCGCACAACTCTTAGAAGAATC
>DUBL01000011.1 GCA_012960345.1 Gammaproteobacteria bacterium | reverse complement strand
ACGGCGACATAGACGCCCTGGTGAAGGCGTTTCCAGCCGGGCCCCAGTCGCTGAACCCAGCGCATTGTTGACGTGATGGCCAAAGGCATTAGGGTGATCCAGGCGATGAACCCAACCAGGATGTAGGAGCGTTTGAGCAGCTCCTCGCCGAGACGAAAAATGTCCCAGCCAAGCAGAAAGGTAATAAACGCAAGCAAGTGGCCGGTTACATACGTAAAGGCCCATAGTCCAACCGCGCGGCGACACTGGACCAGCATAGGCCATCGGGCCCAGCGCGCGGCGCGGGGCAATAACACGACGAGGATCAGCAGGTTGAATGCCCAGATCCCGGTTTCCCAGATGATGGTCTTCTCCGGGTCAACGCCAAGTTTGCCCTGCAGGTAGCCGGCGGCCAGGCAGCACCCGGGCAGAGCACAACCGAAATGGAGCAGAAGCCGGCTCACCAGTATCGCTGTGGATCCCCGGGATACAAGTGTGCCACCGCTTCACCATACCCGTTGTAGGGGCGCGTTGGTATGCGTTCGATTTGGCCTTCGCCTAAGATCCGTCGCTCGCTGGCCTGGCTCCAGCGGGGGTGTGAAATATCTGGATAGACGTTGCTGTACCAGCCGTACTCTGCCGGTGTTTCTTGGTGCCAGGTAGCGGGTGGGCGGTCAGCGGTAAAACTGATTCGTGTAATGAATTTTGCTGACTTGAATCCGTATTTCCACGGTACCGTGATGCGAAAGGGCATGCCGTTTTGCGGCAGTTCCGGATCTCCATAGACACCGAAGGTAGCGAAGGTCAGGGGGTGCATCGCCTCCTCAATGGTTAGCGCCTCGACATATGGCCACGCCAGCGTACTGAACGGCGATGCTTGTCCGGGCATTTCTTCTGGGCGGTAAAGGCTGGTAAAGGCAACGTAACGGGCACCGCTCAACGGTTGCACTTGTTTCAGAATCTCGGCTAACGGTCGGCCGTTATAGGGGATCACCATTGACCAGGCCTCAACGCAACGAAAATCGTAGATGCGTTCTTCCAGCTGGCTGAAAGGTAGGCCCATGAGTTGATCAACGTCGAACGTCCCCGGGCGTTCGACCAAGCCATCAAAGGTGACCGTCCAGGGCCTTAAGTGAAAACTCGCGGCATGCCGTGCCGGGTCCGTTTTGTTCCAGCCAAATTCGTACGCGTTGTTGTAGTGCGTGGCGGCGTGCTTAGTGGTGACCCGCATTTTCGAGCTTTGAGTCCGTTCGTTATCTGCCTGTGAGGCACTGACGCCCGCGGCGCCAATGGACTGTGTTAGGCGATGGCCATATCGAAGATAGCCAAAAGTGGCGAGTCCACCCAGTCCGAGCGTGGCGACTACGAGTCGCCGGCGTCGATAGGCGATGGGGTCAGTTGTCTTAGTCATGTTCCACAGGTCGGGAGGTCTTTGTCCGAGAATCCTATGTTCTTGAGCGCTCGCCTAGTCTACGTGAGGTCATTTGCCGCAGTGCGAACTTGCAGATTATTGCCGGGTGTGCGTGAATGGGCGGCTTGGCCAATGTTAAGATTCACCGGGCATTGCCCACACCGCTATCCATGATTAACAGAATACTTACTTTATTGCTCATCTCGACGCTGTTGGTGTCGTGTGGTGGTAGTGGTTATTCAAGCACTGGCACTTCTAAAACCGCGTATTCAGGTGTTTACACGGGCGATGTGCGTGGCACGGATTGCGCGGGTAATGGTTGTACCGTGTTGTATTCGTCCCCCGAACGTTTCTCAGTGACACCGTCAGGCACACTGGACTGGCTCGCAGGCACGGGTAGTTTGAACGACGGGTGTTTGGATCGGGCGACCAGTGTCAGTTTTACGGCAGATACGGTATACGAGACAGTTTCGGGATCGTGTAAGAACAGTTCGGGAGAATCGTGCAGTATTTCAGGTGTGACCGATGGCTTTCTTCTTGGGCAGAATCTGTCCCTTAAGATTGACTATGAACTCAGTTGCGCGAGTGGCACGAGTACGGTGCGCGTCAACTACGCCGGTAACCGTGCGATCGACGATTGTCCTACTGGTTATGCCCATTGCCCGATGGTTGATTGGCTGACAGCTGCCATAGGACCCAGCGATTCAGCCATCTGGCTTAGTGGCGCCCATACCGGCAGTTGGCCTGTACCGGTTAAAGTACAAATTGACAGTGAGTTAATAACTTGCCTTGTTCAAGGCAGAGGATGGACTGATTCTGGTGATGCCGATGAGCCGCCGGATGCGGATGCGGACAGATTAAAGGCATGTACTCGCGGTGTGGACGGCACGACGGCAGCTGTCCATCAGGCAGGCGCCAGGGTGATACTCATCGAAAACCTTCACTAAGGGTTTGTCAGGGTGTTGTTGTTTTTGCAAGCGCCTTGCCAAACAGTTTTAGCGCCCAGGCAAGTCAGCGGTCGTTAGGACCGGTTTCGGCGGCCGGTCATATCGCCAGTGCCTTGGGGGAAAATCTCGTGCAGCGTGTTGACCCAGTTGCTGAGCTCCTTCACCGTCATATTCTCTACATCGATCAGTGCCTGTTCGAGCACTCGGTCAAGAATATCTTGCACGGTGGTTTCCATGGCTGCGGCTAGATGGCGAAGCATCTGGTGATGGTTGGTGCGTACAGCGACGTTGACGCGGGTCCGGCGGTCTGGGGCTGGCATCGTGGTAGCTCCGGTTGTTTGGAGGTTAGGACAGACCGAACAGGGCAATCAAACCAGTAATGAGACGTCAATATGAAGCAGTGATATGATGATATCACATGATTTTTCATCTGATAAGGGTAGTCGATAGAAGCTCAGCCCCTGCAAGCTGCCTGTATGGTGGGTGTAACGCACGGTGGAATGGGTGATGCGCCAGCTGCTGGTTGTTTCCCATACGCCCTCTCCCAATATGCTGAGACTGACTGATGCCATACTGCGTGGCGCAAGGCATGAGGACATTGAGACGGTGACGGCCAACCATCAGCTGCCGCTGGCAGCCAATGCTGATGACGTGCTGGCGTGTGATGCGGTGATTCTAGGGACAACAGAGAATTTTGGTTATATGAGCGGCGCGATGAAGGACTTCTTTGATCGCATCTACTACCCCTGTCTGGACAAGACCGGTGGTCTCCCGTACGCACTGGTCGTCAAGGGCGGTAGCGATGGAACCGGCGCCCAACGCAGTGTCGAACGAATCGTGGCGGGGCTTGGCTGGCGTTCAGTACAGCCACCGCTAGTGTTCACTGGTGAATTTTGCGATACCTGGTTGGCGCCCTGTGAGGAACTCGGTCTTGGAATGTCCGCAGGGCTCGACGCCGGTATTTTTTGAGCACGACACGGTGGAGTCGTTCAAACCCCACTGGCGTATCAGGTGTTGGTATTTCAGTTGCCCGAATTGTTCTCGGTATTGATCAAGATTTTCTTCCAGCATGCGCCGGTATTCTCCGGTGAAGTAATCGAAGGCACTGTTGCGGTCCCGATCGTAAGCCGTTGCATCATCGGCGTGGCCTGCCACGATGAATGCGTTGAAACGGGCAGCGGCATATAACAAGGCAAGGCTGACATTTTCCCGATTAAAAGCATTGCTTTGCTCGTTTGCGAGATCGATAAAGGCATCCGCGATTTCTCGAAACTGGAGGTTAACTTCCTCATCGCTAAGAGAAGTTTTGTCGTCACTCATATCAGGTCTCGTTATCCCTGGCGGTAATTTGCATGCTAGCACGCACCGGTCAACGGGTTGAAGGTTCCTGTAATGTGCCGCGCCGATACCTTAGGGCGCCGATAATCAGGGCTGTTCCAACGAAGCAATAAAGCGCAAAGAGGGTATAGATATGTTCCATGGTAAAACCTTGATCTATTAAGGTCCCCACGATGGGCGGGCCCAGTGCGGACCCGAAAACACCCAGTGCCGCCGCTAGGCTGCGCACTGCGCCCAGGTGGGTTACGCCATAAAGCTCTGGCCACAGGGCCGACACTGACAACTGGCTAATGCCTGAACTGACGCCGGCAAGGACGAGATACGCCGTTGCTACCCAGGGTGCATTGAAAAGGGCAGCCATCATTAGCGCCGCGGCCAATGGCGCTAGCATGAATGGTGTGAGGCGGACTGCGCCCAGCCGGTCTATTAGAGGGCCCGCCACCAGAGTGGTTGCGATGGCCGTGGCTGCGTAGAAAATATAGTTACCGGTGATCCAGGTGTGTGACCAGCCCTTGGCATCAGCCAGGTTAAGGTGGTGAAAAAACATCGCGGTGACGATGATGGATGGGGCGAGCACTCCGGGCAAAAGCAGATAAAAAGTGATATCACGCAAAACTTGCCTTCGCGTCCAGCCCGGTAGAGTGGCCTTGCTAGCAGTCGCCGTATCGGCCGATGGCGTGGGAAGTGTGTCATCGACCGGTGTTTTGACCACCGATTGAAGCAGCCACGCAACGATAGGAAAGACAACAATCGTTAGCAAGATAGCGGCACCGGCATAGGTAGCGCGCCAGCCGATGATGGCGAGGGTGCCTACGGCGATCACCGGTAAGGCTGCCTCTCCCAGGACCATGCCAAGGGTGGTGATGGCGATCGCTCGCCCCCGTTGTGCGTGAAAGCGCCGGGCTATTGTGGTGATGGCGATATGATTCATGAGCCCCTGGCCGCTATGTCGGAGCAGGAAGATGGCAGCCAGCAGCATCAATGATGACGTCGCAGTGGCCATCACGGCACAGGCCAGCACCAGTAACAACAAGGTTGGCAGGGTGTAGCGGGTCAGGGAGAAGCGATCAATCTGAGCGCCTGTCCAGGGCAACATCAACGCGCTCAGCAGGGTGCCGGCCATGTAGATAGTGCCCCACTCGGTGTGGCTGAGAGATAGGCTAGCCTGGATGTGAGGGCCAATCACGCCAATGAAGTAGGTCTGGCCGAAACTTGAGGCCATCGTCAAGACGACGCCCAGTCCAAGTGTCTGGCGATGATGACTCAACAGGTTGAGGTAACTACTCAGAGAAAACATATTTCTCGCTGACCCAGTGCTTCCAAAAGCCGCGACTATACTTCGTCGCTTGGCCTCAGGGTGATTCGGTGACGCAAAACAAACGCGCAGCAGGACTAATGGTCGTGGCAATGACTGGCATTGCAGTTAACGACGCCATCATCAAGCAGTTGATGGATACCATCAGCATTAGCCAGCTACTGTTACTGCGTGGTGTATGTGTGGTGCTGGTGTTGGTTTTTCTGATTCCACTGTTCGGATATCGAGTGTGGGATCGCCGTCTCCTGCAGGGTTGGAATCTACTTCGCAGCGGTTGCGACGGCGCAGGTGCTGTGTGCTATGTCGTTGGCCTGTCCTTCTTGGCGCTGCCGGTCGCCGCGACCCTCGCATGGACTTCACCGATTCTCCTGACATTGTTGGCGGTGATTGTGCTCCGCGAGCGGGTTAACGCCGGCCGTTGGCTGGCGGTGATAGTGGGGTTCGCGGGCATTGTTTTGGTTGTTCAGCCCTGGGACGCGCATTGGAATGGGTTCGTGGTGTTGCCGCTGTTAGCGGCTGTGTTCGGAGCATCCCGCGATCTCGTCACGCGTTACATTGATCCGCGGCTGCATCCGTTACAGATCATGCTGGTAACGATGGTCCTGGTGTCGCTCGCTGGGGCGGTGCTTGCTCCCTTTAATTGGCATCCTCTGAGTGCCTCACATGGCCTGTGGGTGGTGCTCAGCGCACTGTGCCTGACGCTGGCCTTGCCCTGCTTGGTCATGGCCATCCGCATGGGAGAACTCTCGTTCATTGCTCCTTTCAACTTTAGCGGCATCCTGGTTGCTGTCGCTCTCGGTTATCTGGTGTGGAATGATTTTCCCAATTTGCCGATGTGGCTAGGTATTGGGCTGATCGTCATCGCCGGTGTGGTCATTTGCCGACACGGTAAGAGCACTTAACCGGATGAGGGTAGAACTACCATTTGAGAGAGCACCACATGGGGGGGTTGCTCGAGCGCAAATACCACGGTCTGGGCAATGTCTTCGGGGGCGAGACATTGTTCTGTCCGGTCATAGAAAGCCGCAGCCTTGACATCATCGTTCCAGCGGGTCATTGCGAAGTCAGTTCGAACCAGACCCGGTAGGATCTCGGTTACCCTAATGCCAGTACCGGCGTAATCGAGACGAAGCGATTCACTGAAGCCGTGCACGGCGTGCTTACTGCCCGAATAGATAGTGCCGGTGGCATACGGTTGGATCCCCGCGATCGATCCAATATTAACGATATGTCCGCAGTTTCGTGACACCATGTTTTCGATCACCTTGTGGGTGACTCGAACAAGACCCATCACGTTGGTTTCGATAATCGCTGACCATTCGTCAATAGATCCTTGGTGAAAGGGTCGCCGCCCTCCGGCATCGTGACCGGCATTGTTGATCAGGATGTCGATCTCACGCCATTGAGTCGGTAGGCGCGAATCAAGTGAATTGACCGACGCCGCATCGCAGACATCGAGCTCCAGTGCAATGGCCTTTGCGCCGAGGTCTGAGACCAGAGAGTCCAGCCGTGCCAGGCGTCGGGCCGAACAGATAACGCGGGCACCGGCACTAATCAGTGCGCTTGCAGTGGCCTGCCCGATTCCTGCGCTGGCCCCGGTGACCAGGGCGGTTTTTCCGGATAGTTTCTGCATAAGCGGTTTTGAATTCTCGGTGGGGTTGGGAGCTTTAAGTGTAGCAATCCCATGGTCATTTTTCTGTTCAATCGGGGGATCAGTTGCAGGTAAACCGCAGGGAGTTAATAGATAATTCTGCATGGCCTGACCCTTTTTTTGAGAGCACCGTGCGCAAAGGTGCGAGCTTGCTTTGACTTCTCTTTTTCTTGAGAGCCCGCTAACGAGGGGTTTTCTTAGTAGATAGGAAATTCATGTGAATGAGTGGCGGATGATTTGCTATCCTCCGGATTCGAATTCCGAGTTGCGCTAAATTTTGCCCAGCGGCTGGATGACAGGGAAGATTCAACGCGGGACATAAAGGGGTCATCGGGTCTGATGAGACGAGTGTGTGTATTTTGTGGCTCTAGTCCAGGACGCCAGGAGGCGTATCGGTCAGCAGCCGTGTCGCTTGGCGAGTCACTGGTCTCGCAAGGGGTCGCGCTTGTTTACGGTGGTGCATGCGTAGGATTGATGGGGGCGGTGGCAGATGCTGTGGTGGCGAATGGTGGCGAGGCCATCGGTGTGATACCCACATCATTGGTGGAGAAGGAGCTTGCCCATCCAGGACTGACCGAACTTCACGTTGTTGAGACCATGCATCAACGAAAAGCCACCATGAGCGAACTTAGCGATGGGTTCATCGCCCTACCGGGCGGCATTGGCACGCTTGAAGAGATGTTTGAAGCGTTGACTTGGGCGCAACTCGGTTTCCACCAAAAACCCTGCGCTTTGTTGAATACAGAGGGGTACTACCAGGGATTGGTCGACTTTCTGCACACTGCGGTGACAGAGGGGTTCGTTAAACAACGCCATCTTGACCAATTATTGATTGACTCAGAGCCACAACGGCTACTGGAACGAATGGCGCAGCCCCAACTCGATGCACAGCCTAAGTGGGAGGTTACCGAAGCGTGAACGATAAACCATCAGTAGATCATCGTGCACCAGCGAATGCGCGTGTTCAGGTCGACAATGACCGCGTGAGAGTCACCGAATATCGATTTGCCCCGGGTGCTGAGACGGGTTGGCATCGGCATGGCTGGGATTACGTGGTTGTGCCCCAGACCCACGGTGAGCTGTTGCTGGTTGGACCTGCAGGAGAGCAATCGGCGACGCTGGTCCAGGGGGAGTCGTATTACCGGCAAGCCGGTGTGGAGCACAATGTCATCAATGCTGGAAATCAGGAACTGATTTTTATCGAAATTGAGATGAAAGCCCATGTGGGGTGAGATGGATGGGCGTTAGTTTGAGACGAAAGATAACGCAGGTCATCAGTTCGGTCAGATGGAGCGTGTTGCCGCGTCGCTTGAAGCTGAGAACATAAAAGCATGGCGCTTCATACGATTGCTATCCTAAGTCCGGGTGACATGGGTCATGGGATAGGGGCGGCGCTCGGTCGATCAGGTTTTGATGTCACCACCTGCCTAGCAGGTCGAAGCGCACGCACTCACCAGTTAGCCCAGCAGGGCGGATTCCGAACTGTGTCAACCTTAGACGAACTGGTCGTAGAGGCAGATATCGTCCTTTCGATTTTGGTCCCTGCCCAGGCAGAGCGTGTTGCCCAGGCGGTGGCCCGTGTCATCTCGACACAGAGCGTTGACACCCCGTTTGTCGATTGCAACGCCATAGCGCCGCAGACCACTCAACGGATCGAACAACAGATCGTGAATGCGGGCGCATCCTTCATTGACGGATCTATCATAGGCCCGCCGCCGGGTCGCG
>DUBL01000010.1 GCA_012960345.1 Gammaproteobacteria bacterium | reverse complement strand
GCGGCACCCAGAGCGCGAAGGGGTTGCACAGAAATGTACTTTTTGCGTTGATAAAGTAGACGAGGCAACCGCCAGTGAACGTGATCCCGCGATTGACTTTGAGGTGATGCCTGCGTGCGCCGCATCTTGCATCAGCAATGCCATTTATTTTGGTGACTTCAATAACCCGGCCAGCAATGTCTCCACATTGGTTCGTGACCAACCGACCATGCGTTTGAATGAGGACCTGGGTACTGACCCACAAATCAAGTACCTTTATTCCACCCCCACCGTACCGGGACGCGATCCCGATGCGGACGATCTTGACGAAAAACATCAGTCTGATCCGACCAATCCACTAGTCGGTAAACGACAAACATTCTGGGACTGGCGAGCGGCAATGAACTGGTGTCTTGGCGGCC
The DNA here is from genome assembly GCA_012960345.1 of Gammaproteobacteria bacterium. GTDB lineage: Bacteria > Pseudomonadota > Gammaproteobacteria > Arenicellales > UBA868 > UBA11791. The sequence continues at coordinate 8,033 of DUBL01000010.1, read as the reverse complement.
TTGGCAGCGGGCTCGCCGCCTCAGCGTGGGTCGCCTACGTCATCGGCCAGATTTCGATGCAGGAAATCCATCAGCTACAGCTTATTGCTGGCGTCATGATGTTGGCTGGTTTGTTCTTCGTCTGGCTCAAAATTGGACGTCGATGGCGCGCCTGGCGGGCGTTGTGGCGACCCCAGACGTCCTGGATGACCCGTGAGCTTTATGCAGTCGGGGTTTTTCTCGTCTCAGTACTGGCGACAACCCAGATCAGCCAACCTGTGGTCGGGCTGTATCATCTCGCGGGTTTTGCGGCCGCCTGTTTCCTCTTATGCCAAGCAAGAATTCTTTACAGTGCCAAAGGCATTCCCGCCTGGCGCACACTTCGAGTTCCCTGGCTTATCGTTGCCTCAGGCCTGCTTGAAGGCGTTGGCCTCACTCTACTGCTGGCATCAACGAATATGATCTCGAGCGGCAGCAGCGTTTATCTTGACCCCTCCAGGCTAGCAGGGGTGATGGTAGCCCTCGCATTATTGAACATGCTTTTGTGGCTCGGTTACCGCTATGGGGCCGATCGCGCAGCCAGACCACCGCTCGCAAATCGAATAGTCGACAATATGTCGTGGCCATTACTCATGGTCGGACATCTGGCACCCGTTTTGCTAGCGTTGGCTGCTTGGTTGGATGGAGCGAGTAGCGCCGCGTTGCTCGGTACCGCTGGTTTCTTGGCGATGGCAGGCGGTATGTTCTGGAAATGCGGCCTGATTCTCAAGGCCTCTTACCAACACGGTTTCTCTCTCAGTCGACTGCCGCAACGAGGCTCCGGCACCCGTGCGGCGCCCAGCCTGGTGGCTTGAACTTAAACGACATATCGCATCACTGTGCCCATTCATTTCTCCAGTCTCGAAATGACCGCGCGGGAACGTCGGGCAAGCAACACACTCATCACTCAGGGACTTGATGCATTGCTGGTATTCAAGCAGGAGTCGATGTACTGGCTCACTGGCTACGATACTTTTGGTTTTTCCATGTTCCAATGCCTGGTATTAACCGCCGACCGACGGACGGCACTGCTGACTCGTGCGCCAGACCATGGCACCGCACTTTACACCTCGAACATTCGTGACATCCGGATCTGGGTTGACCAAGCAGACAGTAATCCGGCCAGCGAACTGCAACATCTGCTGGATGAATTGGGTCTACGTGGCGGCCGTATTGGAATCGAACTCGACTCCTACGGCCTCACTGCCTTTAACTGGCGTCATCTTGAAGCTCAGTTGGACGACTTCGTCGACTGGATTGATGCCTCTTCTCTCATCCAAGAGTTGCGACGTAATAAAAGCCCACAGGAAATCGAATATATCCGGCGCGCCGCTACACTGGCTGACGATGCGTGGGATGCCGCAACTTCGCTGGCATCAGCAGGCACATCCGAAGCCACCATCCTGTCGGCTATGCAAGGCGCCGTCTTGCAAGGTGGTGGAGATTATGGCGGCAACGAAATAATCATTGGCTCAGGACCTGGAGCGTTGATGGTGAGATACACCAGCGGCCGACGCCATCTCGATCGAATAGACCAGCTGACTCTTGAGTGGTGTGGCGTCGAACGCCGGTACCACGCCGCCATGATGCGAACACTGCTTGTCGGTGAAGCAGATACTACGCACCAAGCCATGCACCAGGCCTGTGTCCATGCCTTGGTCGCGTGCGAGGAGCGCATTGTGCCGGGGAATACCATGGGCGATGTGTTTGAGGCCCATGCACGAGTCCTAGATGAGGCTGGTTATCGCCACCATCGAATGAACGCATGCGGTTACGGCATGGGCGCAGTTTATGCCCCCATCTGGGTCGACTGGCCCATGTTCTATGCTGACAATACGCTTACACTGAATGCAAATCAGGTCTACTTCCTTCACATGATTCTCCTTGATCGTGAGAAACAAAAAGCGATGACTCTGGGACACTCGGTTCTGGTGACAGAGCAGGGTTGTGAAAGATTAAGCCGATCGAACCTTGAGTTGGCAGTCAACTGATCTGCTGGAGCCCTGTGTGCTTCTTCAAATATCATGACCAAACCACCTTACAAACGCACTCATTAATACATGCTAAAAGCGAAACAACGGATAAGAATCGAGTGGGGCCACTGCGACCCCAGCGGCCTGGTATTTAACCCCAATTACTACATTTGGATGGATAGTGGGTCTCACCAGTTGATTGAAGCCGCTGGCTTCCCGACCACTGAGATGCTTCAAACGACAACGTTCAGAGGTTGCGCACTCGTTTCAAGCGGCATGACTTTTCGGCACCAGGGCTACTGCAACGACCGGATTGAGTTAACCACCACTGTGGAAAAATTTGGAAACAAGTCCTTTACCATGCGACACGAATTCAACAAGGGTGACGTCCTGCTAGCGGATGGATTCGAAGTGCGTGTCTGGGGATGCACTGATCCGGAGGAACCCATACGGCTGATTGCGGAACGAATTCCCGATGAATTTCGCCGACGCCTCTCCGCCGAGGGTATTCACGACACAACCCCCTAGCACACCCGCTGCCAGCATCAACACACTGACCTAATCGCACGACGAGTTTCTTATAGCAGTCCTCGGCCCGCGAGATTCTCCATCAGCGCACGTGCGCCAAAAGTCCAGGGCAAGATGTCATCCGTCCTGCGAACCCAGTTGATCAAGCAACCCAATTCCGGTGCCGAAATCTTAACGCGGTCACCGATTTCATGAGTAAAACCCGTACCAGGACCGCGTCGATCTTGAGTGGGCGCAAACATGGTACCGAGAAACAGCATGACGCCATCTGGATACTGATGATTCCGGTTAAGCGTTTGGCTGACCAGGTCAGACGGCGAGCGGCTGATTTCCTTCATAGGGCTGATTCCCTCAACTGAAAAACCGTCCTCACCCTCCACCCGCAGTGACACCTCAAGTTGCTCCAATTCGGTCATCGTGAATGTCGTGTCGAGCAGGCGGATAAATGGACCGATGGCACAGGACGCATTGTTGTCCTTGGCCTTGCCCAACAACAAAGCTGAACGACCTTCGACATCGCGCAGATTGACATCGTTGCCCAATGTCGCACCAACGATCTGACCACGCGAGGAAACCGCCAGTACCACTTCAGGCTCAGGATTATTCCAGTTCGATATCGGATGAATACCGATTTCATGACCCACACCGACTGCCGCCATCGGCGGTGCTTTGGTAAAGACTTCAGCATCAGGTCCAATCCCCACCTCCAGGTACTGTGACCACAGATCCATTTCCTGAAGCAGTATCTTTATTTCAGCCGCCTTTTCTGAACCTGCCTGAACTCCCCGTAAACTCTCTCCAACCACGGGTAACAAACGCGCACGGATCGCGGCGGCTTTGCTCGGATCGCCCTTTACCTGCTCCTCAATCACGCGCTCCAGCATGCTCTGTGCAAAAGTCACGCCGGCCGCCTTGATCGGCTGCAGGTCGCTCGGGGCCAGCAACTCGCCCGCCAACCCGGGCGAACCACTCGCATCAGGTAAAAAGTCATCGAGCGCGGCCAGAACAGGAAAAGTGTCCACCGCGTTCAGCGCATCCAGAAGATCTTCTTTATCGAGCAATCCCGATACCGTCGGCGACAGACGGTTTAGATTGCGCACCTGCTGTCCATCGATCAGGACAACACACGGTCCACTTTCACTTGCAGACCAAACGCGACCAATCAGCCGCGACGAATCCCCACCAACTGGCAGGATATCGCCGGGCGTCAGATAACGAGACATGGATAGTTCCCTCCCCTCACAAGAGTTCCGGTTCAAGCATTACCTTGAGATCCGAGCCTGCATTCTTCATCGCTTCAAATTTGGTTGGAAAATTCTCTAGACTCACCGTGCTGGTGACCAGTGCCATCGCGGGAATACGTTCACTTGCCAACATGTCCACGACAAACTGAAAATCCTCTTTCGAATAGACAAAAGCAAAGGTCATGTGCAGCTCTTTGATAATTGCTTTGGCTGGGAAAAATGTGTCCGCCGCCATACATAACCCGACAATGACCAGATGCGCGTCGACTGGCGCCTGATCCACACTGAGTTGCAGTGTGCCTGGAATACCAACACAGTCAAAAATAATCGCTGGGGCACGACCAGCAAGTTGCCTGACACGCTCGCTCACGTCCTCAGTTGAGGCATCGATTGCTCCGGTTGCACCGAACTCTGCAGCACGCTGCGATCTCTCTGGAACACGGTCACTGACGATGACGTCGCGAGCGCCGAAAAAACGACACCATAGGGCGACGGATAACCCCACTGGACCCGCGCCGATAATCAACACGGCGTCACCTGCCTGTAAACCTGCGCGCTTAACCGCATTGAGTCCAACCGCGAGAGGCTCCACCAAGGCACCGGCATGAAAATTAACCGCCTCGGGAAGACGCAGGGTCTCGGCAACCCCCACACGTGTGTATTCGGCATACGCGCCAGTCAAATTCGCACTGGCCCGAGTAATGACCGTTGAACAGCGATACGAACGCCCGGCGCGGCAGGCTGCGCACGATCCACAGCCGATGAACGGCTGTGCCACCACCCGTTCACCTGTTTGGAAACGTGCGCGAGCATTCTTTCCAACCTCAACCACTTCACCAGAGAATTCATGCCCCATGACAGAATTCGCTACCAGATCGCGCCAACCTGCAGTGGAATCGATACCTTGAGACCAATGCAAATCGGTGCCACAGATTCCACAGGCCTTGACCTTAAGGATCAGATCATCTGGGCCCGGTTCGGGATCAACCACTTCTTCGATAACCAGTGGCACCCCCGCTTGCTTGAAAACTGCTGCCTTCATTGTCGCCTATGAATTACTGTGTAACTCAATAATATCGCCGTCACACACCAAATGCTCGGCACTGACCTGCTGGCCCGCAAACTGCCCACCGCCCCACAGTCGTGCAAACTTCAGTGAACTCGCGATATCCTTGTGTACCAGCCGTGCCACGTCGCGCACAGTTCCTCCTCGACGTACGGTAAACGGTTTATCAAGATCTGCCCGCTTACCAGGAATTCGAGTGTACACACGAACAATTTCCAGTGCGCTGGCCAAAAACGATCCCAATTGCTCCAGCCCCTCACCGGTCTTTGCCGACACCGCCATTGCGGGAAAATCAGTGCCCAACAGTTCCTGCAACACTGCAACCTCGCCGGCCCCACCGAGATCTGCCTTGTTTGCCAGCATCAGGGTCGGCAGGTCGTTGCGAAACGGATCAGCGATTAATTCGTCCGACTCTGTCACTGTCCCATTGCCGGCGTTGTTGACCAACGCCGGCCCTGTGCTATCGTCCTGTACCACGATACCGGGCCAGCTTGGCAGCAAACTGACTCTCTTCTGTGCCAGCCTTTCGAAGATCACCTGCACCTGTTCAACACAGTCTGGTTCAGCAGGATCCACCACTAACATTGCAGCATCGGCGGGTTGCAGCGCGTTGATGTACCAACTTTCCATAAAATCCGGGGACACCGGTGGTAAGTCGATCAATTGAAACTGAATATCCTCGAACGGCATCATTCCAGGTTGCGGCAAGTGGGTTGTAAACGGGTACACACCGATCCCCGCACTCGAACGAGTCAACCGATCATGGAGACTCGACTTACCGACATTGGGTGCGCCGATCAAACTAACCTGTGCAGCACCTTCGGCACGAATGACCTGAGCCGGTCCAACGCGGTGCGCCCCTTTCTTCGGCCCCGATAACTCATCTCTGAGTTGTTTGATTCGAGTCTTGATGTCGGCCTGCAGATTTTCTGTTCCCTTATGTTTTGGTATGGTGCGGAGCATCTCCTGCAAGCACTCGAGACGCTCACGTGGCTCTCGTGCCTGGCGGTATTCCACCTCGGCTTGTTTGTACTCTGGGCTAACGTTTGTTGGCATGGTCTACTGATCGTTCGCTGTGATCGGCCTTTTCAATCCGCTGCCAGGGCAGCCTCAACAAAATCGAGCCGATCCTGTCCGAAAAACATCTCATCACCAACAAAGAACGTCGGTGCACCGAAAGCGCCACGCTTAACTGCCTCCTCAGTATTACTTTTCAATGTCTCCTTCACATCCTGTGCCGCAATGGCGACAAGGAAGTCTTCGGTGCCAATACCGATCGTGCCCAGCACCTCAGCGATGATGGTTGGTTCATTCATGTCCTTTCCGGCCACCCACATGGCTGAAAAAATCGCCTCGATATATTGATCTAATCGCCCCCGCTGCTGGTAGGCCACAGCCCCACGCATCAACGCCAATGTATTTACCGGAAAGAATGGATTAAAAAGGAATGGTACTTCGTAGCGTCGTGCAAAACGCTCCAGATCGTCACCCATGTACCGTGACTTTGCCGGTACCGTTGCCGGACTCACATTACCGGTTGCCTTAAACACGCCGCCCAACAAGAACGGGCGCCAAAGCACGGTGGCTCCATGCCGCTCCGCGATTTTGGAGAGTTGGGTCGCCGCCAGATAGACGGTTGGGCTACCAACATCAAAAAAGAACTCTACTGACTTCGACATCACCTCGCTCCCGATTCAGAATTTCTCCACCCACGGCCGCAGATCCATTTCGTGAGTCCACGCCGACCGTGGCTGGCGGTGAATTTGCCAATAGACCTCTGCAATGTCGTCGGGGTTGAGGATTCCATCATGTGTTTTCGTCGCATAACGTTGTGGAAACATCTTCTCGATCCACTCCGTGTCAATCGCCCCATCGATCACGACATGAGACACATGAATGCCCTGGGGAGAAAATTCTCGCGCCATCGATTGCGCCAGTGCACGCAGAGCAAACTTGGCCCCGGCAAAAGCTGAAAACCCAGACGCGCCCCGCAGACTTGCCGTAGCCCCTGTAAACAAAATCGTGCCATGCCCTCGCGGCAGCATATAGCGCGCTGCCTCCCGCCCGGTTAGAAAACCGGCAAAGCATCCCATCTCCCATACCTTGTAATAAACCCGAGACGTGGTTTCAATCACCGGGAATCGCACATTGCCGCCCACGTTAAAAACACACACCTCAACGGGCCCAATCTCGTTTTCTATGGTAGCAAACAATGTCGCGATCTGATCCTCTTTACGCCCATCAGCACCAAATGCTCTAACCTCACCACCTTCCTGCTCAATGCGCGCAACCAGCGGTTGGAGTTTGTCCGCGTTTCTGCGACAAACACAAGCAAAGTACCCTTCCCGGGCAAACCGACGCGCAACCGAACCGCCGGTCGCATCACCGGCACCCATCACAACCACCACTTTTTTTTTGCTCATACCGACTTATGAAGAAAGATTTCGCATGACCAGACGCTCGTTTGGCTGAAACGTTCGACCCACTTTAGCCATCGGCCTACCGTTGAGTTTGACGATGTCCGCCGTAAAATCGAATTGACCGCTGAGAAATGCCGACCCCACACCATAAGCATCCGTTGGCACACCCGCGGCTTCAAAACGAGTGATTTTTTCCGCGTCAAATCCTCCCGTGACTACGATACGAACATAGTCGAACCCCTCGTCATCGAGCGCTTTGCGGACATTCTCTACCAACTGACGATTTACTCCTGTCGGTGCCTCTGCTCCCAATGCTGCGGCCACGGAAACATCCACCAGCCGTTCCGAAGTATCCAGCCGAACAGCCCATAGCCGCTCCTTGAGCGCACGAGCCACTTCAAGTGAAGTTTTAACGCAATCATTTTCAAAATCGACCAACGCAACCAAGGGCGTATCTGGAAATGTATCGGCGAAATGCTGTGTCGCCGCGACCGTGTCGCCGTCGAATGCGGCAATCAGACCATGCGGAATCGTACCAGCACCTTTCATGCCCCACCATTCTCCCTGTGCGTCAGTCGACACCGATTCGGCACCACCAATGGAGGCCGCATAACCGTCTCCACCCTGAACCGCCCAGTGATCAAAGCGGGCTGGGAAAAAAAACACCGGCTTTCCATTTGCCGCCCTGGTGACTCCTGAGACATTGGTCGCGATCCGAGTACGCCTTGCTAGAACGCCAAGATAAAGTGTCTCGAGATGGATGAACTCACCAATAGGTCCCTCA
>DUBL01000009.1 GCA_012960345.1 Gammaproteobacteria bacterium | reverse complement strand
CAGCCATGCCACCGCCCATGCCACCGGTGATGGCACCCAGGATGTTCACATCACCGACCTGGACGGCGATGGGGGCCTCGACCCAGCGCACACCACCAGCCATCCCACCGCCCATACCGCCAGCCATGGCAGGGCCCATCATTCCGCCCATGGCGGGGCCCATACCACCACCCATGGCGGGGCCCATACCACCACCCATGGCGGGGCCCATACCATCGCCCATACCACCAGCCATGCCACCGCCCATCATTCCACCCATACCGCCAGCCATGGCAGGACCCATCATTTCACCCATGGCAGGGCCACCCATCATCGCCGCACCCATTGCTGCGGCAAATGGATCTGTCGTCGCACCACCCAATCCAGTGGCTCCAAGTGCACCAGCGCCCGCACCACCTGGCGCCGCCAGTCCGTCTTCTAACAGACCTTCTTCGCCTTCCTTGAGCAGTCCTTCGCCTTCGATAGCACCCGTTGCACCCTCCGTCGGAGTATCAGATGCGGCCTCAGTAGTTTCTGTGTTTTCTGTCGTTTCTGTGGATTCCACAGCAGCGGGGGTTTCCGCAGACGATTCAGCCGCCGGGGCGCTTTCGCTGGTATCCGTTGCGCTCGCTTGCGCGACCACTACCTCGGCATTTTCCTTGAACACGGCACTCGGAGCTGCGGGCGCAGTTCCGATCGAAGCTACTTCCTCAGTAGTAACCTCCGACTTTGCCAATGATTGGCATCCTCATAGGCTGGCCTGCGTGTCCTCTTTGACTCGCTGACACAGCCCTAGATTCTTCTTAAAAAGAATCCCTAAGTCTTTATATTTATAACTATTTATTATGCTTTTTACATACTAGGCTATTGGGTACACCATTGCATATTTACCGTGATGTTAGGGGCGGGTTGGCTCGCTTTTCGACTACCAACTCAGCCGTTTGCTGGCAGGGGTCAGTCTTTTAAAAATCTGCGCTGTATCAGAGAAATAATAGGCATCAATGGCGTTGACCGCTGGCATAGCTTTAAACAAACTGATGTCCAAGTACTTGAGAAGGGGTGGTTTTTGGCACTCCATTGCCCACATGCCCATGACGTCGACTCGGTGATCGCCTTCTTCGTCCTCGCTGGGCCTAGCTTCAGCTTCGCCGCTAATGATTTTGCACTGCGCGCGTGAGGAGGTGTTTACTGGGCGGATCTCCCGCAATTTCTTGATGATATCTTCGGCAATCTCCAGTGCCGCTGCGCCCTCCAGCTTGTCTTCGCTGGCTCCGGCAATGGCTTCGACTGGCGCTTGGAATTCAATAAAGATCAAAGGGCCATGGTCGTTTACCTTAAGGCTCGCAGCGCTCGGCGGCGGTGATTCGTCTGCGCCGTTGGCCGGGGTGAGTGCGGCTGTCGCTAGCGGCACCAGCAACAGCATCGCCAAATGCTTTGTGTTCATGGTATTGATCGTCCCGATTTGGTCAGTTAACGTTGTATTGTTAGGGCTAGGTAAGGATAACCTATTCATTTTGCTAGATGGCGTCAGTGATCAAGATCACATTGGCGGTACGATAATCATGGCTGCCTAGTTTTGGGATGTTTGTTGACTTAAAGCCCCTCAAACGCGCCGGCATTGCGGCTCGTTGGCTCAAAATTTGTTGTAACCTGACCAGGTCAGAACCCACTCGGGCGGATATACTTTTGATCCGCCTCATAGAGGACTCAACGACTTTGCGCGATCAGATCAGGTTACACAGCTCGGCATGGAGACCGTGGCGCCTAAAGGCTCCTGTTTGTGTCGAGACTCGTCATGGCCATTGAAACCCGGCCGCTAAGGCCGGCTTTCGGTGCTGAAGTGGTCGGCCTAGATCTCAACGAGGACCTGGATCACGACACCTTTGCGGCCATCCAGCAGGCGTTTCTTGATTATCAGGTATTGGTTTTTCGCCGTCAGAACCTAAACCCCGGTGCGCATGTCGCCGTCGCCCGCCGCTTTGGTGAGGTGCAGGTGCATGTCTTGAATCAGTATCACGCGGATAGCCACCCAGAACTGTTTTTCCTTTCTAACCTTGACGAGAACGGTCAGCCAAATGGACGTCATCCTGATCTGGGTACGCTTGAGTGGCACACCGACGGTTCGTGGCAACGTATGACCGGACAGGCAACGATGATCTACGCCATTGAGGTTCCTATGACGGGTGGTGAGACCGAGATCTGTGACATGTATGGGGCTTACCACGAATTGGACAAGGCAACGCGTCATCATTATGAGCAACTCCGAGTGATTCACAACCTTGACTACTCGCGTTCCCGTTATCCAGCACACGAGCCCCTCAACGCTGCTCAACGAGATGCTGTGCCGCCGGTTGACCATCCGCTTGTGCGAACTCACCCAGAAACTGGCCGGCGTTGTATATACCTTGGCGATCACGCAGAGACCATCGTCGGCATGGACTACCTTGCCGGTCGCAACCTGGTCGATCGTATCAATCGGGAGGTCATCAATCCGGCGCGTGTGTATTGCCACCACTGGCAGCGAGATGACGTCATGATCTGGGATAACCGCTGTGTCATGCATCGGGCGCGGCCATTTGATACGGCCAATGACAGACGGGTAGTGCGTCGCTGTACCGTGATTGGCGACGCCCCTTATTGAAAAGACTCACCCTGGGTTTGGTCGCGCGCCGTTACGTACAGACCAACAGTACAATGGTGCGCAAGTTACCCCCTTGGTGAACGCCATGAGCACCGAATTAGAAACCAGTGAGTTTGAACAGGCCGCACAGAAGATGGTGGAGCTCGGTAATCGCCTGCTGGATGACGATGAAGAGGCAGACAGCTGGGAGGTGGCCTCTGGCCTACTGGCCGGTGCGGTGCACTTCTGGTTGTACTCGCGCCAGCCCACGGGAGATCTGGCCAACGATTCAGAAGACGAAATCGATACCGCAGAGCTGCGCATGAAAAAGCTTATCGTCGAAGTACAGCAGTTCTCCGAAGACAGCGAGTATTACCACACACCGCTTGACTCCAACAGCGGTTCGGCCTGAGCACTTTGGAACTTTCTGTGGTCGGCTTCACCTGAAACCGCGCATGGCTCGTTCGGCGCTGGCAAATGTGCACAGTTCCGGAAAGAAAAGACCGAAGTCCGCGTCATAGTCTGCGTAGTGGTGCCGAAGCTCTTCGCCGGCTTGATCCATGTGGGAAACGAATCTTGTGCGTTCGGCCATGCGGGCGAGCACCTCGGCAATGCCACTCACGTTGGCGTACGACACCAAGACGTTGTTAGCCACCATATAGCGGTAGAAGCGGCGTGAGCGTTCGGGAAAGGTGTCGACATTCTTGCCGAGCAGGGCGGCCATGGCGGCGGCGTAATCACCAAGTGGTTGATCATGGTAGTGGCTGAAATCGCGGGCCAGAAAGTGGTCATAGAATACGTCCGCGACAACCGTGGCGTAGCGTCCAAAGCGCTGGCGCATCCGCGCCACTGAACCACGGACGACGGGATGTTGATCGGTAAAGCGATCGATTGCTCGATGTAGGAGAACGCCGTGTTGTACCGTTGGCGGTAACTGCTGAAGCACAGCGCCGCGGACGGAGTCGCCGATAAAGCCGCCGGTGATCAGGTCGGTCGAGGGTCCAGCGAGGTGCAGATGGGCAAGATAGTTCACTTCGTTTCACTCTAGCATGCCCACGTACGGGGGCTGAGCACTGGGCACTGGGCACTAATCGTTCGTGTACACTCAAAGCGTCTGCCGCTTACTGAAATGCACCGCATCGTGTCGGTCACGAGCCGGCTTTTGACAAGGGACGGGTGCCGGGCGGTTTGTTATATCGCCTTAACCGATTGCCTTGGCGCATAGATGGCCGTTCAAATGTTTTGTCCTTAAAGGAGACGATCAGTGACAACCGCTATGACCCACATAGTGCTGGGAGAAGATTTCCCTGAGATTCGTGAGGCGGTGGGGCGCATTTGCGATAATTTCCCGGACGAATACTGGCGTGAACTTGATGCTGAGCGCGCTTACCCTTCGGCTTTTGTTAACGCCCTAACCGAAGGGGGCTTTCTCGGTTGCTTGATTCCTGAGGAATATGGTGGCACCGGTTTGTCGCTACGCGCAGCAGCGGTCATTTTAGAGACTGTGCACGCGAGCGGCGGCAGCGCTGCCGCCTGTCATGCCCAGATGTACACGATGGGTACCGTGCTGCGCCACGGTAACGAGACGCAGAAACAAGCCTATCTACCCGGTATTGCGAGCGGCGAGCTCCGGTTACAGGCTTTTGGGGTGACTGAGCCTGCGTCAGGTAGCGACACCACTCGGCTTAGCACCCGCGCCGTACGCGACGGGGATCACTACCGAGTCAATGGCCAAAAGATCTGGACCAGTCGCGCGCTGCATTCTGATTTAATGCTGTTGCTGGCTCGGACTACCGCGCGCGAGGATGTGAAAAAACCAAGTGACGGGCTGTCGGTGTTCTTGATTGATCTTCGCCAACTCAAAGGCAATGGTGTGGAGATTCGTCCCATAGAGACGATGATCAATCACAATACTACCGAGGTATTTTTCGACGATGCCCTGATCCCCGTGGACAGTCTGATCGGCGAGGAGGGCCGGGGGTTTCGCTATATCCTCGATGGTATGAATGCAGAGCGCATTCTGATTGCCGGGGAAAGCACGGGTGATGCGCGTTATTTCTTGCGGCGGGCGTCAGACTATGCTCGGGAACGGGAAGTGTTTGGGGCACCTATCGGCGCCAACCAAGGCATCCAATTTCCCTTGGCACGCGCTTATGCTGAGACTGAGGCGGCGGAACTGGTTGCCCGCAAGGCGGCGGCACTCTTCGAGGCGGGAGTCCCGTGTGGTGCCGAGGCCAATATGGCGAAACTGCTTTGCTCCGAGGCCGGTTGGCATGCGGCTGAGGCATGCATGCAGACCTTTGGCGGTTTTGCATTTGCCCGCGAATACGACATCGAGCGTAAGTGGCGCGAGGCCAGGCTCTACCTGACTGCGCCGGTGTCGACGAACTTGGTGCTGGCCTATCTGAGTCACCATGTCTTAGGATTACCAAAATCTTATTAAATTACATTCAAATAACTGTATAAAACAAAATAAGAACATAAGAAAAACATAAAAAAACCGAAAAAATATATTCAAACATAACAAAATAATTTATCACTTAAATCATTACATAACGACATAATTATATTACGATAAAGTGGTTATAAGTCAAATGCCATTAGACAGAGGAAACAGGCAGGCAACGAGGCCTTATTGTGGTTGAAATGCGCCGGATGGATCCCCATCTCTTGGATTAGAAACGGGACGGAACACAGACAGTTCGCCGTAAGCAATCCACGACAGGGAGATTTTAATCATGAGCACAAGCATTCGATACCCCAATCGATACGCGACCTTCTGGGGCGCCGCTTCTAACGCGATGGCACCAGCTTTTCGAGCCGGTGATTCGGGGGCCAGTGGCGATACTCGCACACCCGCCCTTAATATTCGAGAGGGCGACGCTGACTATGTTGTCGAAGCCGAACTGCCAGGCATCGACAAAAGCACTTTAGACATTACCGTGGACGAGGGGGTCTTGCGCATTGCTGCCGACACCAATTCTGCGGCACCCGATTCGGGGGGCGATCGGTTATTGCGTCAGGAGCGCATCACGGGTCGCTTTGCCCGAGAGTTGCGTCTGGGGGCAGGCATCGATGAGGCGAACATCTCGGCAGAATATCGCGATGGAATCGTGTTGCTGACGTTGCCAAAGACCGCTGAGGTTCAGCCAAAGAAGGTAAACGTCAAGATTCACTGATCGAGTCATATCAGAGGAACAAGAAAGGGCCGAGTATGCGGCCCTTTCTTGTTCGTCCCCGCAATCTCTTCGCGCAGGTGCGGCGGTATACTTCGTTACCGATTTCGCACCTTTCTCTTTTTTGGCCATGAGCACACTTGACAACGCTTCGCTGGACGCTGCTACGGTACTGGCGGAGGCGTTGCCTTATATCCAGCGTTACCACGGCAAGACGATTGTCATTAAGTACGGTGGCCACGCTATGGCAGACGAGGCACTTAAGCGGAGTTTCGCCAGTGACGTGGTGCTGATGAAGCTGGTGGGCATGAATCCGGTGATTGTCCACGGTGGCGGACCGCAGATCGGTCAATTGCTTGAGCGGATGGGTAAGAAAAGTGAGTTTGTCGAGGGGCTGCGGGTGACTGATCGCGAGACCATGGATGTGGTCGAGATGGTTCTCGGTGGTCTGGTCAACAAGGAAATTGTTGCGCTGATTAACTCTCAAGGAGGCCGTGCGGTTGGCCTTTCTGGAAAGGACGGCGGCATGATCCGTGCCCGTCAACTCCTGCTGCGTCAGGGTGAGACTGATACGGACCCGGGTGAAACCATTGACATAGGGCACGTGGGGGAGATTGAATCAATTAACTCGGAAGTGGTCGATGTCCTCTACCAGGGTGACTTTATACCCGTGATCGCCCCGATCGGAGTGGGCGAGGATGGCAATGCCTATAACATCAATGCCGATACGGTGGCCGGGTGCTTAGCCGCGACCTTGGCCGCTGAGAAATTGATCCTACTGACCGATACGTCCGGGGTGTTGGATGCGGCAGGTCAATTACTGACCGGTCTTTCCAGACAGAATGTAGAGAGATTGATCAAGGACGAGGTGATCGTTGGCGGTATGTTGCCAAAGGTGCGGTGTGCGCTGGATGCGGTAAGCGGTGGCGTTGCTGGAGTGACTATCAGCGACGGGCGAGTCCCTCACTCAATTTTGCTTGAGACGCTGACCGATGGTGGTGTTGGCACATTGATCCATACCTAGGTTTGATCCTCGTGCCGGTTTTGTGCCGGGCACTGTAGATTTTCAATGAATGACTTCAGTAACGCGATAGCGGTTGCCTGGAAGCTCGTGATCGGCCTCGATGCCGATCTCGTTGAGATTGTGGTTTTATCACTCAAAATCAGTCTGTCTGCCGTGCTCATCGCGACAGTGGTGGCATTGCCGCTTGGTGCTGCGGTTGCGGTGTTTCGTTTTCCTGGGCGTGGTGCATGCATTGTTTTGCTAAATGCCTTGATGGGGTTGCCCCCGGTGGCGGTGGGACTCCTCATCTATCTTCTCCTGTCACGTGCTGGCCCACTCGGCGAGCATGGCTTGCTCTACACGCCAGCGGCCATGGTCATTGCCCAAGCTGTGCTCGTGGTGCCCATCATCGCCGCACTGGCGCAACAGACTCTGTCGGAACTCTACGGTGAGTACGAAGAACAGTTGCGTTCACTCGGTGTGAGTTCTGCGCGTGCGATTCCCACCTTGTTGTGGGATGGACGTTTTAGCCTCCTGATCGCGGTGCTCGCCGGTTTTGGACGCGCCAGCGCAGAGGTGGGTGCCGTGATCATCGTCGGCGGTAACATTAATCACCTCACGCGGGTGATGACAACGACCATCGCATTGGAGAC
Source organism: Gammaproteobacteria bacterium (assembly GCA_012960345.1). Taxonomy (GTDB): domain Bacteria; phylum Pseudomonadota; class Gammaproteobacteria; order Arenicellales; family UBA868; genus UBA11791. The sequence goes on along the minus strand of DUBL01000009.1, from coordinate 1,024 downwards.
CAGTAAAGGCAATCTAGCGATGGCGCTGGGTCTGGGCTTGATACTGGTTTTGATCGTGGTCTTGGTGAATGCCTTGACCGTCGTTGTGCGGTTAGGTGCATCCCGATTGCAGGGCCGGTGATGAACGATCATCTTGATCACATTGATGTGGCTCAGCGTACTTGGCCCGAGCCAGATATCTTGCCACTGGAGGTCGTTGGACTCGGATTCGAAGCGGGGGGTCGTCACTTATTGTCTGGTGTGCGTTTGCGCTTCGAAGCGGGAGTAAGAACTTTTGTCATTGGGCCTAACGGAGCCGGAAAGAGTTTGCTGCTTAGACTGTGTCACGGCCTGCTCGCACCGAGTGCGGGGACGATTGTTTGGAACGGTAATCCGGGGGCTCAACACCGCCGCCGTCAGGGCATGGTATTCCAGCACCCGGTGCTTCTTCGGCGCACGGTGCTTGATAACGTGACGTATGCGCTGAAGGTGCACGGTATTCGTGGTCGTGCTAACCGAGAACGCGCGTTCGAAATGCTGCGTGAAACCGGCTTGGAGGCGCTAGCACGTAGCCCGGCCCGAGTGCTTTCTGGTGGGGAACAGCGGCGCCTTGCCCTTGCCAGGGCCTGGTCGCTGGAGCCTCGCGTGTTGTTTCTTGACGAGCCCACGGCTTCTTTGGACCCCGCTGGTACCGTTGCAGTCGAGGACATCATGCTCCGCATCAGTGAGAGTGGTACCAAATTGGTGGTGGCGTCACACGATCTGGGGCAGGTGCGGCGTTTGGCCGATGAGGTGGTCTTTCTGCACCAGGGTCGGTTGTTGGAACAGACCCCCAAGGTGCGTTTTTTTGCAGCGCCGGCCTCTGCGGAAGGGAGGGCTTTTATCGAGGGGAGGTTATCTTGGTAGGGAGACGGATGAGCCGACTAGCCAGCGGTTGACAGCCTCGGTGAAGCCGTTGTCATCGTGGCTCGATACGGGCGTGAATTGATTCCGAAGATCCCCAGGGGCATTGCCAACCACGTAACTGCAGGCACCCCACTCAAGC
>DUBL01000008.1 GCA_012960345.1 Gammaproteobacteria bacterium | reverse complement strand
TAGACGCATCTAATATCGCTTGGAATAGATCATTGCCGAGATCGTAATGCTGCTCCCCCACCATGAATGCTCGGGAGACGCTCTGTCGATTAATCAGACCGAACCATAGCGAAAAAAGTGTATACCGGATATTGCGACGAATTTTGTTCTCGATGTCCGCCACCAGTGCTCGGCAGACCATCTCGTCAAGGCGCGGGCAATCCCACCAGCCATCCATATAGGCCTCACCGAGACCCAGGGTTCCGGAACGCATCACTCGAGGCAGTAACCGTGCGTCATGAATAGTGATATCCCACTCATTAGAACCATTGAAACGAATACCCGCAGGTTCCAACAAAGCCTGAAAGAATCGGGTTTCTCGGGAGTTCCGCCGTTGGAACGTCTGTGTGCTGATCTCGTTCATGGTGTCGTCACCTGGCAAATGAAGCAATCTCGATACCTGTCTGCGCGTTGGCGCTTCTAGACCACTCGTTCGGTACCCCCATCAACCGGGATCTGTGCGCCCGTGGTTTTAGCAAACAAAGAACCGGCCATGGCACACACCATGCGGGCAACATCCTTCGAGCGAACCTGGGTTCCCAATAAATTGCTGGTCCGGTACTCGTCAACACTGAGTCCGTAATGATTAGCCCTGGCCTGCAAGACCTCATCAGTCCAGATCGCAGTATCAAACACGGCGTTCGGATGCACGGTGTTGATTCGGATACCAGACGATGCGAGTTCCAGCGCGGCGACTCGCGCCAATTGGGTCAATCCGGCTTTCGCTGCCGAATAGGCAGCTGCACCCGGGCCCGGTGCCGACACATTCTTTGATCCGACAATCACAATTGATGGATCTATACCATGCGCGAGGTATGGAATGCTCACCCGTAACAACCGCATAGCCGCCGACAGGTTCACATCCAGGCTGCGTGACCAATCCTCTTCTTTCATTTCACTGATGGGTGCACTGGCAGTAAAAATACCCGCATTGCTTACAACGATGTCCAGCCCACCAAAGCGAAGCACAACCCTTTCAACGGCATCAGCGACATCAGCACTGTCGGTCACATCGCACCGAATCCCTAAGACATTACTCGTCTCATACTGTTCAGTGATCAGCGGGTTAACGTCAAGCGCGGCGACAACCGCTCCGTTTGCCAGCAACTCCTTGACGCAGGCCTGCCCGATGCCACTGGCAGCACCGGTCACCAGCGCGATACGGCCCTGGAACTCGGCAGCCGACGATCCCTTGCGAAGCTTCGCCTGCTCTAAATCCCAATACTCCACATCGAAAACATCGCTGGCAGGCAAAGCCCTCCAACCACCATGGCACTCCGCCTGGACAATCGCCTCTACGGTGTGTTCAATAATGTCAGCGACCACCTCCACGTCCTTGACGCTGCGACCAAAAGACACCGTGCCAGAGTCCGGCCACAATGCCCAGCGTGGTGCCGGATCTAGCATTTGCTGCCCCGCCCGAGTGTGAGCATCGAAATAAGTCTGGTAGCCAGACTCGTATTTAGCCAACGCCTTTTCAGGCTGATCGGTCACCACCAGCGGCAAGCGTTTGGTTCGAATAACATGATCGGGCGTCAGCGGACCACGGGTAGCAACCGAATCGGCATCCTCTCTACAAGCAAACGCGTAGGCGCAAGGCGATCCGTCAAAACGAGCCAGCATAGCGGCATCAGCAGATCGAGAAACCAAGCCCCGCAAAGTAGCCAGGGCGAGAGCAGCTACGCTTCCGCGGGAATTCTCGAGCGACCCACCTTCGCCGAGAAAATCTTCTGCCTCCGTCACAAGATCAATCATGCGGCGGTAACTTTCTCTAGCATCGTCGGCAAACGTAAACAGCCCATGACGCATAAGGACGATACCTTCAAGTGCAGTCCAATCCACCTCCTGAGTCATTCGCCAAATAGCTCGGGCCAAATCAAAACCCGGCATGACGTAAGGCACAACCAAAACCCGATCTCCATAGATCGAACGGATCGCAGTTTCGCCCTCGGGTGTATTGCTAACCGTCACAACGGCATCGGCATGGCTATGGTCCACGTAACGAAACGGGATAATGGCGTGGAGGATGGCTTCAACCGACGGATTTGGCGCTCCAGCATCGAGCAATGCCACCCGCTGCGCCGACACCATATCCGGATCTGACAATGCTGACAGTCGAGCCATTTTCTTGAGGACGTCTAACCGGACGGGTGCGAATCCTGGGCCTTCGATAGTCGCGAGATCCCATCCACTACCCTTGACAAACAGCGCTTCGCTCACTTCACCAAACATATCGATGAACGGCGCCTTAACCGAGGTATTGCCTCCCCCGTGTAAGACCAAGGCCGCCTCCCGACCGATTAGCCGAGAACTGTAAACTCGCATTGCCAGCGGATCGTCCCCACAAGCCGCAGCCTCCGCCTCGCTCCATTGATTCTTCACGTTGTTTCCTGTTTCAAGTCAAAACAACCCTGGTCAGCATAAGGGTGTCCCCGCCACCGCTCCATTCAAAAACCCCCAATGAACCTACCGACCCATTTTCAAACGCTAAATACTATCGCAACTAGGCAGGTCTCGCTGGATAAGGATAAGATGTTCCTGTAGACGGGGATCTGCGGTAACGATAGTTACCATCCACTCAAACAGTGAATAGCAGACCGTTAAAACAGGCAATTCACACACCAGGAGAGATTTTTCATGAGTATCCGGCGAATTCAAGTGGCTGAACGCATGAGCCAGGCCGTGGTTCACGGCAACACGGTTTACACCGCTGGCCAGGTCGCCCAAGGCGTGCCGGGTGGCACGATGGCTGCCCAGACCCAAGATGTTCTAGATCGAATCGACGCATTGCTTGCAGAAGCCGGCACGGACAAAAGCAAGTTGATCTCAACCACAATCTGGATCACCAGCATGGATGATTTTGCCGAAATGAATGGCGTCTGGGATGCATGGATTTCACCGGGCAATACGCCGGGTCGCGCGTGTGTGGAAGCGAACCTGGCATCGCCTGATTTTTCAGTCGAGATCGCTGTGATCGCCGCTTTAGACTGAGTCTCGTTCAACTCTTATGCACGTCGCTGTACTCGGTGCTGGTATCGCGGGTGTTACCACTGCGTGGGAACTTCTTCGAGACGGTTATCAGGTCACCCTAATCGATCGAGGCCGCGACGCGGCCAACTTCACCAGTTTTGCGAACGCTGGCCTGTTGGCTCCAGGGCACGCCTATGCCTGGGCATCATCCCGCGCTCCTCGCATGATGCTACGGTCGCTGTGGCGAAACGATCAGGCGATTCGCTTTCGACCCCAGTTCGACACTCGCCAATGGCGATGGGTAGCGGGCTTTCTCGGTCAATGCAATGATACGCGGGCTACAACCAATACTCGCCGTAAAGCCCGACTATGCAGTTATTCTCTAGAACGGCTACAAGAGGTCGTTACACAAACCGGCATCAGTTACGACGGTAACGACGGCGGCCTACTCTACTTTTATCGTTCTGCTGAAACCTTCGAAGCCGCCGCCAGGAAGTGTGAAATTCTGCGTGGCCAAGGCATCACCATTGAAGTGCTCGACTCAGATGCCACGATTATCCGGGATCCGGGCCTCACACAGGCGAGGCCACGTATTGCGGGCGCACTTTATTCAACAAACGATGAAAGCGGCGACGCGCGGCTTTTCTCAAACGCGCTGATGGAAAAGTGCCGTCAAGCCGGCGCCGACATTCGCTTTAACACTGCTATCACATCCCTGCGCAGTGCAGGCACACGGATCGAGAGTGTGGCGACTGATCAAGGCGACGTAACTGCCGATGCTTTTGTCCTTTCTCTTGGCGTGTACAGCCCACACCTTGTCAGAAACCTCGGCATTCAGCTGCCGGTCTACCCGGTCAAGGGCTATTCGGTCACGTTACCCGTGACAGCGAAGCATCACCCGCCGACAATCGGCGGCGTGGACGAAGACAATCTACTCGCTTATTGCCCAATGGGCTCACGTCTTCGCCTCACCGCAACAGCCGAGATCAGCGGCTACGATACTACTCATCAGCCACGAGACTTCAGGCACATGATGAATCTCGCACGCGACCTTCTTCCAGAGGCCGCCGACTACGCAGCGCCGACTTACTGGGCTGGACTGAGGCCGATGACACCAACCGGACTACCTATCATTGACCGCACAGACTTTGACAACCTGTGGCTGAATACCGGTCACGGCCACATGGGCTGGACCATGGCGTGCGGTTCCGCCCGCATCACCGCGGATCTCATCGGCCAACATCAAACTGCAATCCCGCGCGAGGGCATGCGATTCGAAAGCGGCCAGCAAACATAAAGAAGGAATGCATTATGACTATGCAGATCTCAACGACAGATGGCTTTACCCACATTACGAAAATTCCATTTGACGTCGATGCGGGAATCGCGGGACGTGCGCGAATCGGGCTTATCGTCCTCGCTACCGATCATACGATGGAATACGAATACCGTCAGGTTGTCACCCTACCGGGGGTTGCGTTCTACGAATCGCGAATTCCAAACTCCCCGACAATCACGCCCGAGACACTGAGACAGATGGCAAGCCATATTGCAGATCAGGCATCGGTTATCCTGCCGGGTATGCCACTTGATGTCGTCGCCTACGGCTGCACCTCGGCCTCAATGGTCATTGGCGAAGAACGAGTATTCGACCTGATCCGCGAAGGTCGACCTGAAGCCCGGCCAACTACCCCGATCACCGCAGCCTTTGCGGCTTTCAATGCACTTGATATTCGACGAATCGGCGTACTCACACCCTACCGCGACGACATTAACCAGACCGTGCGTCACTATATTGAGGCCAAAGGTTTCAGCATTCCCGTGTTTGGGTCATTCAATGAAGAAGATGACAACCGCGCTGCCCGTATCACGACCGACAGTATCCGAAAAGCCTTGCTTGAAATTGGCCGTCGTCAGGAAGTCGATGGCATCTTTCTGTCGTGCACGAGTTTGCGACTGACCGACATCGTGCACGAAGTGGAAGATGAACTGGGCAAACCGATCACCTCGTCAAATCACGCAATGATCTGGCATAGCCTGCGACTGGCTGAGATTGATGATCCCATTGACGGCTTCGGCCAACTGTATCAGCTACCCCTGGCGACTTCCTGACGCACCTGCCTAAACGGGCTTTAGCGCTCGACCTCGCCCCCACCCTCGGCTAAAGAAAATGACTGATCAATCTGATCCACACTTGTTTCCCCCAGAACGCGGCTTTCCCGAAAGCGAATTCGCAGAGCGCACTCAGCGAATGCAAACTGCCATGCGCACGCTGGAAGTGGATGGATTACTCCTGACTACCGAAGCGGAAATCCGCTATTTCTCCGGCTTTCATACACAGTTCTTCGAAAGCCCGACTCGTCCCTGGTTTCTAGTGGTTCCTGCCAATGATCGCCCGATCGCCCTCATTCCGGAGATCGGCGCGAGCGGTATGGCAGCCACCTGGATAGAAGACATTCGCACCTGGCCATCACCCCGACCTGAAGACGATGGTGTGTCTTTATTGGCGAATACACTAAAAGAGCTACCTCAACGTTTTGGACGGGTCGGTGCGCCGATGGGGCAAGAGACCCTTTTGCGGATGCCGGTCACGGACTATCGGTCTCTAGCCGACAAGGTCCGGCCCATCGAGTTTGTCGACGCAGCGGCGCTAATGCATCAACTCCGATTTATTAAATCCAAACGCGAAATCGAAAAGATTCGCTATGTCTGTCAGTTGACTTCCGCAGCATTCACCGACCTACCGAGTGCAATCCAAACCGGTGAAACCGAGCGGGACATCTGTCGCTCTTTACGAATCGATCTGCTACAGCGCGGAGCTGACTCTTGCCCCTACATCGTCGCAGGCTCAGGCCCCGGAGGGTATGACAGCATCATCATGGGCCCAACCGATTGCATACCATCGTCTGGTGACGTACTGATCATTGATACCGGCACCACTTTTGATGGTTACTTCTGCGATTTCGATCGCAACTTTAGCTTTGAATCCTTATCCGACACATCGCGCAAAGCACACGAAGTCGTTCACCGCGCAACCGATGCCGGTTTTGCAGCTGCTCGGCCGGGCGCGACGACCACAGACGTCTGGCTCGCGATGTGGTCAGTTCTTGAGGCTGGCGGCGCGCTGGGTAACAGTGTGGGCCGGATGGGCCACGGCTTGGGAATGCAGCTCACAGAATGGCCATCGGTGCGCGCCGGCGATGACACACCGCTCGCCCCGGGCGCGATTCTGACGCTGGAACCGGGGATGACATTCGCCCCTGGGCAACAATTGGTACACGAAGAAAATATCGTGATTACCGAGGAGGGAGCAGAGTACCTTACCGTGCGCGCACCGTTAGAAATGCCTGTGATTAAGCATTAACATTGCCCACGTAGCATCCGTTGATCACCCATTGACGTAAAACTATCGACGCTATGGGAAAAACCAGGGAACCCAAATGATTATTGTCATCTTTGAATTTGAGCCAAAAGAATTGGCACAGTCACGCTATTTTGAACTGGCACAATTACTGCTTGACGAGGTTAAGAAAATCGACGGATTCATCTCAGTAGAGCGATTTCAGAGCGTAGCTGACAGTGGTCGCTTTGTTTCAATCTCGACATGGCGCGACCGCCAAGCCGTTGATGACTGGCGCCATCACCTGATGCATCAAACCGCGCAGGAGGAAGGAAAAGCCTCCATCTTCGATGATTATCGAATCCGCGTGGCCGAAGTATTCAAGGATTACGGCCCTAGCGGAATTTAACTGATGCTCTTAAACGGTCGTGATTTAATCATCGAGCAGCGCGAGTAATATCTCATCGACCTTCGAGGTCGAGAAATCCAGTTGGCCTTCAGCGCGCCAGTGCAAATGACCGCTGCGATCCACCACGACCGTGGTAGGCAATCCTCGAATCTGCCATCTATTCCCGGTCTTCATGTCACTATCGATCAACACAGCAAACGTGATGTCGGTTGGAAGTTGCTCGAGAAACGAAGTAACAACATCAGCTTCTTCACCACTCACCGCAAGCACTACCAACCCCTGTTGCCGGTAGCGTTGCCACACATTCTCTAAACTAGGCAATTCCTCAACACACGGGGGGCACCACGTCGCCCAAAAGTTGACGACTACTACTTTTCCACGATATTGCTCAAGTGAATGCTCAACACCCCTGGTGTCGACCAATGCCAAGGGTGGCGCAGGCTCCTTACCCTCAGACCACAACCAGACCCCAGCACCGAACGCGGCTAGCGCCGCCATCAACAAAAATGGATGCCTGACCAAATGCCGCATCAAACTAATGGCAGGCTTTTCCGAGCGCTTTCAGTCGCCAGTAGTTATAAGGAAAAGGCACGAAAAACCCGGCGCACAACATTAAGGGCAAAACGGACAGGCTAAGTGTTGCACCACCCATCACCCACACATCCACGCTGTTCATGGCGACCTCCATTGATACCATGGAGATCATGGACATTCCGCAAGCAGTCCGCAATGCCGAGGCCAATGCCATCTGTCGAAGCAAAACAATCGTCTCCAACGCGATCGACGTCAACAGTCCATTAACAATGGCGAGTGACATGATCACCATCACCGGCCACTCAATACCCGACCACTGAAAGAACCAAATGGTGCCGAAATCACCGATCGAGCAACCGACCAGACACCACCAAGTGTTGATTGCTGCCTGACGCCAAGTGTGCAAGCAACGCCAAGTAAATGCGATTGTTTCGTCAACGACAGTCATCGCGAACCACGCAGCCCTATCAATGTTTCAGACCAAACAAACTAGATCGATCAAACTTCATGTCATAACCTCAGTATAACTATTGCCAACACTCGAAGATTCCACCCTGTGCGAGCAGCCCATTTTTCTCACGACACTCGAAACCAACACCCATCACCTGCATGAACCCATTAGACAAAAACAATAACCGCTCGGTGCAACCGTTCATAAGATGGCTCGCGTTGGCCTCACCTGTCTGACTAAAACTCAATCGCCCCGTGCCAGATGATCAACAGACTCGGACAAGGCCTGATCAAGTATAGCAATCGCACGGTCGATCTCGTTTCGAGTCACTGTGATCGGTGGCGCGATACGCCACACCGAACCGCGTTCCGGTCGACGACGAATATTCATACTCAAACCCAATTCAAAACACCGACTGGTGGTCAATGCCCCTAATTCGTGGTGGGGTTCCCGGGAATCACGATCCTTGACCAGCTCAACACCGACCAGTAGTCCGTCTCCACGAATGTCGTCAATCGCCTCATGCCGCTGCGCCAATATCTCCAACTGCCGGCGCAAATAATCGCCTTGCTCTAACGCGCGCTGACGCAGGTTCTCCTTATCAATCACATCAATCACTGCTAGACCCACGGCTGCTGGCATTGGATCAGCTACATGGGACGTGTAGAAATTGAACCCCCGACTGTGTGCTTTGTCCTCGATTTCATCACTGGTTACCACACCTGCCA
>DUBL01000007.1 GCA_012960345.1 Gammaproteobacteria bacterium | reverse complement strand
TTGGCTCGGTCTGTGAGCGTCTTGATTGGACTTGGCCCGGGTTTGACACCGTCCGGCGATGATTTCCTAGCCGGTATGTTGATTGCCTTGTCGGCCTGTGGTGCGCAACGTTGGCAACATCAATTAGCCAATGCTGTGCAGGTCGGTCTTAAGGGGACGGGGTCGGTCAGTCAAACCCATCTAAAAGCTGCCGTGAAAGGTGAGGGTGGTGAAGCAATACATCAAGCCTTGGTCGCACTCATGGCGGGCAAGGGCGATCGACTCGGGCCTGCTCTTTCAGCGCTTGACCGGGTGGGTCACACCTCGGGTTGGGATGGGTTAGCGGGTGTGGTCACCGTATTGCGGGCGATTATGGCTAGGCCATTCCTTATTCTCGATGGGCGCTGTTTGACCTGATATCGACGTTACGCTGAGGGTGTATCCTCGGATACGTCAGTGCTCCTCGCCCCATCGGCTTTAAGGAACTCGGCTGAAGTCGTTTCGACGTTGACGTCGGTAAGGCCTGTATCCGAAGTCACCAGGGTATCGGCCCCTGTGTCGTAGTTTTCGTTGACGCTTGCGCGGGGATCGAGTTCGCTCACAATGACGGGTGCATGGGCGTCGGGGAGTACCACGTACGGATCCTTTTCCATGATACCGGCCCACATGCGCACGCGCATTCGCCACAGTGTGAAGAGCGTGAGGCTGGATGCAACGAGAATCTCGAAGAGAAACAATCCGCTGGGTCCGGTCCAGCGCATGGTGAGAGAGGCCCCAATCGGCCCGAGTGCCGCGCCCACACTGAAGGCAAGAACAAAGCCGCTGCCCATGGTCACCACGTCGTCGTGTTCAAGATAGTCATTGGCGTAGGCAAGACTAAGTGGGTACAGGGTGGATGTGAATCCGTAGTACAAAAAGATAGCACCGAGCAAAGCGGGGAAAGGTAGCGCCGGGCCAAGGGTCAGGCCGATTGCGATTAGTCCGCCCAAGAGCGTCGTCCCTAGCAGCACACTGCGTCGGTCCAGGCGGTCTGATAACCGACCAATGGGCAGTTGAAAGAGGAGCCCGCCGACGAGTGCCACACTCATGAACATTGCTACCTGGTTCACACTCAAGCCGATGTCTCTGGCGTAGATTGGCCCAAGACCCCATAAGGCGCCAATCGCAAGGCCGGCGGCAAAGCAGCCAGTCACCGCCGCTGGAGAGGTAAACAACAGGCGCCGCACGTCTAGTCGCGGCGATGGAACTGGATCAGGGTGGGTCGCGTGGGTAAGAGAAACGGGTACCACAGCCAGTGACAAACAAATTGCCACGAGCAAGAACAAATTGGCTTCAGCGGGATCCGCCCAAGGGAGTGCTTGCTGCCCAATGGCAGCGGCTAGGTAACCGATCATAATGTAGATCGCGAGCACGGTGCCACGAGCCTTGTTACTGGCACGGTTATTCAGCCAACTCTCTGCCACCACAAACATGCCGGCGATGCTGGCCCCCATGACAAGTCGCGTAATGAGCCATGCCCATGGATGTATGATCAGTACAAAGCACAAGGTGCACGCAGAGGTGATTGCCCCGAAGGCGGCGAAACTTCGAATGTGTCCAACGCGATTGATCAGTGGGCCGGAGCGGAACGTACCAATGCAAAAACCAATAAAGTAGACGGACATGGTGAGACCGATGAATTCATTGGAATAGCCCTCAATCTTTCCGCGTAGCGCAAGCAGGGTGGAACATAGGCTGTTGCTCAACATGAGCAGGGCAACCGAGATCATTAGCGCAGATAGGCTGCGCATCAGTTTGAAAGCAAGAAACACTCCGAAAATCCTCGGTCAGGGAGCGGCGGGCGGCGCGCAGTATAGGGGCGCACCCACTGTAGGTCCATGGTTTTTTGGTGGGTGTTCAGCGGTGCGTTGGCGTCGGCACAACGCGGCCTTGCAGGAGATAACCAAAGGGTATACACGTTAGTGGTGATCGTGACGCGAGCGGTGGGTGTCAGCAACGGGTTGCCTGCTGGGTGCCTGGCTTTGCTAGGTCCAAATGGGGCAGTTTAGAAGGGGTCGATACACAGGCTCGTTCGACAGTAGAGAACAAATGTCTTTTTGAGCAGGGGCATTGTTGTGCGGTTTTGAATTTCTCCTTAAAAACTTTAAAAAAACAAATTAAATCAATGGAATATGTTATTTCAGGCACCGAGGAGCGTGTGGGCTGATGAGAGTGCTGATAACAAATAACACCAAAAAGAATAAAGTTGACTCTTTTAAGGAGCGTCAGTAGTTTTCGCTTATCTAGTGGGAGAACATGCCGTGCCGGAACCGTTGGTAACAAGACAGTCAGACGAGGCGTCGCCGCCGATTTTTCGTGCGCTCGGTCGTCGGTGGCGTGATCGATCGTTGGCACCCATGATTGCCTTGGCCATTGTAGTGAGTGGGATTGGTTCGGCGTTGGTGATGTGGCTTACAGTACGTCTTACTCGAGCGACTTTTGCCGAAGGCCAGGTGGTTGTCTGGAGTAATGCTATCGATTCAACGCCTGCTGTAACGGTGGTGTTCGCGCTTACGACTCTTCTGACATTGGTTGCCGCATGGTTTGTCATTCGCCTGATGGGTGCTAAGCAGATGGCCATTTATGAGTTGCGGCAGGAACAACAGGAGGCGGCAGCACAAAGGCGGGATCTCGATAGCCGACGCGAAGAAGATGCCGCACTTGCTCGTTCGCTTCAAGCTTTACCCGATGCCACCTGGATAATCAATACCAAAGGAGAGGTCACTGTCTGGAACGCTGCAATGGAAAGGTTGAGTGGTGTGTTGTCCTCCGATATGTTGGGCAAGGGTAACTATGAACACGCGCTACCCTTCTACGGGGAGCGCCGTCCTGTGTTAATCGATTTGGCGCTCGATTGGAACGCTCGATCTCGCGATCATTATGTTTTTGTTCAGCGTGATGAGGAAGGGTACCTGAGTACAGAAAGTCAAGGCCCTAAAGGGCGATGGCTCGCTGAGTCTGCCCGCGCGCTTTACGATGGTGAAGGGCGTCTGGTAGGTGCCATTGAGACGGTCCGGGATATTACTGATCAGAAAGAACAGGATCTTGAACGCATAGAAGTGCTCAAGGTTGCCGAAGCAAATCTGGCGGAGCTCGAGGAGCATCGTCTAGAACTGGAAGTGGTCCAACGAACAGCGTTTTTCGGAACGATTACGGTCGACAGTAACCTGGTTATCCGCTCGGCTAACGCCACCGCAGTTGAGATGTTTGGCTACGAGCTCACTGAGCTAGTTGGTCGGCGGGTGACTGAAATTGGTGCCGATGATGAGAACTGGTTTCGCCATGAAGCCGCCGTACGGCATTACTGGCAGGCAGGTAATCGAGCACTGTTTGACCGAGTGTTTGAGGGAACCGCGCGGCGGCGCGATCAAACTACTTTTGGTGAGACATCCTGGACGACCTTTCCAATTGAGCTGCGTCTTTCCGAGACCATTCGCAGTGGCGAGCCGTTATTGGCGTACTCCTTGCAGGACCTGAGCGAGCGGAACATTCAACGGGCGGAGCTGGATGGGAAGGAAAGTCGTATTCGACAACTTGAGACTACGATCGGTCTCGATGCGCTGTCAGGCGTCGATCAAGGTGTTCTGCTGCTTGATGATGAACTCAATGTGGTGCTGCTGAACGAAGCGTTTTCAGGATTTCATGGGATTCCTGAACGTATGCGTCAAGTGGGCACACCGTATGAAACATTATTGCGTTACGCAGCGGAAGAAAATCTTTTTGGTGATGTTGATGTTGATGAATTAGTGAGGGAAAGAACTGCGTTAGTGCGGAGCGGGGAAGGCTACACGAGCGACTTTGTTACCCGCCAGGGCAAAACGTTGTTGGCGATGGGCCGTTCTTTACGTGGTGGGGGTTATTTGTTTCTGCACAGTGACGTAACAGAACAACGACTTCAAGAGCGGGTAGCGGTAAAGAAGTTAGAGCAGCTGGAACACGTCCTCAGTCTCCAGGCAATCGATCATCTGGCGGTGGGTATGAGCGTTATTGACGAAACGATGAATCTATTGTTTTGCAATCGTGCGTATCAAGACATTTATGAGTTTCCGGCAGACCTGTGTGAACCAGGTGTCAGTTTGACTGCAATCGTACGTTATCTGGCCGAGCAGGGCGTCTATGGTGACGGAAACATAGAAACCCTCGTGACAGAGTGGGTTGAGACGACTCGCCATACGCGGGAATATCAGCGCGATTTGACGTTACCGAATGGTCGCATTATTGAAGTGATAGCACGCTATCTTGCTGGGGGAGCATCTGTGCTCGTTCATACTGATGTCACTGTCGAGCGACGTCGGGCACAAGAAAAAGAACACCGTATCGAAGAACTCGAGCACTCAATGGGTCTCGATGCTTTGTCAGCTATTGACCAAGGCGTGCAGATTATCGGGCCAGATCTTGAAGTGGTATTAGTGAACACGACCTTCGCATCATTTTATGGTTTGCCACGGGAACTGTGTCAGCCCGGTACGCTCTACCCAAAATTGGTCCGTCATGTAGCTGAAATGGGCGTGTTTGGTGAAGTCGATGTCGAGCAAGAAGTTACCAATCGAACCGCCATGGTACGCCGTGGAGATAATTACACCACCGAGTTTTCTCTACCCGATGGTCGTGTCATAGTGGGTAGAGGGAGGTTACCTCTTATTACACACTGATGTGACGGAAGAGCGTCAGGAAATCGACCGGTTTCGGCGGACCGACAGGGTCACGGGTCTGCCCAATGCAGATGAAATGAGGGCGCGGGGCAAGGAGCGGTTACTGAAGGCCCAAGAAGTGGGAGCGGGAACGGTTGTACTGCATGTTCAGATTGACCGATTTTCACGAATCAACGAGGCCTATACGGCGGCAGTTGGTGATCAACTCCTTGGGCAGGTGGCTGCCCGTATACAAGGCGCTGTCCGTGGTGTTGATTATGTGGCACGTGGCGGTAGCTACCATTTTGTAGTGGTTGCGGCGGCTCCAAATGCCAAGGTCATCGGCGCGCAAATCACGAGTGCTATTCGAATGGTCATGGTTGAGCCTTTTGATCTCGGCAACGCGTCGGGCGCTGATACCGCATCGGTGATAGATAAAGTACGTTTGACCTGCAGTTTTGGGCTTGCCTGGTGTCCCAAGGATGGTGATGATTTTGACCAATTGATGCATAAGTCGGGACTTGCGCTGCAGGCTGTTATCGACAAAGGTGGTGACGCTTGCCTGGATTTTGGTTGGGAGGTAACGCGGCGCCGGGATCATAGTCAGAGCTTGGTGTTGGAGGCACAGCTGCGCGAGGCGGTCGAAACTCAACAATTAACGCTTTACTATCAGCCCCAGGTCTCTCTAGTTGACGAGACTGTCATTGGTGCCGAGGCGCTTGTGCGTTGGAAACACCCGGAGCGCGGGATAATTTCACCGGACGAGTTTATTCCGATCGCGGAAGAGACGCAGTTAATTATTCCCATGGGCGATTGGATTCTAGATGAAGCCTGCCGCCAGGCGAGCGAATGGCGCGCCAGTGGTTTGCCCGATCTCACTATGTCAGTGAATCTATCGCCAATCCAATTTCGTCAACCCGATCTCGTCGCCCGTGTACGGCAGGCTCTTGAACGGCATGGACTCCAAGGTGTTGATCTGGAACTGGAGATCACAGAATCGGTCGTGATTAATGATGTGGATAATGTCGCTGTTACCGTTAATGCGATTAGATCTCTGGGTGTGTCCCTGGCGATGGATGATTTTGGTACCGGTTATTCAGCCTTGAGTTATTTGACTCGATTACCCTTCCAAAAATTGAAAATCGATCAGTCATTTATTCGAGATCCGAATGGAAATAACTGGCCGATTGTGAGGGCCGTGATTCAACTTGCACGTGAACTGGGAATGCAAACCATTGCTGAAGGGGTGGAGAGCCGCGAACACGCAAGCCAGTTGGCCGGGCTTGGCTGTGACATAGGGCAAGGGTACCTGTACAGCAAGCCGTTACCGGCTGCGGACTTTGTTGAGTGGCTTGTCGAACAATCAAGAAGTTCTGTGCAGCCTCAAAGATTCTTGGTGAATGAAATGTCATGACGACACCTGTTGAGAAGAACGAAGCGATAGTGACGCTCGAGCGGCAGATGCGCGCAATTTTAGATGTCAGTGCGGACGGGATCATCACGTTTGATACCTTGGGCTTTGTTGTGGGCAGTAACCTGAGTGCGCAACGCCTTTTTCAATACTCCCCTGTCGAGCTCGTGGGCCTGGGTTTCTCCGCTTTGTTCGAGACAACGGATTCTTTTGATCAAATCAATGCTGGAATGTTAGACGAGGCGATTCGGGTAACGGCGGTCCGTGCCGATGGAAAACGATTTCCCGTTGACGTTCGTTATAGAAGCTTTGAATCAGGTGGCGAGTCTCGCCTGGTGGGATCAATTCATGACGTGAGCGCAGAGGAAGAGTCCAGAGCGCAACTTCACCAAATGGAGCGCTTAGATCATTTGACGCGACTTTCCAATCGGAGTTTTTTTCAAGAGACGATTGAATCGTATCTGCAGGGTGTTGATGAGACGCAGCAGCAACTCGGCATCGTCATGATTGATCTTAATCGTTTTAAGCGGATCAATGAAAGTATTGGCCATAGTGCTGGTGATGAAGTTCTGCGGACAGTCGCACAACGATTAGAAAGTGGTGCGACCCAGGCAGTGAAGGCGTCGGGCGGGAAGCTCACGATCAAGGTCGCCCGGTTAGGTGGTGACGAGTTCGCGGTGGTAGTAGTGCGGATTGGGCAGGACGATGCATTGTTACAGGTTGATGTCAATGCGGCGGTTGATCATTTACTAGCCGAATTAGCGCGAACCGCATTTTTCGCTGGTGACACGCCAATGTGGATTACTGGTAGCGCAGGCATTGCCTTACATCCTCGCAATGGCCGCGATTATTCAACATTGCTCAAGAAGGCCGATGCCGCCTTGCATCACGCTAAATCAAGTAGTAGCGAGGTTGACTTCTATCGTGACGACATGCAGTTGACGCCGTCGTTCTATCTAAAGACGGAAGTCGATCTCTACGCTGCGTTACTGGAACAACAGTTTGTGCCGTATTTTCAGCCTCGGGTGAATCTCGAAGACGGTCGTTTGGTTGGGGCAGAAGCCCTGGTTCGTTGGCAGCATCCCAACAAAGGCCTGTTGTCACCTGGAGATTTCTTGCCCGTTGCCAAAACAGCCGGATTAATCAGTCGTATCGATTTGCAAATGTTAGAGCTAACCTGCCGGCAGATAGCATACTGGCGCCATACTGGAGCGCCCGACATTGTCTTCTCGATCAACGTATCTGAGCAACTGCTGAAGTCGGGCCGCTTGTTGTCGGAGATTGAACGTGCGCTGGGCGCTCACGGGCTTGAAGCCAGCTGCCTGGAGGTCGAAATTAATGAAGAAGTATTGATGGAAGATGTGGTTAGTGCCATCGAAGAGCTTCAAGCGGTGAGAGAGCGTGGTGTGAAGGTGTCGATAGACGATTTTGGAACTGGACGTACTGCGCTTCGATGGTTGCACGACCTGCCGGTCGACATCATGAAAATTGATCAGTCTTTTATCCTCGATCTCGCGAATCATCCGGAGACACAGGCAGTTGTCAAAAGCGTGATTCAGTTGGGGCAGGGATTGGGATTAGAAGTGGTAGCTGAGGGTATCGAATCAAGTGAGGATGAGGCGGTGTTGAAAGCGCTTCATTGTGTAACGGGTCAAGGGTACTACTACGCGAAGCCGATGTCGGCCACAGAGTTCACGGAGCGTTTCATGAAACGGGCTTAGTCCCTCGACGCTGAGTTTTTCTCGCGCCGGGGTTGTCGTGGAAAAAGCGTTGTAGTGTTCAGCGACTGCAGACAGCAAGCACTTGCTTCAGGTCAGTTAGGCCTTCAATACATTTGACCACACCGTCTTGTAGCAACGTTGTCATGCCACCTGAAATGCTGAACTCGCGTATTTCGGTAGCACCGGATTGTCGTTGGATGGCCTCGCGGATGGTGTCACTGTTGATCAGGAGTTCATGCAGCGCCACTCGACCCCGATAACCGGTGTTGTCGCACTTAGCGCATCCCGGCGCTTTCCATAGTTTCAGCACGCCACCATCAGTCAAACGATCGACCTCTTGGCGGCCAAGATATCGGCAAAACTCCTCGAGTTCTGTGGCAGTTGCCGAGTATTGCTCTTTGCAACTGGTGCAAAGTCGCCGGGCGAGCCGTTGGGCTAGCACCCCTAGTAAAGCATCCGAAAACGAAAAGGGTTCGAGGCCCATGTCGACCAAGCGTGTAACAGTTTCGGGTGCACTATTGGTGTGTAAGGTAGAGAACACAAGGTGGCCCGTTAGTGATGCTTCTACACCCGTGCTTGCTGTTTCTTCATCGCGCATTTCGCCGACCATGATCACGTCCGGATCGGCGCGAAGAAATGCCCGCATTGCCGCGGCAAAAGTAAAGCCGATTTGAGGGTGCACTTGCACCTGACGCAGCCCCGGTTGTGTGATTTCCACTGGATCCTCGGCAGTCCAGATCTTTCGATTGACTTCGTTGATGGCAGCAAGCATTCCGTGTAGCGTAGTCGTCTTGCCAGAACCGGTCGGACCTACGCATAGAATGAGTCCATAGGGCTGGTTGATCAGGCGGGTTAGTTCGGTGAGATTACGCTGGCTGAATCCCATT
>DUBL01000006.1 GCA_012960345.1 Gammaproteobacteria bacterium | reverse complement strand
GATTGGGCAGGGATAGGAGTGACTCGCACCGCTGGCAGTTGGGCACGCGGGTGCCTCCGATTAAAGCCTTTGGGGGGCAGCTTGGCAGGTGGCTAGGGTGGACGATGTGGGCGCTGTTTATGTGGTGTGGTCTTCGCGCATTTGTCTGGTGGCGGAGAAGCTGAGTTTCGCTTCCATGTGGCACAGGCATGGACCGTTTAGTGTCCGATTTAGGTGGATAACCACTTGAAATGGCGCTTCTTTTGGGATCTAGGCTTGAATGAGGGAAAAACCCATATAACCATCAGGCAGGTGGGGGAGTATGATATGCGTCGAGGTATTGTGGAATACCCGTGGCATCTGATAGCGTAGCGGTGTCGATGACAACTCAAGATGTTATTTTCCGGGAGGATACAAGGAATGAAAAGACGTGATTTTATTAAGAGCGCTGGCGCGGGCGGTGCAGTTGCAGCAACAACGTTGGCAGCCCCTGCGATCGCTAAAGAGCGTATCGAAATGGTGATGGTAACAACGTGGCCGCGCGATTTTCCAGGCCTTGGCACTGGCGCACAGCGTTTGGCTAAGAACCTTGAATTGATGAGTGGTGGTCGTTTCCACGTCGACTATTATGCGGCTAACGAACGAGTCAAAGCGTTTGATTCGTTTGATGAAGTCGCCTCTGGTAATGCCCAGGCCTATCATGCTGCGGACTATTACTGGAAAGGCAAGCACAAAGCCTTTGCATTTTTTGGGTCCGTGCCTTTTGGACTGACTGTCAATGAAGTCAACACCTGGATCGATTGGGGTGGCGGTCAGGAACTTTGGGATGAACTCACTGCAGAGTTTGGTGTGAAGTGTTTCAAGGCCGGAAATAACGGAGTACAGATGGGGGGTTGGTTCCGTAAGGAGATGAATTCTGCAGATGATTTCAAGGGACTCAAAATGCGTATCCCGGGTATGGGTGGCGACGTGTTGGCCAAGATGGGCGCTTCGCCGGTTTCCCTGCCGGGTAGTCAGATCTACGAGAACCTGGTGTCTGGCGCGATAGATGCTACGGAATGGGTAGGCCCCTGGAACGACAGCTTCATGAAGTTCTACGAAGCGGCCAAGTATTACTACTGGCCAGGTTTCCATGAGCCAGGCACTATGGAGTCATTCGGGTTAAACAAAGCCTGGTTTGACAAGTTGTCAAAATCTGATCAGAAGATGATCGAAGCGGCGGCTGCCCTTGAGAATAACTTGTTATATTCGGAGTACTGCTGGAACAACGGCTCCTCAATGAAAAAACTTGTTGAAGAGCATGGGGTTCTGTTGCGCGAGTTCAGCGACGATATCTTTGATGCAGCGGGCGAAGCGACGGCCGAGGTTTTCGAAGAATATCGTGCGGACAGTAATCTGACCGCCCGTGTTTTGGACAGTATGCTTGCCTCACGCAAGTCGGTTGGAAGCTGGATGAATCTTTCTGAAGTACCGTTTATCGCACAACGTAACCGAGTGCTTGGCATCTGATTCGTTATCTGAATCTAAGGATTTAGATAGGATAAGCAGTTGACTGAAGGGCGGAGTCTGAGGACTCCGCCCTTTTTTCTAGTATCTGAGCTATGTCGGTGGACATTGCGACGTGTGTCGCAGTGTCTGCCGGCGATTGGTTATATGTTGTTTACGGGACCATCGTGCCCAGTTTGTCGAATCAGAGAGAATAGGACCAGATGTCAGCGGAAAATCAGGCTGTAACGTTGTTTTTGCGTTCGAGCGCTTGGGGCATGGTGGCGCTTGTCTGGTTATTTTTATTGAACAATTTTCTGATTTTTTGGATGGACTGGCCGGGAATACTGGCGTTGTTTGCCCACCAAGGGTGGTTCGGAGTGGACCCGCTGCCTAAACCTTTAATGGATGAGGCCATTACCCTCGGTTGGTTTCAAATCGCCATTTGCCTGTTTGGTTTGGGTGCTGCTGTGGTTTATCCGTTGCTGACTCGCGGTGTTGGGTTGCGCACGGAAGCTGTTCGCTTGACTGCGCTAGTCACATATCTCGTGCGGGCTCTTTTTTGGGCGATCTTGTTGGTCGGTATTGTCGATGCGGTGATTTCATTTCTTCGTGTGGAAGATCTCTTGATTTTCCTGGTCGGGAAACAGATGACCCTGGATCTTGGTCGAACAAGTTATCGGGGCACATACGTGCACTATCCGCTGGTTCTATTGGGATTTGTCATCGCATTGTTTGTGCGGGGATTGGGATTTGTCTGGCTTGCCCTGCTGGTTGTTGTGGCACAATTCGCGATCGTTATCACGCGGTTTATTTTCTCTTATGAACAGGCCTTTATGGGTGATTTGGTGCGGTTTTGGTATGCGGCGCTGTTTCTTTTTGGTAGCGCGTATGCTCTCATCAGCGAGGGGCATGTTCGTGTCGACGTGCTTTACACTCATTTCAGCGCGCGCGGAAAAGCATGGGCCAATGGTGTCGGGTCTATCGTGATGGGCCTTCCCTTATGTTGGGTCATATTGGCCACCGGCATGTGGGGAAAGGGGAGTAGTTTGAATAGCCCCTTACTGAGTTTTGAAGTGAGCCAGCAAGGTTATGGCATGTATGTGAAGTACCTTATGGTGGGATTTCTAGTCACTTTTTCGGTAACGATGTCGATCCAGTTTTTGAGTTCTTTTCTTGACAGCATCGCTGAACTTAGGGGTGAGGCGAAGTTGGATAAGGGGCGCAACGATACCGTGTCCTCTGGGGTGTAATGATGGAACTCGTCTTTCTGGCAGTGCTCTTTATGCTCATGGTTGGAGCCTTGGGTTCTGGATTCCCGGTGGCGTTTTCTCTACCCGGGTCAGCTATCTTGACGATCGGACTGGCTGCCCTTTGTGGATGGCTCTTCGCGGGTGATATAGACGCGTATTTTACTCAGGGCGGCCCCGTTCAGTGGCTGAGTGCCGGGGTGACTAATTTTCGCAGTTTGTACTGGGATGTAGAGCGGGACACGCTGATAGCCATTCCGCTGTTTGTGTTCATGGGGATCATGTTGCAGCGCTCTCGTATTGCTGAAGACCTGTTAGTCACAATGGCCCAGTTATTTGGACCGATTCCCGGTGGCCTTGGTATCTCGGTTGTATTTGTTGGGGCGCTACTGGCAGCGACTACGGGTATCGTCGGGGCCACAGTTATTGCAATGGGGTTGATCTCACTGCCGGCCATGCTGCGGCACAAGTATTCGCACTCGCTTGCTGCTGGAACAGTGTGTGCATCCGGTACGCTGGGGCAGATTATTCCTCCGTCCATCGTGCTCATTATCCTGGCTGACCAGTTATCGGGGGCAGGCGACATCGCTAATGGGATACGTTTTGTTGAGTACAAATTCAGCACCGGTCAGTCATCAATGCCGAGCGAGTATGACGTGACGCCAGCCAGTGCCGGTGACATGTTTATGGGTGCGCTGATTCCCGGATTGATTCTCGTCGCGCTGTATATGGGGTACATCCTAATCGCGGCATTGATTCGCCCGCATATCGCTCCGCCGGTGCCTTATGAAGGTGAGTTTGATCGGCAGTTTGCCAAACGGGTGTTTCTTGCCCTGGTGCCACCACTGGTTCTAATTTTTGCCGTCTTGGGATCAATTATTGCGGGCATCGCAACGGTAAATCAGGCGGGGGCAATCGGTGCTATTGGCGCCACAATTATGGCCGGTTATCGACTCACCGAAGGGCAGAAGAATAGTTATGTTCCGGCCATTCTCGCGGTGGTGTCATTCGTGGGGATCGTCGCCATATTGAGTCTCTATGACCTGAACATAAAACGTATTACGAGTGTTGATGAGGTCATCGGTCTCGTCTTGGCGGGGATCGCAACTACGGTTCTCCTGATTGGTGTGGTCTGGAGTGGTTGGCGCACTTTTAAGATCGAAAACACTATGCACGGTGTCATGGTGGAGACCGCAAAGACCACTTCAATGGTGTTTATTATCCTGATCGGTGCGGCCATGTTGACCTCGGCATTCCGCGCATTTGGTGGTGAGGAATTGGTTCGTAATTTTCTGGGTTCGCTGCCGGGAGGGTTTTGGGCACAGTTCATCGTCGTCATGGCCGTGATTTTCCTGCTGGGATTTTTCCTTGATTTCATCGAGATTGCGGTGGTGGTTGTGCCGATCATTGCTCCGATTCTTTTGGCTGACCCGTCAGCCAACATCACGGCGGTTTGGTTGGGCGTGATGATCGGGATCAATATCCAGACGTCTTTTTTAACGCCGCCCTTTGGCTTTGCCCTGTTTTATCTTCGAGGTGTGGCGTCGAAAGTGGTTAGCACGATTGAAATCTATAAAGGCGCTGTGCCGTTTATCCTCCTGCAACTCGTCGGTCTTGCGATTGCCGGTTATTACCCCAGCCTTGTTAACTACTTGCCCAATCGGATCCACCTCACGTCAGAAACGGCGCCCCCGCCGATGAATCCGCAGTTGCAGGAATGCCTGGAGGAATATGTATTCGCCTATTACGACAGCGAAGGTGAGACCTTGTTGGCTGGTGTGTCCCGTGCGAAAGGCCTTGATGTCAGTTATCTACCTACATCTGAGCAGAAATTCTTGCTCGCGGGATTTGAGGCGGTGATTGGTGTGCCGATGTTGGTCGATGATGTTATTGCCGCACAAAATAATTTGGACGTCTACATTCCAGACTACCGTCCGCTGCATCGCCAGGTACGCCGCGTTGAGGCGCGTGGGCGACGCACTAACAAGCGACTCGAGGAACTTGAACGGAAAATTCGGAACTGGTCTGTGGAATATGATGGTCCGGAAGCAGGAAAGATTAAGTTAGAGTCAGAGTTTGAGATTTTGAGCGAACAACGTGAAAATCTGTTGTCTCAGGTGCCGGCAACATGGAAAGGCGCACGGGATGGATTCCTTGAACGTTCAAAGGCGTTAAAGAAGGCTCGACTCCGTTATCGGCAGACCGTGGATGCCGCTTACGTCAATGTAGTGCGGCTACAGGGACTCATTACAGATGCGGACCCATTAGCGGCTTTGGATAAAGAAATCGCGAGCCTCACTCAGATTGTCCAGGATTCGTCAGTGAAGGCGGCAATCGCTGCGATTAAGGCGGCTGAGAAGAAGCTCGGTACCGTTGCCGGTAGCAGTAAAATCAAGTCGAAATTGTCAAAAGCGCGACGCGCGCTTAAGAAGAAGACTCCCAAGATGGATAAAGTGCTGAATTATTTGTCCCAAGGACTGGCGTTGTTTCAGGCGGAGGTTGCCTGGCGATCACGGGCTAAGACTGAGTTGCTTGGGGATCTGCAGGTCTATGATGATCTTCTAAAAAAATCGATTGGCCTTCGTTTGCAGCGTTACATGACGACGGAACAGGCACAGTACGTTGCTGTTTGCCACTCACATCATAAAGACGTGTCTCTTAACTTTTGAGACTAGTGGGAGAGCGGTGATCATAGCTGGCTATGCATCTTTAAAGGCGTGAAGTTAAAATAGTTCTTGAGTATTGCGAATGGCCCAAACGGAGAGTTGTGATGCCTAAAATCAGCCGCGAGATGTTCGACGAGTTCATGGTGCCCAATTATGCGCCCGGGCAGCAGATTCCTGTGCGCGGTGAGGGTTCTCGACTGTGGGATCAAGAGGGGCGGGAATATGTCGATTTTGCAGGAGGTATCGCGGTTAGCGGTCTCGGGCATGTGCATCCGGTACTGGTGGCGGCGCTGACCGAACAGGCAGGCAAGCTATGGCATGTGTCGAACCTGCTTGCTAATGAACCGGCGATCTCACTTGCACGCAAGTTGTGTGAGGCGACTTTTGCAGAACGGGTGTTCTTGTGTAATTCAGGCGGTGAGGCTAACGAAGCCGCACTGAAGTTGGTGCGGCGTTATGCTTATGATCACCATGGTGCGGAGAAGGACGAAATCATTGCATTCGAACAAGGATTTCACGGGCGCACATTATTTACCGTTAGTGTCGGGGGGCAGGCAAGCTATCGTGAAGGGTTTGGCCCGCTGCCCGGCGCCATTACCCATTTGCCATTTAACGACGTTGGTGCATTAGAAGAAGCGTTCTCCTCACGGACGTGCGCGGTGATGGTCGAGGCGATCCAGGGAGAGGGCGGTGTTCGCGATGCGGATCCGGAGTTTCTTGAGGCTATCCGTCGACTCTGTGATACGCATGATGCATTGATGATCATGGACGAAGTGCAAACGGGTGTTGGGCGGACCGGGTATCTATATGCGTATCAGGCCTACCAGGTTATCCCGGACATTTTGACCACGGCGAAGGCGCTAGGCGGGGGCTTTCCCGTTGCCGCCATGCTGTGTCGCGCCGAGGTGGGAAAATCCCTGGGAATTGGAACCCATGGCAGTACTTATGGCGGAAACGCGCTGGGTTGCGCGGTGGCGGGTGCGGCATTGGACTTAATCAATACGCCTGAGGTGCTTAATGGTGTCGAGGAGAGGCGACAGCGGATTGTTGCCGGACTCGAAGAGATCGATGCGCGGCAAGGCATGGGTCTTTTTAGTGAAATCCGAGGCCGCGGGCTACTGATGGGATGCGTCTTACGCGAACAATGGGCGGGCCGAGCACGGGAGTTTTTGAACGCCGCCCAAGCCGAAGGCTTGTTGTTGTTAGTGGCGGGTGCCGATGTGATTCGTATGGCACCATCGCTCGTTATCCCGAGCGAGGATATTGACGAGGGATTGGCGCGTTTCGCACGTGCCGTCGAGTCGGTTGTCGCGTCTAATTAGCGAGTACCGTAAAGTCGGTCACCTGCATCACCGAGTCCAGGCAGGATATACCCATGTTCATTAAGTTGACGGTCGACGGCCGCCGTATAAAGCGGTACGTCGGGATGTGCGGTGCTAAATGCGGATATCCCTTCAGGGGCCGCGAGTAGGCAAACAAATTTCATGTGTTTGGCACCGCCTTGCTTTAGGCGGTCAACCGCGGCGATGCCGGAGTGCGCTGTGGCCAGCATGGGGTCGACTACGATGACGAGCCGGTCGTCAATGTCCTGCGGCACCTTGTAGTAATACTCGATGGCGTTCAGGGTGTCGGGGTCGCGATAAATGCCGACGTGGCCCACTCGGGCAGAGGGTAAAAGGTCAAGCATACCGTCCAGTAACCCATTGCCCGCTCGCAGTATAGAAACAAAACACAGTTTTTTCCCCGACAATACGGGTGCCTTCATGAGTTCGAGGGGCGTATGGATTTCTGTGGTCTCCAGAGGCAAGTCACGAGTGACTTCGTAGGCGAGCAGCAGGGAGACTTCCCTCATTAGTTGACGAAAGCTTGCTGTTGGTTGCGTTTTTTCACGCATTAGGCTGAGCTTGTGCTGCACCAATGGGTGGTCAACGATATGAATCGTGCTATCCATAAATTAAGACTCCGGGTATCAAGAAGACGTTAGCATGAAATGGTTTTCAAGTCGGCGCTATGATTTATAGACAGACGACATAACCGCGACATGGCCCTAAATGTGGTCATCTCGGTCCTAAAATACGGTGCCGGTCAGTTTGAGTGTGAGTGGCGGCGCGGCATTTGTTCTTTTTTCTTTTGCCAGTCGACGGCCAGCTGACCAGGTTCCCCCTTGCAGCATGCGGGCGAGAGGGAAAGCAGGGGCGTTTACTCCAAGACAGTTTCTCACCAGCGGTGCCAACTCATCGAGGAGCGCAACGGTCAGCGCCCTCCATTCGACGATAGGTTCCGAGTCGAGTGCTAGCGGTTGATCACAAAGACTCGGATCGACTGGAAGAATAACGCCACTGTCGATTAGAAGGCCGCCATTGCGATACTCAGCAAGGCCGGTCAGGCCATCCAACTCAGTCACCACAATCCCTCCCCATTCCAGAGGTTCGAGAAGTGAGTAAACGAGCCATTGACTGAGTTTGTGAAAGGGCACCAGCCCGCTAGCGAATTCCACTTGATGTGCTGCGGGGTGGTACCCAACATCGCCCAGTGGTTGGTCGTTGTAATACAGTCCTTGGGGCCAGATCGAGTTCAGTTGTCCCAATAGGTGGGACAAAAGTTCGTCTGCCCGAATCGTATCGCCATCGATACCATTCAAGACTAGGTCGGCGGGCCGTTCCAGAACATCTGCACCTGGTTGGTGGGACAGCGCGTGACCGAGCGCATTCAACAACGTCACTCGCTGGTTAATTCCAGGTAGCGGATTGTCTTCGGTGACTTGCAAACCCGTTTGGAGTTGACTCGCGTCCAGTCGAGACAGTGCGGCGCTATCGACGCGATGGAATTGGCCAGGATCAGACGAAAAAAGGCCGCTGTCAAACATTCGCAGACTGGCAACAGCCAATCCCTCAGAGCGTTCGTATTGTGCTTGGGTGGTTTCATCTCGATAGCGCCATGTGTCACCGGCACCCGCATCAAGCAGTACGCTGACGACACTCAAATCAATAGCGGCGCGGCAGTATTCAAGATCGCCCGAAACAGGTTTGCCTAGTGTCGTCTTGGTCAAGTCACCCGCGCTTGTCTCGAAATGCCGCCAGCGACTGTGGTACGGCACGTCAAGGTCCGGGTAATTAGAACGCGTTTCGTCGGCTACTAACGTGGCACAAGGCGGTAGCGCATCAAGGTTGACTCGAAAATGCGTCAGTTCACCAGATTTCGCTGCTTCAAGAACCCAATGGCAGCGCTCACGCACTGCGCTGGCCGACAGCAGTGACAAGGCCCCGGCGATCGGATCTGAATCAGTAGCTTTCGAGCTGCCGACCACG
>DUBL01000005.1 GCA_012960345.1 Gammaproteobacteria bacterium | reverse complement strand
CGGGCATGCAGTTGCCCACCGTCATGTGCGCATGCGCAAAACTCAGGCTCTGCCCGGCCAAGCGATCGATGTTCGGCGTGGTGCCGGGCAGCTTGCAGCCAAAGGCGCCGACAGAGTCAGCACTCATGTCATCCACCGTGATGATCAAAAGATTCACCGGGGCGGCCTGCAAGGACAGGGAGAAACACAACAAAATGAAGAGAATACGTTTCATGCGATGATGTGGTTGATCACTTTTCAACGACAGTTGGAGAGCCAAATCAGTGGCAAGACGATATCGATTTGGCCGTTGCAGCGCCAGTCTTCATTTGGCTCAAAGATCGTGCTTACAGCAATGCGAAGGGATCAAAACAAGGATTCCGGAAATGACTTTGTGGCATGGTTAATTGGTGGATTTCCCTCTCTTCCGACCCCGGTGGTAGGGGGAATCAGTGGGAATCTTTCGCATGGGCTCCACCTTCGCTGGAAGCGCCCTTGCCAAGCGCGCCTTCACCTTGGCCAAGCGGGGATCGTCAGCGAGGTTGGTGAATTCGTGCGGGTCATTTTTAAGATCGTACAGTTCCTCAAAGCCGTTGCCGTAACGGATGAACCGATAGCGCGGATCGGCCACCGCCAGCGACGGGGTTTTCTCACTCCAAAACTGAAACGAAGTCAGCGCGAGTTGCTTTTTGGGAGTGCTTGGTTCTTTCATCTGTGGCACAAGGGATATGCCGCTGCACTGTTTTGGGACCGGCAACTCGGCCAATTCGCAAAGGGTCGGGTAAATGTCGGTGAGCGTCGCGGGTTGGCGCGTCTTTTTCCCATCCTTGCTGAGGCCCGGCGCGTGAATGAAAAGCGGCACCCGGGTGGTTTGATCCCACAGGGCAAATTTCTCCCAGTTCTCCTTTTCGCCAATGTGAAATCCGTGATCGCTCCAGAGCACGATAATCGTGTTGTCTTTCATCGGCGAAGCGTCGAGTGCATCAAGCAGGCGACCAAGCTGGTGATCCACGTAACTGATGCTCGCGAGGTAGCCCTGCATAAATTTCTGCCACTGCTTGTTGTCGGTCACCCACTTATGCCAGCCCTGTCGACCATGACTGTGCGCGTCCTTGAGATCATCGGGCCGATGCTCGGGCAGTTTCACTTCATCAAGCGGATACAGATCGAACCATCGCTGCGGCACTTCCCACGGAATGTGTGGCCGGAACAAACCAACCGCGAGAAAGAGCGGCTTATCTCCGGGTTCCTTCATTTGCTCGATCGCCCAATCGGTGACGAGATGATCCCCATAACTCTCTTCCGGATCAGACAACGGTGCCGCGCCAAAAAGCTGGCTATTCGCGTGGCCACCAAGCGGGCGGCCCTTCGTCAGGCCCGCCTTTTCATCGGACACCAGTTTCGGTCTTGGCCAATCAGCGGAGATGGGATCGAGCGGATCACCACGGTACGCATCCCATGCATCCGGGTCGTTCTGCGAATCGCCCGGCGTCCATTGCAGCGTGTGAAAAATCTTGCCTCCGCCCACCGCGCGGTAGCCGTGATCGCGGAAGTGCTGTGACAACACCACCGCCTTTTTCAGCACCGGTGACTCATCCCTCCAGCGGGGCCCATGCGCACCGAACATGTTCCGGTAAATCCCCGAACGCACGGGATGAACTCCGGTCATCACCGCCACCCTCGAGGGATGACATGCCGGTGCCGCACAATGTGCGTTGGCAAAATTGACCGACCGCTTGGCCAAGCGATCAAAATTCGGCGTCTTCACCCCCGGATGATTGTCCAGCGGCGAGATGTAGTCGTTCAAATCGTCAATGGCAATAAACAGCACATTCGGCCTTGCTCCTGATGCAGCATCCACTTGAACCTGACCAAGCCATAATATGATCAAAAGCGTGGTAATGATATTCTTCATATGAACAGCTTGATTAAGCAGCTTGATTAAGTCAGGCGACCAATTCCTTGATAACTTTTCCACCAAACTGGCTGAGCTGCTTGTAGCGGCCGGCGTGGAAGTATGTGAGCTTGTTGTCGTCGAGACCCAGCAGATGCAGGAGGGTAACATGGAGGTCGCGGATGGGATGGGCGACTTCCACGGCATGGGCGCCGATCTCGTCGGTGGCGCCCACGATAGCGCCGCGTTTCACGCCGCCGCCGGCCATGAGCATCGTCATGGCATCAATGTTGTGCCCCCGGCCGAGCGCGTAAACGCCGCCGCGACGGTTGTTATCCGGGGTGCGGCCGAATTCACCGATCCACACGACCAACGTGTCCTCAAGCATCCCCTTTTCTTTGAGGTCCTTGATCAGGGCAGTCATTGGTTTGTCCACACTCTTGATCCGAGAAGAATGGCCGCGCTCAAGATAATCGTGACTGTCCCAGCCGCCCGAAAAAATTTGCACAAAACGAACCCCCTTCTCGACAAGGCGTCGGGCCATCAGGCACTGCCGGCCAAACCCCGCTGTTTCCTTCTGATTCATACCGTAGGCCTCGCGTACGAGTTCAGGCTCACTCTTGAGATCGATGACTCCGGGCACTTCCATCTGCATGCGGTAAGCCAACTCGTAGCTCTCCATGCGCGCAGCAAGATCAGCGTGTTCCGGATGCTTTGCGGCGTGGCGTTGATTGAGAAACGCCAGCTCATCGAGCGCGCGACGTTGATGCTCACGTGTCTTGTACATGGGCGCTTGCAAATCGAGGATTGGCGAACCGCTCGAACGCAAGCGCGTGCCCTGATAATGCGCGGGCAGGAATCCATTGCTCCAATTGCGCGAACCACCCTGCGGCATGGCCAATTCAGTCATCACCACGTAGCCAGGCAAGTTTTGATTCTCCGTGCCGAGCCCGTAATTGATCCATGAACCCAAAGCCGGATCGCCTCCCAGGCGACTGCCGGTATTCATATGGAAAAGCGCCTCAGGATGGTTCAGCGACTCGGCCTGACATCCACGGTAGTTGCAAAGCTCATCGGCCACCTCGGGCAAGTGGACCCACTGGTCGCTCATGTCCAACCCCGACTGGCCGACCTTGCGCGACTTGAACGGACTGCCGACATAAAAACGAAATCCATTCGCTAAACCGGCCGTGCGCTTGGATTCCGTCTTGTGCTTCGCATTGAGCGCTGGCTTCGGATCAAATGTGTCCACCTGACTCGGCCCGCCCTCCATGAAGAGCATGATCACAGCCTTGGCCTTGGGCGTGTGCATTGGTTTTTTTAGCGCCAATGGTCCAGCAACCTCTTTGGCTAACAGGTCGGTCATCGCCACCGCCCCCAATGATGAACCGAGCCCATAAAGGAAATCGCGGCGACGCAGGGAGGCTGTGTTTGGGGAGAATGGCGCGTTCATATAAGTACACGTAACTATTTAGAATCCTTGTTTCAGTCTATGTTTACTGGGTTTTTTGAACAATCAAATTGTTGGCGCCACTTCTGGTGCCACTTTTTTGAGGCCTTCGCCGACACCACGATGCTGAGCCAACGCATCTCGTCCGATATTGGTGCAGACCGAATGCCTTCCTTTGAGCTCTGAAAATGGAATCCACCAGACTTCATTGCGCGGAATCAGTACTAAGTCGAAATAGCTACAATCGGCCTCTGAGTAAAGCTTAGAGGCCGCTCCGATTGCCCTTCTGGCTGACCAGTTCGTATACTTTCGGTTCAGCCATCAACCCTTAGTTTTTAAGGCTGAAGGCATTTTGCGGCAACAGTTAAAACGGCTTGAAAACTGCGCTCATTGCGATGACAGTCGGCTCACCGTGAAATCACAACTCATTGCAATAGTAGCAGCCGTGCTGCTGGTGGGGTGTATTGGAAGGCTTTAATCTAAAAGCAAAAATGAAAATACCTTGTTCAAACTGCAATCAACGCTTGGAGATACCTGAGGAACTTGCGGGTCAGACCATCGAGTGTCCCGCCTGTAATGCCAGCTTGGCTGTGCCATCTCTGGAACCGACTGCACCTCCTACTCACAACAATCGCAGCCGTGGTTCTGGTTGGGTGTGGTGGACCATCAATTCACAAAGTAGTCGTTGATGGGGATATTGAACTCGTTGAGCAGCTTATTGCTGCTGGCACAGATGTGAATGCAAAAGACAGTACACATCACCTACACCTACCAACGCCAATCGGTAAAGCACGTTGTGATCGATCCGGAAAAGTTTTAGCCCCCACCGCAAGGCGTTGCAAGCGCGGCTGTTTCTGACATCATCGGCGCACCATATGCGGAAACTAATTCTTATTTTGTTAGCGTTGTTGCCGTTTATGGCTATTGCGAAAGATCGTCCTAATATATTGCTAATTTGCATTGATGATCTTCGACCGGAGCTCAAGTGTTTCGGAGTGGATTACATCCACTCGCCAAATATCGACAAACTCGCTTCACAGGGGCGGGCTTTTCATCGGCATTACGTGCAGGCCCCAACCTGTGGAGCTTCCCGCTACACGCTACTCACCGGCACCTATGGCCCTGCTGATAATGGAGCGCTATTCCGCCGGACTGAAGCAATGAAGGGCAAGAGTTTTCCCGCTTGGTTCCGCAAGCATGGCTACACCACAGTGTCCGTGGGCAAAGTATCCCATCATCCCGGTGGACGCGGTGGTCCAGACTGGGATGATGATGCCAAGCCCGAGATGCCTGGCGCATGGAATCGTCATCTACTGCCCGCTGGTTCATGGCAGCATCCACGAGGAGTCATGCATGGCTTGGCCAATGGTGAAATCCGCAAGAACGCCAAGGACATGGATGTCTTTCAAGCCTTCGATGGTCCGGACACCTCCTATCCCGATGGATTAATTACTGATGAAGCTTTAAAGCAGATGGGTGGCTTGGCCAAGGGCGGCAAACCCTTCTTTCTTGCCGTGGGCATCATTCGCCCGCACCTGCCTTTTGGTGCACCGGCGAAGTATATGAAACCCTACCGTGAGGCAAAGCTACCCACCACGTCGCATCCAAAAAAGCCCGAGGGAAAGACCACGTGGCATGGTTCAGGTGAGTTCATGAAGTACAACCGTTGGAAACGTAATCCAAATACCGATGCGGAATTTGCCATTGAAGTGCGCAAACACTACGCAGCCTGCGTGACCTATGCTGATGCAATGGTGGGTCGGTTGCTGGCGCGGTTGGATGAACTGAAGCTGCGCGAGAACACCATCATCGTGCTCTGGGGCGACCACGGCTGGCATTTGGGGGAACATGCCATCTGGGGCAAGCATGCGCTCTTCGAGGAATCACTGCGATCGCCACTGATCATTTCCCATTCAGGTTTAGCAAATCCAGGAAAGGCTACACGCGCTATGGTAGAGACCTTGGATATCTTTCCCACTATTTGCGAACTGACTGGCCTTAAGACGCCTGCTGGCCTCAACGGGCAATCACTTGTCCCAATCCTAAAGAATCCTACTGCCAAGGGTCATTCGGCTTTTGCCTACAAGCGCGGAGTGCAAACTATCCGCACCGATACCCGCCGCCTCATTGCTCACAAGAGTGGGCAGATGGAATTGTACGACCACACATCATCGGCCGGTGAGACCAAAAATCTTGCCGAAGCCCAACCGGAAAAGGTAGCCGCGTTGCTCAAGCAGCTTCGCGCGCGTTTGCCCCAGTAATCTAAAGCAACGTGAAACAACTTATCTCTCTCATTGTCGCAGTGTTCTGCCTATCGGTCACGGTGAAGGCAGATGACTCGAAGCGACCTAATGTGCTATTCATCGCCATTGACGATCTTAACGATTGGGTCGGCTGTTTCGGTGGGCATCCGCAGGCGATTACGCCCAATCTGGATCGCTTGGCCAAGCGTGGTATTCGCTTCACCAATGCCCATTGCGCCGCGCCCGTGTGCGGGCCATCGCGTAACGCCATCTTCACTGGTCGCCAGCCGTTCCAGACGGGTATGTACAACAACAGTGACAAGGGGTGGTACAAGAAACACCCGAAGGTCATTCTGATGCCTAAGGCGTTTGGGCAAGGTGGGTATGCCACCTATGGCACCGGCAAGCTCTTGCATAGCGGTAGCAAGGGTGTTTTTGAGAATGAATATTACACCGGGCAACGCTGGAGTCCTTTTGATAGCAAAAAGGTCAACTACACCAAGGCTGAGTTGCCCAGCAAGGGAAGCGATAATCCGAGGCACGTTGTGAGACTGAGACAACGGGATTATGTATTGCCGTTCAATCGTATGCCCAGTGATCGCAGTCCCGATGATCGCAAGGGCGAATCGTTTGATTGGGCGGCGTTGGACGTGCCGGACAATGCAATGGGTGACGGAAAAATAACCGACTGGGCAATCGAACAACTGAAGGCGCAACAGGCGAAAAAACCTTTCTTCATGGCCGTTGGATATTACCGCCCGCACATTCCCTTATACGCACCGAAGAAATACTTCGATATGTACAAAGGCCTGAACATTAAGTTGCCGCCTGTACGCGAGGATGACCTTAATGATCTCAGCCCAATCGCGCGCAAATTGGCGTTAGAAGCTGCCACCGCTGGGTCGCATTCGACAACGATCAAGCACGGCCAATGGCAATCGGCGGTTAAAGCCTATCTAGCCTGTGTGACCTTTGTTGATGCGCAAGTGGGTCGTCTAATGGCCACGCTCGATTCGAGCTCACAAGCGAAGAATACCTGGGTGGTAATCTGGAGTGATCACGGATGGCACTTGGGCGAAAAGCAACACTGGGGCAAATCGACTGGCTGGCAGCGATCTACTCGGGTGCCCTTGATTATCCTGCCGCCCAAAGGAGACACAACAGGTCGCTTCGAAACCGATGCAGCTTGTGATAACCCGGTGAGCCTCATCGACCTGTATCCGACCTTGCTCGATTTGTGCAGCTTGCCAGAAGGACGTAAATTGGCGGGTCAATCACTGCGTCCGTTGCTCGAGAAACCGGCCGACAAAAGCAACCGACTGGTGGTTACCACCTTCGACAAGGGCAACCACGCCCTAAGCGGCACTCGCTGGCGTTACATTCGCTACAAGGATGGCAACGAGGAATTGTACGATCGAAAAAATGATCCACACGAATGGACCAATCTTGCCGCCGAGGCCAAGAACGCCCCAGTGCGAAAACGTTTCGCCAAGGCTCTGGACGAGATTCTTACAAAAGGTGAGTCGAAATGAACCCGCATGATAGGAAAAATGAGGTTAGCATTGTAGTACGAAAGGACAACCATGAAAAACACAGTTTTAAGATCAACGGTAATTGCGGCTGCTGTGGCGGCGATGTTGGGTGGGAGTGCATTCGCGGGTCCGGTTCACAAAGACGCTGACAGCAAACTTCCCAACTTCGTGGTGATCCTCACTGACGATCAAAGTTGGGTGGGGACTTCGCTGCAGATTATTCCTGAAGACACTCGCACAAGAAGCGATTATTTCCGGACTGCAAACATTGAGCGACTCGGAGCCATGGGTATGCGTTTTACACAGGGCTATTCCCCCGCCGCTTCATGCTGCCCAACTCGCCGGTCGATTCAAACCGGCCAAACACCCGCTCGCCATGAATACCACAAGGACCGTGAAAACTGGACGACTACCTATCTTCGCCAGCTGAACATTACCCGAATGCTTAAGGCGGCCAACTCACGTTATCAAACCGCCCATTTCGGCAAGTGGGATCATCGGTATGACGAAGTATCGCCCCACCAACAGGGTTATGGTTTTTCTGATGGCTACACGGGTAACAGAACAGGAGGATCCAAGGGGTCAGGCGGTCCAGCCGCCTCGCCGGACCCTAAAAGGATCGACACCATTACCGACCAAGCACTTCATTTTATCGATCGTCAATACGCCTCCGACACTCCTTTTTATCTCCAACTTTCACATTACGCAGTGCACTTGGATATCTTTTATAACCAATCCACCCTGGAAAAGTTTCAAAAAGTCGCACCGGGCCGTAAACATAACATGCCCGAGTTTGCTGCCATGACCGGTGATATGGATGCATCCATCGGGCGAATACTTGATAAACTGGTTAAGCTCGACCTCATGAAAAACACCTATGTGTTTTTTCTCTCTGACAATGGCGGACGTACCACCATCCCCAAGGCACCCACGAGAAAGGCACCGAGGAATGCTCCTCTGCGCGACGGCAAACATTCTTTTTATGAGGGTGGTATTCGCGTGCCGTTCATCGTGGCAGGTCCTAGCGTCAAACCCGGATCAGTTTGCACTCTGCCCGTTACCGGATTGGATATTCTGCCCACTCTGGCTGATCTTACCGATTACAAAGAGCCGTTGCCTTCCAATATTGATG
Source organism: Gammaproteobacteria bacterium (assembly GCA_012960345.1). Taxonomy (GTDB): domain Bacteria; phylum Pseudomonadota; class Gammaproteobacteria; order Arenicellales; family UBA868; genus UBA11791. The sequence goes on along the minus strand of DUBL01000005.1, from coordinate 536 downwards.
GTGGCTCAATGCGCGCAGTATTACATAATGAGGGAAAAGGCATGATCCAACGTGCCAACCCGTTTCTGGTGTTTCATCAGGCTGTCGATCGCACCGCCATCTCCGCCATTCGACTGGGTGATTTCAAGCTGGTAAAAACTTGGAAGAAGGATCGACTCGAACTGTTCGACCTATCCAAAGACATATCCGAAGCCAACGATCTATCCCGCCAAAATCCGATGCAAACGGAGAAACTACACTCCTTGCTCAGCGATTTCCTGAAGCAAGTTGGCGCTGAAACGCGGCGGACCAAAAAGAAGTAGGCTTCCTTAAAAACCCATGCAATCGCCCCTATTAAAATGAACTCTCTGAAAACGGTTTCACTCCTCACTCTTGGAATATTGCTTGAGTCTACTAGCTTATGCGCTAATCGTCCGAAACCTCCGACCTTCTCCGAAAACACGGCGGCAAGACGGGTGCAGAATTGAAAGCTGAAGGGAAATGAAACCCACATTAATACCTTTGTTGGCCTTCTGCCTGTGCTTCTCCGCAATTGG
>DUBL01000004.1 GCA_012960345.1 Gammaproteobacteria bacterium | reverse complement strand
GCGTGGGGGATTCCCAGTCGTCCTCTACAAAGCGCACATCATCGCTAAGAAAATCGATGCCGAGGGCAGCCAGCGAGCCTAGGTACAAATCCTGGAAATCAAGTGGAGAGGGTTTAATCATCACCTGATACTGAAAATAGTGTTGTAGGCGGTTGGGGTTTTCCCCGTAACGACCGTCGGTTGGGCGTCTTGATGGCTGTACATAGGCGGCTCTCAAGGGCTCGGGGCCGATAGCGGCAAGAAAAGTCGCTGGATGGAAGGTCCCAGCGCCCATCTCCATATCATAGGGCTGCATGATCACGCAGCCCTGATCGGCCCAGTACTGCTGGAGTTGCAGGATAAGGTCCTGAAAATGCAACTGTGTCGCCTATTGTCAAATTCGGAAAGTTAGCGAATTATAACGGTTGGTCAGACGATACCGCTGACAGTAACGGAGTCTGTAAAGTCTTGCTTGGCCGTGTTAAATCGATCTGGATCTGCGGCTAGGTTGATAGAATAGGAAACTCGGCCGGAGTCTTGGCTGGGCAACGTAACCAAGGTGCCGTAGCATTCACAAGCATGCCCACTCGTCAGACTCAGCCAAAGGCTATTGCCCTGATTTCCGGGGGCCTTGATTCCTTGTTGGCCGCAAAGGTGGTGAAGGAGCAGGGTGTCCATGTTGAGGGCATCAACTACTTCACGGGCTTTTGTGTTGAAGGCCATACCCATGCGATACGTAACCGAGACCGTACACGGCATAAGCGTAACAACGCCTTGTGGTCAGCGGAGCAACTGGGCATTCAATTACACATTGTCGACGTTATTGATGCGTACAAGGATGTGGTGATCAATCCAAAACATGGCTACGGCGCTAACCTGAACCCCTGTCTTGACTGCAAATCATTCATGGTGACTCGAGCACGGGAATGGATCGAAGATAATGGTTTTGACTTTATTGTCACCGGTGAAGTGATCGGACAACGCCCCATGTCCCAGCGGCGGGAGACTTTGCCTGTCATCGCCAACGAGTCAGGTGCTGAGGATCGACTGCTGCGCCCCCTGTGTGCCCAGTTATTGGCCCCCACCCTGCCCGAGCGGATGGGCTGGGTTGACCGCGAGCAGTTGTACGCTTTCAACGGCCGCAGCCGTAAGCCTCAGATGGCACTGGCCGAACAGTTTGGCATCAAGGAATATGCTCAGCCAGCGGGGGGCTGTTGCTTTCTGACGGATGCCACGTACGCGACCAAACTGCGTGATCTGTGGGCATCGCGGGGCGAGAAGCGTTACGAACTGGACGACATCATGTTACTGAAAGTGGGTCGGCATCTGCGACCACGACCGCACTTGAAAGTGATCGTCGCCCGAGATGCCGGTGAAACCCAGTATCTGCGCGGCTACCGAAAGGCATATGCACATCTACTGATGACCAGCCACAATGGTCCCATGACGTTGCTTGAGGGAGAGGTCCATGACGGGGATGCTGAATTGGCAGCGCGTATTGCGGCTCGCTTTGGTCAGGGGCGTGCGGCGAGCGACGTGCAGTTTGACTTCGTCACCGCTGCGGGTGTTGCGCGGTCATTGGCTGTGGCGCCTTTTAAGCCAGAGGACATCGCGCCCGAGTGGTATGTGTGAGCGCTTATACCCTCGATGCCAAACAATTGTTGTGCCCGCTGCCGGTGATTCGCACCCAGGACCGAGTGGCGACGCTGAAGATTGGAGACGTGTTAACGGTGTACTGCACGGATCCAGGCGCATTGAGCGATATTCCGACCTGGTGTCGTCTGCACGGCCACACGATGCTATCGAGCAAAGAAGATGTCGACGGAGTGATCGAGTTAGTCCTTAAAGTGGGTAGTCCGATCTATCACGCACAACAGTAGTGCATTATAATGGATAACGCTCTATTATAGTGCGGATTTAGGGCAAACGACGGTGAGAAGTCAGTCATCAGTGGGTAACCGTCTGGCATAGAATTTGCTTGCATATTGAGTGCGGGACGCGTACTTAACAAGACGAGCCATGCAGTGCAGAACAAAACGCCGAGAGACCCAATTTAAGAGGAACACATGATGTCAGCTGCCAATGTACTCAAGATGATAAAGGACCAGGACATTCAATTTGTCGACTTTCGATTTACCGATACCAAGGGCAAGGAGCAACATGTTTCGGTGCCAGCGGCGATGGCGGACGAAGACCTGTTTGATGAAGGCAAGATGTTTGACGGTTCCTCGATTGCAGGCTGGAAGGGCATTCAGGAGTCGGACATGATTCTGATGCCCGATGCGGATTCGGCGGTAATCGATCCTTTTCTGCAGGACACGACGCTATTACTACGGTGCGACGTGATCGAGCCCACCACCATGCAGGGTTACGACCGTGATCCTCGCACGATTGCCAAGCGCGGCGAGGCTTATTTGAAATCGACGGGTATTGGGGACGCAGCGTACTTTGGCCCGGAAGCGGAGTTCTTCATTTTCGATTCCGTCCGTTGGTCTAATGACATCAGCGGAGCAGCGTACGAAATTGAATCAAAAGAAGCGGCCTGGAGTTCCGATCGTGACTATGAGGAAGGCAATATTGGCCATCGCCCCGGCGTAAAAGGGGGTTATTTCCCGGTTCCGCCGGTCGACGCGATGCAGGATGTGCGCTCCGCCATGTGTCTTGCCATGGCAGACATGGGGTTGCAGGTTGAGGTTCATCACCATGAAGTGGGCACTGCCGGTCAAGGCGAGATTGGCACACGGTTTGACACATTGGTCGCCAAAGCTGATCAGCTACAGGTCTACAAGTACTGTGTCCATAACGTGGCGCACGCTCACGGTTTGACAGCGACGTTCATGCCGAAGCCGCTGGTTGGCGATAATGGGAGTGGAATGCACGTGCATCAGTCGATTTTTAACGGCGCCAATAATGTTTTTTCCGGAGAAGAGTACGGTGGGCTAAGCGAGGCTGCGCTTTACTATATCGGAGGAATTTTTAAGCACGCTCGAGCCCTGAATGCGTTTACCAATGCAACGACCAACAGTTACAAACGGTTGGTGCCTGGGTTTGAGGCGCCCGTGTTGCTGGCTTACTCGGCACGCAATCGGTCAGCCTCGTGCAGGATACCGTACGTGACTAACCCGAAGGCCCGCCGCGTCGAAATTCGCTTTCCCGATGCCTCCGGCAACCCGTATCTGACGTTTACTGCGATGATGATGGCAGGTCTTGATGGCATCCAGAACAAGATTCATCCCGGAGACCCCATGGAGAAGGATCTTTACGACCTGCCCCCGGAAGAAGAGAAGAATATTGCGACGGTCGCCCACTCGCTGGATCTGGCACTGGATGCGCTTGATGCAGACCGCGATTTTCTAAAAGCCGGTGGCGTGATGGGGGATGACATGATCGACGCCTATATTGTGCTGAAGACCGAGGAGGTCCAGCGGCTACGGTTGGCGACGCATCCGGTCGAGTTTGAGATGTACTACAGCGTTTAATCGGCGCTGGTTAATACGGGTTTACGCGGAATAGTGTCTCTGGCCCCATATGCACCATAATGGTGCATATGGGGCAGACGACCAGACCAATGGAGACCGCTTTCGATGGCCTCGCGACGGCTTGTTTATTTGCTGATATCGATGGCCGATGTCAGCACCTAAATTTGGCAGCCCAGAACCTGTTGTCGCTGAGCGCCAGGCGCGCCAGGGGACAGGCGTTAGCGCGGTTGTTGCCGCACGATGCATTACCGGCAGCGGTCGAGCGTGCCTGGAGTGGCCAGTCAATTACGCTGCGCGAACTTGCTATCGACCGAGTGATAGATCGACCACCGCTGATGATTGATTGTACGATATCACCGTTCGGCGCCGAGGCATCATCTGCACTGGTCGTGTTGGAGATGACGCCAACGGAGCCGTCTTTTCGCATGGCAGGTGATGCGCCGTTCGAGGCAGTCAGCGCGATGGCCGCGGGTTTAGCGCATGAGATCAAGAATCCGCTTGGTGGGTTGCGGGGTGCGGCACAGCTGTTAGAGCGCGAATTACCGCGCGCCGAGCTTCGTGAATACACGCAGGTGATTATTCGCGAAGCAGATCGGCTTGGGCGTTTGGTGGAGCGGATGACAGGGTCACGGCAACCCTTAATGCGTGGAAAATTCAATATTCATCGAGTGTTGGAACACGTGCGACGACTGGTTGGGGCAGAAGCGCCTATCGATGTGGAGATTTGTTGCGATTACGACCCCAGTATTCCTGAGTTGAGCGGTGACGAGGAGCAACTGGTCCAGGCTTATTTGAACATTGTTCGCAATGCAGCACAGGCTGTGGTTGGCGGTGGAATCATCACGCTGCGCACGCGTGTGCGGCGCCAGTTCACACTGCGTGCACATCGCCACAGGCAAGTCCTCGAAACCACGGTTGAGGACACTGGGCCGGGCATCGAACCTGCGCTGAGCGCGCGCATCTTTTTACCGATGGTCAGTAGTCGAGCCGATGGCACCGGCCTTGGCCTGACCATCGCTCGTGAAATTATTGATCGACATGGCGGTGCAATCGATTGTGACAGTGCTGCCGGTTGTACCCGTTTCAACATCTATTTGCCGATGGCGGAACAATGACAGCCACAACCGGGAAGATCTGGATTGTTGATGATGACCAATCGATCCGCTGGGTGTTGGACAAAGCTCTGAGCGGTGCTGGGTTTGAGACCACGCTGTTTGGTTGTGCCGAGGAGGTGCTGGGGCGTGTAGAGACAGAGCGGCCGGATGTGATCCTGGCAGATATCAGAATGCCGGGGCAAAGCGGGGTCGAACTATTGCAGACATTGGGACAGGTCTATAAAGGCCTACCGGTTATCCTCATGACGGCCTACGGGGATCTTGATAGTGCTGTTTCTGCATATCGAGAAGGGGCGTTTGAATACCTCCCTAAACCATTTGATGTTGATGACGCGGTGTCATTGGTGCGGCGTGCGCTTAACCGTAACTCAGAAGTGGTTAGCACTGGGCCGACGATCCGTTCCAATATCGTGGGTGAAGCGGCATCGATGCAGGCGGTGTTTCGAATTGTCGGACGCTTATCTCGCTCCAGTATGAGCGTTCTCATTTGCGGTGAATCGGGGACCGGCAAGGAGTTACTGGCGCGGGCGATTTACGACAACAGTCCACGGGTAGGGGCTCCGTTTATCGCGCTGAACTCGGCGTCCATACCCGTTGAACTGTTGGAATCGGAACTTTTCGGGCACGAACGAGGGGCTTTCACGGGTGCTGATGCCCAGCGTCACGGTCGATTTGAGCAAGCTGATGGTGGGACGTTATTTCTCGACGAAATTGGTGACATGCCGGTGGATTTGCAAACGCGCCTTTTGCGGGTGCTGGCCGATGGAAGTTTCTACCGTGTCGGCGGTCACCAGCCGCTGCGCGTGGATGTGCGTATTATTGCGGCGACACATCAGGATCTTGAGGCGCGAGTCGCTGAGGGTTCGTTCCGCGAGGATCTGTACCACCGGCTTAATGTGATTGCGATTGCGTTGCCACCGCTGCGTGACCGACCGGAGGATGTGCCGGCGCTGGCACGGCAGTTTCTGGACGTTGCTGCCCACCAGCTTGAAGTAGAGCCCAAGGCGTTGTCGAGCGCTGCACTGGACAACTTAATGCAAAGACAATGGCGAGGGAATGTGCGTGAACTCGAAAACTTGTGCCAACGTCTGACGGTGATGGCACCTGGGCGGGTCATCGATGTCGCCGACCTGTTGCCAGAGGCGCCTAGTGGCAAGCCATTGGAGAAAGGATTAACGGCAAACAATTGGCAGCTCGCTTTAGCACAAGTTGTTACGCGAAAAATAACCGATGGTCAGCAACAACTATTGGAAGAGCTTGGACCACAGTTTGAACGGGTGCTTCTCAGCACGGCATTAACCATGACTCACGGGCGAAAACAACGTGCTGCCGAACTGCTAGGCTGGGGGCGAAATACGTTAACGCGTAAACTGAAACTGCTGAATCTGGATTAGGTTAGCGAGCACAGAACCGATGACCAACGAGGAAACGCTGATTCTGTACCTGCGCAACGGCTGTGGTTATTGTTATTACGTTCAGGACGTGATCAGAAAACTGGGGTTAACAGTGGAAGAACGCAACATATGGGAAGACCCCGTGTTCGAGGAGGAACTCATGTCGGTAACAGGAAGGCGGGTGGTTCCGGTTCTTCGAGTCATTGATAAAGAGAGGGCTTCGCGCTGGATACCGGAATCACGCGACATCATCGAGTATTTGGTGAGTCACCACTCGCCTGCTTGAATTACCCACCTACTCGCTTGCTACACGCTTCCACGGTTGTTCGCCATCTCAAGCGACGGGATAAGATTCTCGGCGGCATTCTCCGTGAGACTGACCAGTGTCCGCTGTTTGACCAGCGTGTATTAAGCGAGGAAGCGCTTTTTCAGCGCTTAGCGCGATCGATTGTTGGACAGCAGTTGTCAACACGTGCGGCCAGCACTATCTGGGGCCGCGTTGTTGCGCCAGCCAGGGGCCGCGGGGGATTACGTAGACGAATTCTCGATTTGACCGAGGGACAGGCTGCTAAGGCCGGCTTGTCCAGACAGAAGAGCACTTATCTGAAGGCGCTGGCTGCTGGACATCGCGATCGACAGATTCGGTTGTCTAGTCTCAGAAGTGAGTCAGATGAGGTGGTGATCGAGCGCCTATCCGAGCTGCGCGGTATTGGTCGATGGACCAGTGAAATGTTTCTTATGTCGTGCCTTAAGCGGTTGGATATCTTCTCTGTCAATGACGCTGGCCTGAGGCGGGCAATGCGGTACCTTTACCAGTTGCATGACCCCAGTGATGCTGATCTTGTTGCTCTGGCCGAGCACTGGCGACCTTACCGCTCGGTGGCGTCATGGCACCTGTGGCGCGCGCTCGACAACCATTGGATCGAATAGCCCCACTTCGAGCCCTGTCTACCCAATAAATTTCCAGTAAGTATCTTTCTTACTAACCAAACCATTCTTAAACTCCCACAGGTCACAGCCGAGGTATTCAAAAGGGTGGCCGTCTTGTGGGGTCCCGCGAACAACCCATTCTGACAAGGCCTTGGTGTCGTCACATATCCAATGCCGGATCTCTTCCCAGCGCATATCAGGGATATCGTGATAACGCGCCCGCAATACATCGCCAATTTCCTTTTTGCCAATGCATTTCTGGCCTTCGGGCGCATGCGGTCCGCGCGCCATTAACCAGACACAGTCAGTGGTAAAAGTAGCCAAGATAGCGTCTACGTTGTGTTGGTTAAAGCCGTCTTGAATTTCATCTAGGTACTCAATTGATATCGAACGCGGCATGGTTTTCTCCAATGGGGGCTAAGGCGCTAAACGCTGTTTCTGGGATAATGAGGTTAACGGTACAGTGGCGTCTACTTCGGTAGAGAAGTATGAGTAAGCGAGATGCTGACCGACAAGCGTTATCGGTTAGCCAGTGCCCATACATTTTCCTGTACTGATTGAGCTGCAATATCTGAGGCCATCCTGCGCTGCAATACACAGGGTCTATGTTGTGCTGGACAAGGGTCTTGTTTCAGCCGCAGACTCGTTGCCTTAGCAAGGGCGCTTTGTGATGGGAGGAGATTACGGTGCACGACATACCGATTTTGAGTCGACGGCGTCTTCAGGCCGAAGTCATACAGCCGGTCTACGACGAAATGGTGAAGCGGCTGGGAGAAGATGAGGCACAGTCGATTCTGGACGCCGCCATACGACAGGCAGCAATTGCCGAAGGGGCGAACCTCGCGAGCCAAGCGCCTAATGGCGAAACCAGCATGAAGTCATTTATTGACCACTTTGAGCTTTGGACCCGCGGCGGTGCCTTAGAAGTTGAAGTGCATCAGGCTACCGATGAACGTTTCGAGTTCGATGTCACTCGGTGCCGTTATTCGGAAACATACCAAGAAATGGGGCTGGGGCATATTGGCCAACTCCTATCATGTAACCGAGACGAGTGTTTCTGCGAGGGATATGACCCTAAGATCAAACTGGAACGCAAACAGACCATCATGGCCGGGGATGCGCGATGTACCTTTCGTTACCGCTACGAAACTGAAAACAATTAATTGCCAAAAACGAGGGTGGTGACTGACATCGAAGGCACTGAATTAGACGTCGATCAAGGCGGTCATAATGTCGTCAGCGATGTCGTTAACGTCACGAAGCGGCGTTAAGGCACGTAACGCTCGGTTATAGTCTAAGAAGTCATTCGGGCTTTCGTATACTTGTCGCAGCGTGCGTTCTAAGGCATTCAAATCGCGGATAACGTTTGGGCTGTCGGCATCTAACAAGTACTTTTGATTCTGGTACTGGTGAACAAATTTTTGCAGATGAAGTGGATGACGTACAGACACGCCGTAATCGTAACCACGCATATCAAGGACAAGTGTTGGTGTGTCTAGGTAAGAACCTTCAAGCCCAACAGTGGAGCCGTTATGAATGACAGCAACAGCGCTATGAATTTTGTCGAGTTTGTTCCGCAATTCATTTTCCGCCATCAGTACACCGCTTTGCGTTTTTCCAAAATCTGAGTCGACGACGATACCGGGCGTACCCGCAAGTACATCATATAAATCAATCCGTTTCTGCAAAGGGTAAAGACGAACAACCAACTTAAGGTGGGGCTTGATGTTTGATAAAGTCTTAGCCAACGTCCTCGCAATGTTTGTTTCCTGTTCCACCATCAAGGGTTCGTAAGTGGCAAACATATAGTAGTAATAGTCAAAGTCATAAGGGGTTGTAACCTGTGTATCAGGCGACTCTAAATAACGTTTGATGTACGCAAATTGACTCGCCCCGACCGTCTGGACTCTAGACGGTGGGATGTCTTG
>DUBL01000003.1 GCA_012960345.1 Gammaproteobacteria bacterium | reverse complement strand
GCGGTGGAGTTTGAAGACGTTTATGTAGCGCAATGCCGGCATTTCTGTGCGGTGATTCAAGGAAGCGAGCAGCCGCGTATTACGGCCTTGGATGCGACCAAAACGTTACGTGCCACCTTAGCCGTTTTCGAGGCTGCAGATAAAGGCACAGAGATTCGACTGTGAAACTTCCAAGCAATCCTTAAAGTCGGGAAGGATCGTCATGAGCATGAATGATCGCGAGGCATCGACCTATGAGTTGGCGGTGGAGGTGTTAGTGGTCGGAGCAGGTGCGTGTGGTTGTACGGCTGCGTTGGCGGCACGCGGTGAGGGTGCGCAAGTGATGGTTTTGGAGAGAGATGCAGCGCCGTCAGGAAACACTGCGTTGTCGGGTGGACAAATTCCCGCAGCCGGAAGCCGCTTACAGAAACTGGCAGGCATCAATGATGCGGCGCAGATCTTGGAAGAGGATTTGCGTACAAAAGCCAAAGGTTTATCAAATCAAGAAGTGGTTAAGCAGGTTGCGGGCGCGTCAGGGTCTACCATCGATTGGTTGGTTGAGGAACATGGAGTACCGCTTTCTTGTATATCGAACTTCATTTATCCCGGGCATACGGTCCCCCACATGCACGCATCACCCAGTCGGTTTGGGGCGGAGATTCTCGCTTCGTTACTGAAAGCAGTTTATGCAGAAGGCATTGATCTAGTAACGTCAGCTCGGGTCGTAGATCTTTACCGAGATCGCTCTGATCGCATTAGTGGTGTTCGGGTACAGCGACCTGCCGGTGTATTTGAGGATTTAGGTTGCAGGACCTTGATTCTCGCTTGCAACGGTTACGGTGGAAACCCGGAGATGGTCAAGAAATATATTCCTGAAATGGCGGCGGCTCATTATCACGGACATCCGAGTAATGAGGGTGATGCGATACGTTGGGGTGAAGCACTGGGTGCGTCGCTTGCTGACATGGGTTCATTCCAGGGCCATGGCGCGGTTTGTACCCCGCACAACATACACCTGGGCTGGCCGGTCATCACGGAAGGTGGAATACAGGTTAATCGCTCCGGCCTAAGGTTTTCCAACGAAAATGAGGGTTATTCGGAGCAGGCGCTGCACGTGATTCGCCAGCGGGATCATGTGGCTTGGACAGTATGGGATCAGCGATGCGAGGACATCGCCGCTCAGATGCACAGTCACCAGGCTGCCATGGAGGCCGGTGCTATTCGACAATATGAATCCCTGGTCGGTCTTTCTTCCTTTATAGGTTGTGACGAGGCGACCTTGCAAGAAACCTGTGAGCGGGTCGAATCAATGTGTCGCGGTGAGGTCGAGTGCCCTTGGGGAAGAAGCTTCGAAAGCCATCCCCCATTAGTATCTCCGTACTACGTAGCGAAAGTCCAAGGGGCTTTGTTTCATACGCAAGGGGGATTGGAGGTTGATCAGTATGCGCGGGTACTGCGATCAGATGGTTCGCCCTTCGACAATTTATTTGCTGGTGGTGGGGCGGCGAGAGGTTTTTCTGGCCCCGCAGATTGGGGTTATTTGTCGGGTTCCGGACTGTTGTCGGCAACCGTGCTCGGCCGTTTTGCTGGAGCGTCGGCGGCAAAGCTGGTCGCTGCTAACCGAACGTCGAGTTTATAAACGAGTGAGGTTTTGGGATAGGGTCGTCAAACTCCGTCGTTAGGGTGTGCCCAGATTTAATTGTCTAGATTTAAATCAGAGCAAAACGTGTCTTTTGTTAGTTCCTCAGCCGGTAATGCCGATATTCCACGGAATAAATTCATGCCGACCGAGGTCTAGCACTTCGCTTTTAGTCTGGCCACCTGAGGCAACATAGAGAAAATACTCGAAGATGCGTTGCCCCATTTCATCCATGTTCGTTTCGCCATCGAGTATGGCGCCGCAGTTGATGTCCATATCCTCTTCCATGCGCTGAAACATGGGTGTGTTGGTAGCGAGTTTGATCGAAGGGCTCGGTTTTGCCCCAAAACAGGAACCACGACCGGTAGTAAATGCCACCATGTTCGCGCCACCGGCGATTTGCCCAGTCGCTGAGACTGGATCAAAGCCAGGGGAGTCCATGAAGACGAAACCGTTGGTGGTCACCGGTTCGCCGTAGTGATAGACCGCCATTAAAGGTCCGGTGCCGCCTTTCATCGAAGAGCCGAGCGACTTCTCAAGGATATTAGCCAGTCCACCTTTTTGGTTTCCGGGGCTCACCACGCCATTGATCTGTACGTCGCGACCGACCGCGTATTCCTCTTTCCACCAGCGTATTCTCTCAATGAGTTTCTTGCCGATCTCTACCGTTGCGGCCCGGGCGGTCAGGGTGTGTTCGACCCCGTAAATTTCTGGCGTCTCTGAAAGGATGGCAGTGCCCCCGTGACGTGAAAGGATGTCAACAGCCTTGCCCAGTGCAGGATTGGCGGTAATTGAAGAGAATCCGTCAGAGCCACCGCACTGTAGCCCGACCATGATGTGACTCGCTGGAACGGTTTCCCGTTGACACTGGTTAGCGGTTTCCAATAATTCTTTGACAATGGCAATACCCTCAGCGATGGTTTGTCGAGTGCCGCCATTTTCCTGCATGAGCAAAGTGCGTAGCCTTTCCCCGGGTACAAGCCGCTGCGCCGCGAATAATCCACCGACTTGGCATCGTTCACACCCCAGACCCACCACCAGGCTGGCGGCAACGTTCGGGTGCTGTATGTAGCCAGCTAGCGTTCGATGAAGCAGGTTCATCGGCTCGCCGGTCATCTCCATACCGCAACCGGTATGATGGCTAAAGGCGGCAACGCCATCGACGTTGGGATAGTTTGTCAGTCGTTCTTTGGTGAAGTGATCTGCGATGGCGTGGACCACTGTGGCAGAGCAGTTTACTGTGGAGACGATGGCAATAAAGTTTCGGGTTCCGACTCTTCCGTCGTCCCGCAGGTATCCTTGAAAGGTTGCGCGTTCGGCTGGCGGCAATAGTTCAAGCGGTTGGTAGTCCTCGCTATAGCGATAATCGCGGTCAAATTCTCGAAACTCGACATTGTGGCTGTGCAACATCGTGCCGGCCAGCAGGTCCGTTTTGGCAAAGCCGATGGTGACACCGTATTTGAGAATCGGCTCGTCTTGGCTAATATCTTGCATAGCAACTTTGTATCCGGCCGGGACAATGTCACGGGTCACCACATTGCTTTCAGGTAGAGCGGTGCCGCTGGCAATCTCTTGTAGCGCGACTGCGACGTTGTCCCCAGAGTTAAGCCGAATAGCCGGCCCGTTGACACGTTTGTCCTGAAGGTCTAACACGAGTATTTCCTTCCCAAGTAACGAGTTGGTTTCAATAATTTAGCGAGTGATCACATTCTTCCCAACCGCCGTTCTGAGTAGAGGCAATGGCTCCGTTCTATACACCCGATGGCTTCCCTAGAATACGACGCAGTGTAGCGATAGCATCGGCTGCGTGTTAGCTAACTAGTTACATCCGCTGGCAATTTACCGGGCAACCGGTTCATGATGCGTTTATGCGAATGATCAGATTGACAGAATGTTTTAAGCGAGTCGACCTCGTGTTTTCGTCGAAGACACGCCTGCGATTTGTTGGGAATTGTGTGTTGCTCGGGTTGGCGCTATTTGTTTCCATGACTTTTATGCTTTTTCAGTATCAAGAAAATATCGTGAATCAGATCGGTTCATGGATAGTGTCTTCCTACAAACACCCATACAAAGCAGATCAAAGTCAGGCCGAAGCCTGGTTGCGTGAGGGAAAAACCAATTCCGTAATTTCGTTGCTTAATCAGGATGACTGGAAACAGATTCAATTTGGTGACCGTGTTTATCCGTTAAAAAGACAGATTCTCTTGCGGCTTTTTGGTCAGTTAGAGGGCGTTGAGCGCTATAAGGACCTACATTACTGGGCCAACGTCTTGCGCGATTTGGATCGGAGAGATGTGACGGCGTGGGCCTACTGGTTTGAGTCAATGCGCCACATGAAAGGGCGTGGAGAAGAAGGTCGCCAGGGCCTTCAAAAGGCGTGGAAGGATTTTCCCGTCAACGCTAAGTTAGCTGGATTTCATGCTAGAGCGCTGCGGGAATCTGGTGATGTTGACGGAGCTTTGGCGGTTATTAAAGAGGTTGAAAAGCGTTCGTTGGTGGTTATGGTCGAGGGCTGGAAAGTTGAGTTTGGCAGGCATTCCAAAGACCTATTGCCGAAATATTGGCGGAAGTTTGTTGACCCATTGAGACGTATGGAATGGGCTAGCGCGATGACGAGCGGGCGCGTTCTCTGGCGGGAAATGTTCAACTCGAATGCTCGCCGTATAAGAAAAGCAAGTCGTGGGAAAGTGGAACGGAAATTGACAATAGACTTGGACGGCCGAGTGACAATGCTGTTGCAGGTGCCCTCAAATATTACACGACTGACGATTCATCCTCCTGGACTTTTTAAGTTAGCTGTATCAGACATTGGAGTAACAATGTTAGGTCAGACGCATTACATATCACCGGGGCAAATGCGCTTTGGTGGAATGCATGTTCACAAGAAATGGCTTGAAGTAGCGGGTGTGTCGCCATGGGTTCAATTCACTTTGCCTGATTTCGAACGCAGGACGGGAACAGGAACAGGAACACGAACACTAAACGTGGACTTAACATTCACAGTTGCACTAAAGACTGTTGAAGGGGAGTTTTTCAGTTATGCAGGTTCTAGACAATGAAGGCGGGAGTGCGCCGCGTATTCCTTTGGTCGTGGGTGGTTACATTACCTATTACGTTGCTCGGTGGGTACTGGCTCTATAGTGCGGCTGATCGTTTTGCTACTTTTGGGGTCCGCTTTGATCCGGAACATCCCAGTTTCACGTTAAGCAGTGTGGGTCGTAATGAGGCGAAAACAATCATTCAACGCCTGGTAGCTTCTGGTGTGAGTACTACAACGGGTGAGTCTACCTTGCGAGCGATCCATCTATTTGTGCCTAAACCAGAACTTGCAAAGCTTAATTCTCACCTGCCTCAGTCCGGATTCAAATATGTGCGGGGGCGAATGCTGATAAACGGTAAGCTCGAGAAAATTAAATATAGATATCGAGGAGATACGTTTTATCGTTGGGCTTGGGCAAAAAAATCTATGCGAGTAAAGACATCAAAAAAGAAGCTATTTGACGGAATACGAACATTCAATCTGTTGGCGCCACGTAGCGACGAACAACTCAATAATTATCTGTCGTACCAACTGGCTAAGCAGATGGGTTTAATGGTGCCCAACACAGAGTTAGTCAGGGTTTATCTCAACGGAGAGGATCACGGAATACTGGTTTTTGTGGAGCAAATTAAAGAAATCATGCTCCGACGGTATGGGCGTATGCCGGGCGATATTTACCGAGGGGAACTCGTGGCCAATGATTTTTTTACAGATAGTGGAATTAGGCACCTTTTTTCGAGTGCGGCTGTGTGGGACAAGGTCGCGTCGAATAATCATTACCCCGAGGAGTCTGTCCTACCCCTTCAGCGATTACTTGAGCTGGTTGTTGAACCAGAATCACCGGCTCTATACCCACAATTGAGTGAATTGTTGGATATCGAAGCATGGGCTCGGTACAGCGTTTATGAGACGCTAACGCAGAGTCGACACGGTGATGATTTTCATAATTGGCGTATTTACTATGATCCATGGCGAGGCAAGATGGTGCCAATAGTCTGGGATTCTATGGGATGGTTCGACACGCTGCGCGGTGAAAAAGTGCAATTTGAAATACACGCGAGTCGGTTGATGAAAAAATTATTTTTAAATGCGAATTTTCGTCGCACTCGACAGCGGCTGTTAACAGAGTTCTTTCAGTCTGGCAAGGATAATGATTTTCTGGAATTGGTTTACCGAACGACTGATGTCATGAAACAAGAAGTGATCACAGACCCCTTAGTGAAGCCAGCTGATCCCGATGAGGTTGGGCGAGCCATGCAGAGGTTGAAACGTCATATTCGATCTGTTTTTGCATTTCTCAAAGAAGAAGCGTTATCGGGCAAGCATTCAATAAAGCTTGCTGCATCTGAACGTATTGCTAAATCCGAGAGTGCTATCGGAAGCGCGACAGAGAAGCATTCCATCACTTGGTCGGGAGTGGTCACTATTAGCGGAGTGCAGACCATCAACGACCTGATCATAGAGCCTGGCACAGATATTCGCATGGCCGCTGGCGCAAGCATCATTATCAGAGGTCGACTGCAGGCGAATGGTACGGAACTAAAGCCGATCCGATTTCTGCCAGTGGATTCGAGCTCGAAACCTTGGGGTACGATTGCTCTGGTTGGCCCCGGAGCGAACGACTCCAGTCTTCGTCACTGCGAAATGTCGGGTGGCAGCGGTCATAAAGAGGTTCTCGCCGAGTATTCTGCGATGCTGTCAGTTCATAATGTCCAAGGGGTGACTATCGCCGATTGCCTGTTTCGCGACAATCATCTTGTTGATGATATGGTGCACGCGGTTTACTCCGACATCCGATTTGAACGGGTGACTTTTAATAATGCACTGTCAGATGCGTTGGATTTGGATTTATCTAAGGTGGTCATAACTGATAGCCAGTTCGCAGACAGTGGTAACGACGCACTGGATTTGATGACGACGGAAGCGTTCGTCAGTCGCAGTGTTTTCGAACGTAGCAGGGATAAGGGGATTTCAGTGGGGGAAAGTAGTGATCTTTTCGGTGTTAACAATAGCTTGATTGACAATCAAATTGGGGTGCAATCAAAAGATGGGTCAACGGCCATTCTGTTTAACCAGTTATTTAAAAATAACGAAATTGCGTTGCACGCTTACAAGAAGAATTGGCAGTATGGAACTGGAGGCACTATTTTTTTGGCGAAATCGATTGTTTCAGGTGGAGAGATAACCGCCCGGGCCCAGAAACAATCCCAAATACACTTGTTTGATTCGTTTGTTCGAGGTCCTCTTGGCGGCAAACGAGTCACTTTTTCTGATACTGATGGCGAGGCCAGGCGAGACGCGAGTAGCGATCAATATTTACCGGGGAATGGGTCTGTGTTAGCTATCATTGAGGAACGCGTGGAGCGTTTAGCGAAGGAACAGCCAGTTATTTGGCAGTTGGTTAACCCCAACCTAAGGGGGGCGCGACAGTTTGAGTAATCTGTTGACCGGAGAAGAGGCCCCGGTCTCCAAGTTGGATTTTTCCCGCTTCGAATTCAAGTATCTGCTGAATGCCAATCGGCGTGCAGCGCTGGAATCTGATTTGCAACATTTTTTACAGTACGATCCGTTCGTGGCAGCACGGGAGAATCATCAGTATCCGGTACGAAGCCTTTATTTTGATGACCCGAGCTATAGCGCTTTTCACGACAAGATTGATGGACTGCTCTCACGGTCAAAATTTCGAGTACGAACGTACAGTGGCTCTATCAATGACGATGCACCAGTTTTTCTAGAGATAAAAGGACGAACCAACAATCTGGTATTCAAGCATCGGGTTGCAACCGATGGTTCCAGCGCTGACTGGAGTGGCCTCAAAGGTGAAGCGTTGATTCGTTCCATCATCGAGCGGGCGGGTAAGGGTGCGGTTCGTGACCAGTTTTGCTCTGATCTCTATCGAAAAAGATTACGACCGGTGGCATTAATTGATTACCAAAGAAGACCTTATCTCAGCAAATATGACCCGTTATTTCGACTGACTTTTGATGAGTGTTTAACCGCGACACAGACCGCAAGCCTTTTTCCAACGGGCGTGGCAAGCCCCAAACAGGTGGTGGCAGGGTTCACGATCCTTGAAGTCAAATTCCGACATCATTTACCATCGTGGTTTCACCGGGTCATCCAGACTCACGAACTTCGCCGAATCTCAATCTCTAAGATTGTATCGGGCATGGAAACGTTAGGGTTAGCCTATGACGAACATTAAATATTAAGAGAGTAGATATGGATACCATATTACTAACGCCGGAAGGGAATTTGCTCAACTATTCCCATCCGGAGATTGTGATCAATATTGTTGTGGGGCTGGTGATTGGGATCATGCTTTCAGTGGTCTACCGATTTACCCATTCCGGGCTTTCTTATTCGCAGTCGTTTGCGCAAACCATCGTGTTTGTGACCATGATCGTTGCCTTGATCATGATGGTGATCGGCGGTAGTTTGGCGCGGGCCTTTGCGTTGGTGGGTGCTTTGTCCATTATTCGCTTCCGCACCGTACTCAAAGACACCAAAGACATGTCTTTTATTTTCTCGGCCTTAGCGCTGGGTATGGCGGCTGGTACCAGTAACTACTTTTTGGCGGCCGTAGGAACGGCGTTTGTTATGGTGGTTGCGATCGTGCTGAACAAGGTGCACTTTGGAGCGGTCTATAAGTCTGAGTTCATTCTTCGTTTTCGGTTTCTCAGAGAAGGAGACAGTAGCCGATATCTGGGGGCAATAGACGCATCCTGTCGTCGATCAGATCTTCTTCACATGGAACCCTCTGGTGATAATTCCAGTTTAAGTCTGACTTACGATGTTGCATTAAAGGATGACGTGACAGCGGAGTATTTAACGGGGGAGATAGGCGCGTTGGACGATGTGAGCGAAGTGGTGTTGATTGCATCAAAGAATGATGTCGATTACTGAATGTGTGAGGCGAAGCTCAGAGGACTACTCCATAAAGTGGAACTTTGCATGTTCTTCGGGCAATTGAGGCCGTCCCATTAGATAATCAGCCGCTCGCTCGGCGATCATCTGTGTCGGTGCATTCAAGTTGCCACTTAAGATGTCTGGCATAACGGAGGCATCTACGACGCGAAGCCCCTCGATCCCATGAACGCGTAGTTCCTGGTCAACAACGGCGTGCTCGTCAGTGCCCATTCGGCAGGTGCCGCACGGATGGTAGTCGGTGGATGCATTGGCACGTACCCAGTTTTCCAGTTCAGTCCTGGTGGTGATAACAGGTGCGGGTGTAA
>DUBL01000002.1 GCA_012960345.1 Gammaproteobacteria bacterium | reverse complement strand
ATTTCGAAAAAAGCCTTGATCACAGTATCTTCCAGGCAGCGCTCCACATCATTTTCCATCGGTACTTGGAAGTTTACAACGCATTCCAGGTAGTCCTCAGCCCGCTGCAAGTCCACTTGAATAAAGCTCGCCCGGGTAGGCAGGAAAGTGTGAACGGCTTGCAGCGCGGTATAAAGGTCGGGGCTGCTGTTAGCAACAAATCCCATCACCCCATGGGTTGCGGGGGTGAGACGCCTGCCCAGCCGTAACCCGAACTCTGGTTTGCCGGATAAATCTAAAGCATTACGCAAGATCTGAATCTGCTGGGTTGCAGTGAGCAAGCTTTCATCTTTGAGTAATTGTTCGACATCTACACCCGTGTTGCGCAAGAGGCTAGGGAGTTCTCGTACACTCAAGCCAAGTTCTCGGGCGATAAGGCGTGAGTAGTTCGACGGGATATCCGCATCCACGTTTTTCAAACCCTGTTTGAGCGTCGTTATTGCCATCAGCGATTCCTCGGAATGCGGTAACTGTCTTTAAATGTCCCCGGTCTGTCAAGAAATGTCCTCGTCGGTGTTCCGACACATAGCCAATCTTCAAGGTAGATATAAATGCTAGGAGACACGCTGTGGGAAAAATTATCTTTATTGAACATGACGACACCGAGCATGTTACGGAGTTCGGGGTGGGTTCTACGCTAATGCAAATCGCCGTTGATAACGCCGTTCCAGGTATTGACGGTGACTGCGGCGGCGAATGCGCCTGTGGTACCTGTCACATGATTGTTCCCGATGAGTGGTTCGGCAAGACCGGAAGGGTTGGTGACGCAGAAGAACAGATGTTGTCCATGACCCCGGAGCGGGCGAGAACCTCGCGCCTGGGGTGTCAGGTAGAAATTACTGAGGCGATGGACGGTATGACCGTGCATTTGCCTGAATTCCAGATGTAAACAGGGAGAATGCTATGTCAACAAAAACAAGATCAAGCAATGCGTTTCAGACAAAAGTATTCAACGCCTCGTCCAAAGTGGTGCCGATGCATTTTCAGATTAAAACGATGAAAATGCTGATGAAGGCGAAGAGAAAGACAGTGGGTTCTCGATCCACACAAATGGAATTCGTCGAAACCTCCTTGCCTGATGTCAACACCTTGGCACTCGAAGATATCGACACCAGCAACCCTTTTTTGTATCGACAAGATCAGTGGCGGGCCTATTTTAAGCGGCTGCGAGATGAAGCTCCGGTACACTACCAGAAGAAGAGTCCATTCGGGCCTTTCTGGTCGATAACTCGCTATGAAGATATTTTGTTCGTGGACAAGAGTCACGAACTGTTCTCCTCTGAACCGCAAATTATTCTGGGTGATCCACCGGACGGACTATCGGTGGAAATGTTTATCGCCATGGATCCGCCCAAGCATGATGTGCAACGTCGGGCGGTGCAGGGTGTGGTAGCGCCAAAAAACCTTAAGGAAATGGAAGGTTTAATCCGGTCCCGAGCAGCCGAAGTGCTAGACAGCCTGCCGCTGGATAAACCCTTCAACTGGGTGCCTGCAGTATCCAAAGAGCTGACTGGCCGCATGCTGGCTACACTGCTGGATTTCCCTTATGAAGACCGCCATAAACTCGTTGAATGGTCTGATCGCTTGTCCGGTGCGGCATCTGCCACGGGTGGCGAATTTACCGACCCAGATGTCATGTTTGACGATGCGGCAGACATGGCGAGGGCGTTCTCAAGGCTGTGGCGAGACAAGGAGGCACGTCGTGCAGCCGGCGAAGAACCCGGTTTTGACTTGATCAATATGTTGCAGAGCAACGACGACACAAAAGACCTGATCAATCGGCCGATGGAGTTTATCGGGAATCTGGCTCTGCTCATCGTTGGCGGCAATGACACCACAAGGAATTCCATGAGCGGTGGTGTCTTGGCCTTGAATCAATTCCCCGAGGAGTTCACCAAGCTGAAGGCTAATCCGGACCTGATTCCGAACATGGTTTCGGAAATCATTCGTTGGCAAACTCCACTGGCCAACATGCGCAGGGTCGCGACACAGGACGTAGAACTTCGTGGCCAGACCATCAAGAAAGGGGACCGGGTGTTAATGTGGTATGCCTCAGGTAATCGAGACGAACGCAAGTTTGACAACCCCGATCAACTCATTATTGATCGCAAGGACGCACGGAACCATATTTCTTTTGGCTACGGTATTCATCGTTGTATGGGTAACCGCCTGGCCGAACTGCAATTGCGCATTTTGTGGGAAGAACTGCTCAAGCGCTTCGAAAATATCGAAGTGGTTGGCGAGCCGGAGCGTGTACAGTCCAACTTCGTGCGCGGTTATTCGAAGTTGATGGTCAAACTGACGGCAAAAAATTAATGAAAAGTTTGACCGGGCTGGCGACTGAAGAATTCGACTATATCGTTGTGGGCGCTGGCTCGGCAGGGTGCGCGGTAGCCAATCGTTTGTCCGAGAGTGGCCTCTATTCGGTGTTGCTACTCGAAGCCGGGCCGGAGAGTCGCCGCAACCCTTTCGTCAACACGCCGCTGGGATTTTTGCAGTTGATGTTCAGTCGCCGTTTCAACTGGCAGTTCTATACCGAGCCACAGCGTCACATGTACGGTCGTTCGTTGTTCCAGCCGCGAGCGGGATTAACGCCCAGGTCTATATCCGTGGTCACGCCAGGGATTACGACGAGTGGGCACGGCAGGGGTGTCACGGTTGGTCATACGCCGAGGTGCTGCCGTATTTTCGTAAGTCAGAACATTACGAGCCTGAGACGGTGCCGGGTACGGCAGTATTCCATGGTAAGGATGGCCCTCTCAATGTGGCGGAGCGACGTTATACCAACCCGTTGAGTGCGGCGTTTGTCGAGGCGGGAGTACAGGCGGGGCATCGACGCAATCGGGATTTCAACGGCCCCGAACAGGAGGGGGTGGGCTATTACTATACTTACCAGAAGGACGGCTCGCGTTTTAGTAATGCGCGTGCTTATCTTGATCCAGCGACGGGGCGTTCGAACCTGAACGTTCGTAGTGATGCACATGTTACTCGGGTGTTGTTTGATGGCACTCGCGCTATTGGTGTCGAGTATCGCAGCGCAAAGGGTCTGGTGCGAGCTCGTGCAGGGCGTGAGGTTATCCTCTGCGGTGGTGCGTTTAACTCGCCGCAACTGCTTATGTTGTCAGGCATCGGTCCCCGCGAGGAACTTGCTCGACATGGCATTGAGCTACGTCATGCACTGGCGGGTGTGGGTCGCAATCTTCAGGACCATATCGATGTTTTTGTCCGGGTCAGGGCTCGCAGCCGTCAGAGTATCTCGATGCATCCGAGCTACTGGCTGAAGGGCGCGTGGGCCTTACTGCAATACCTGAGCGGTCGTCGAGGTGTGCTGTCGAGCAACGGGGCTGAAGCTGGTGGGTTCATCTGCTCCCGGCCAGAGCTGGCGATACCTGATCTGCAACTACACTTCGGGCCAATGCTGTACGCCGATCACGGGCGAGACATGAAAACCGCAATGAGCGGTTATGGCTACATAGTGATGCTCTATGGGCTCAGGCCTTTGTCCCGTGGCCGTATTGGTTTAAACAGTGCCGATCCGCTGGCGGCCCCGTTGATTGATCCCAACTATATGGCTGAGCCTGCCGATGTCGAGCAGCTCGTTCGTGGGGTAAAGCTTGTTCGTAAGATCTTGTCGCAGCGTGCATTTTATGTGCACCAGGACGTAGAGATTTCACCAAGCCAGTCCATACAGGAGGACGTAGATCTCGCCGAGTGGGTGCGTCGCAGCGGCGAATCGGCATATCACCCGGTCGGCACCTGCAAGATGGGGAGAGATCCGATGGCTGTGGTGGATTCCCGACTTCGCGTGCACGGTTTGCAATCGTTGCGGGTGGTTGATGCTTCCATCATGCCAACGCTGGTTGGTGGGAATACTAATCAGCCGGTGACCATGATCGGTGAGAAAGGGGCTGCGATGATTCTTGAGGACGCCGCGATGGCAGGCGGTTAGGCATCATGTGCCTAGCTCGCTGGATATTACAGTTTCTTGTTCTTCACTAAGTTTTTGGCTTATGGATAACTCGGTTCCAAGGCGCATAGAAAGAGACAAGTTATGACCAAAAAAAAGAAAGAGACCACCGTCATCATTGGTGGTGGACACGCAGCGGGAACACTTCTGACCGCCTTGCTGCAAAAAAAATACCCAAATGAAGTGATTTTGGTTAGCGAAGAACCACACCCTCCCTACCAGCGGCCGCCCTTGTCAAAGAATTACCTTGCGGGGGAGGTTGATCAGGCATCGTTATACCTTAAACCGCCTTCGGTTTACGAGAATGCGGGACAGCAATTACGGCTCGGCGTGCGCGTAGAACAGATTAACAGAGACGACAAAAACCTCATTTTGTCAGATCAAAGCACCTTACAGTACGACCGACTGGTCTTGGCCACTGGCTCACATGTCCGCCGCCTTAACGCGCCGGGCTCAGATTTGAAAGGCATTCATTATTTGCATGATATCGCGGACACGGATGCCCTGCGTAGTGAGCTAGCACCCGGCAAACGCCTAGTCATCGTGGGGGGCGGTTATATCGGACTTGAAGTGGCAGCCAGTGCGACCAAGCAAGGTGTTAATGTTACCGTCCTGGAAGCTGCTGAGCGTCTGATGCAGCGTGTTACGGGGCCAGAGATGTCCGAATTTTTCTACGCCAAACATGCGAGGGCCGGCGTTGATGTACGCTTGGAGACGGCTGTAACCGGTTTTGAATCAGATGGTCAGGGGCACGTCTCTGGCGTGACCTTGTCCGGTGGGGGCAAGGTGCCAGCGGATATCGTGCTTGTCTCAATTGGTGTAATACCGGAAACGGTCTTGGCTGAGCATGCTGGCCTGCTCTGTGATGACGGCATTGTCGTCGATGAATTTACTCGCACCGATGATCCTGACATCTTGGCAATCGGCGATTGTACCCGCCACCGGAATCTATTCTTCGACAAGAGGCAGCGCCTTGAATCTGTGGCTAACGCTGTGGATCAAGCGCGTACGGCGGCGGCGACTCTTATGGGCGAGGAGAAGCCCTACGATAGCGCCCCCTGGTTCTGGTCGAACCAGTATGACGTTCGCCTGCAGATGGTAGGGTTGTCGCAAAATCATGACCAGCGCGTACTACGTGGCAACATCACTGACAAGGAATTTGCAGTTTTCTATCTATGCGAGGGGTGTGTCATTGCTGTTGATGCAGTCAATCTGCCTATTGCTTTCATGGTGGGTAAGAAGCTGGTGCAGCAACGCAAAAGCATCAGCGCTAAAGCATTGCGTGATCTGAATTTTGAACTGAAGTCTTTAATCTGAAGTACGGAACTAATTGTTATCTGTAACCGGTCTTAATGACGAGGTGTGTCAATGAAGGTCGTACTTTCGTCCAAGAGTGTCCATGTCCATCCAGCTGAAACCACGGTTTTTGTATAGCTTATGGTGTAGCTAGCCTTATATCCCTTATCCAAAGCAGTAAAAACAGCCGCAAACACACCTGTGCATCATGGGTGTGTCATAGTTTCTATGAGGCTAGCTACTCGCTGGTGAGCTATTTTTCGCTCCTCAAAATAATCATACCGATCATAAATCCCCTCAACCCCCTTCAGCTTGTGATTCAAACACCTCTCCGCCACATGGCTCGGCACACCTTCCGCAGCTGCGAGGCTGCGGAAGGTGCGTCGCAGGTCGTGGATGGTGAAGTGTTCCAAGTCGTCCATTTTGTTGGGTGGCTGCACCTTCCGGCCAGCCTCTCGGCCAAATAGCTTGGAAATGGCGCGGTTCAGGGTGTCAGGGCCCATGTGGGGGCGTTTGCTGGCGCGCCTGGCAGGGAACACATAGGGGGAGCCGCAGGCATGGCCTTGCTGTACCTT
Organism: Gammaproteobacteria bacterium; assembly: GCA_012960345.1. Taxonomy (GTDB): domain Bacteria; phylum Pseudomonadota; class Gammaproteobacteria; order Arenicellales; family UBA868; genus UBA11791. Next base: position 3,065 of record DUBL01000002.1, on the reverse strand, counting down.
TAGCCACTCAATGGCTTGGGTTGGCAGAGGGATGGTGATCGATGCGCCAGTCTTGCTGCGCTCTTTGGAGAGATCCCAGATTCCGGCCTCGAGGTCGAATTCTTCCCAGCGGGCCTCGCATAGCTCGCTTTTTCTCACGCCTAGCACCAGGAACAAGCAGCAGGCCCGATAGTTGTCTCGACCAAAGCTGCTGATGTGCTCCCGGAAGACCCCAAAGGAATGTTCGATTTCTTCCAGCGTCAGGGTGCGCTCCCGGCTGGCTTCGACGCCGCCGGCGTCGCTGACGGTGAAGGGACTGGCCGGGTTGTTCTGGCACAGGTCCAGTTTGATGCCATGACGAAACAGCTGCTTCATGTACATCAGGGTGTCATTGGCGATGGTGGGGCGGTTGCTGCGCTGAACGCGCTGCAGGACTGCCCGGATATCCCTTGGGGTGACGTCGGCAATCGGGTAGAGGCCGATCACCGGGTGGATTTCTTTCTGGTAGATGCGCTTGGGGATGTTGGGGTGTTTCAGGCGCCGGGACAGATCGGTCTCATGCCAGTCCTGGAAGAGGTCTTTGACGGTGCGGATGTCGGGCTGGACAACTTTGGCCCTTTCCTGGATTGGGTCGGTGCCCGTTCGGATGCCTTGCTTGGTCAGCACAGCGGCTTCCCGGGCGTCGCCCAGGGACATCTGAGGGTATTGGCCCAAGGTAATCTCGTGGCGCTTGCCTTGGGCGCTGTAGCGCAGCATCCAGTAGGGCGTGCCTGACTTGCGCACGCAGAAATAGAGGCCGCCACCATCGGTATGCTTCTTGGGGGCCTGCTTTGCCAGGGACTTGATCTGAGTGGCGCTGAGTTTGCTCATTTTGACCTTGTGGCGTTTGAGCCTATAAAAACAGGCTGCCCACCACTTTTTGTTTGTTGATTAAAGAGAAAAATTCTCTGTTATCAATGGTATGCAGGCAGTCTCTTGATGGCTGCCCACCATTTCAGGTCAATATAGGTGCGGGGGAGGAAAAAGTCACGTTTTTGCCCACCATTTTGCCCACCACTTTTGTCTGGATAGGGGTGGATGGCTGTGGATTTCCATGGACTGAGATTCGCATTTAATTCTTTAAAAACAATGAATTAAATACGATTATGGACTTCCCTGGATTTTACTCGATATTCTGAATCTGTTCGCGCATCTGTTCGATAAGCACCTTTAATTCCACGGCGGCGGCGGTGGTTTCGCTGTCGACGGATTTGCTGCCCAGGGTGTTGGCTTCGCGGTTGAGTTCCTGCATGAGGAAATCCAGGCGCCGGCCGATGTGGCCGCCTTTTTTGAGGATGCGGCGCACTTCGGTGACGTGGGTAAGCAGGCGGTCCAGTTCTTCGTCCACGTCCATTTTTTGCGCCAGCAGCACCAGCTCCTGTTCCAGGCGATCCGGGTCCGGTGAGTCGATCACGTCCTGGATGCGGCTGCGCAGGCGTTCGCGTTGGGCGTCTTTGATGCGCGGCACGGCGGTTTTGACGATCTCCACCTGGGTGATGATGCCGTCGAGGCGTTCTTCGATCAGTTTGCCCAGTTGTTGGCCTTCGCGGCTGCGGGTGTCGATCAGGGCCTGGAGGGCTTCATCCAACAGGGTGAGGGATTCGCGTTGCAGCAGGTCCACGTCCAGTTCGCGGGTGCTGAGCACGCCGGGATGGCGGAGGATTTCCATGGGGTTGACCTGGCCGGGGTGCTGCACCAGGTCGCCGACCCGGCGGGAGATCTCGGACAGCTGTTTGACCAGGGGCTCGTTGAGTTCCAGAGCGGCGTCGCTGACGTCCTGCTGGTAGCGCAGGGTGACTTCCACCTTGCCCCGGGCCAGCGCCTTGCGGCAGCGCTCGCGCACGGCGTTCTCCAGTGAGCGCAGGGCGTCGGGCAGGCGTGGGCTGATTTCCAGGTAGCGGTGGTTCACGGCCTTGATTTCCCAGACCAGGCCGTAGCCTTCGAGCGGGCGGTCGGCGCGGGCAAAAGCGGTCATGCTGCAAATCATGGTGAACCTCTGTGTTGGCCATGGGATGTCCCGGTGTTCGTGCCTTGTAGGAGCTTGCTTGCAAGCGAAAAGGCAATGCAGGAATCGAGTATCGAGTCACGCGTTGCGAAACCCCGGCTTTCCCAATATCAAGTCTTGCCTTTCGAAACTCGCTTCTCGTCACTCGGGGCTGTCTTTTCGCTTGCAGGCAAGCTCCCACAGTGGGCTGTTGCCGGGCTCTCTAGTCTAGTCGAGACGGGGTTGGGTGCAAGGCAGGCATTGGCGCTGGTGTTTGCTACAATGGTCGCCCTTTTGATTCCAAGACTACCAGGAGATTCCATGCGCCCATCCGGCCGAGCCCCCGACCAATTGCGTGAACTGAGCTTTACCCGCAACTACACCGTTCATGCCGAGGGCAGCGTATTGGTGGCGTTCGGGAACACCAAGGTGCTGTGTACCGCGTCCGTGGAAGAAGGCGTGCCGCGCTTTCTCAAGGGCAAGGGCCAGGGCTGGTTGACCGCAGAGTACAGCATGCTGCCGCGTTCCACCCACACCCGCTCCGGCCGTGAGGCGACACGGGGCAAGCAGGGCGGACGCACGGGATTCTTCAGAAGGCTCAGCTGGGACTCCCCCTCACCGACGCTGGTCACGTCGCCGTCGCAACTGGGAACATGCATGTGCCACCCGGACGAGGACAGGCCTCTGACCGTAAGGGAGTACGCGCGGTTGCAGGGATTTCCAGACTCGTGGGAATTTGTTGGCTCTACGCTGAAAAAATATAGAATGATTGGCGAAGCTGTGCCAGTACAACTGGCAGAAGTAATTGCAGCCGCAGTCAAACGCTTTATCTAGTTTTTTGAGATTAATTTTTTGACGATTTTTAACAAATTTTAGCAAATAAATGATATTAACAATCAGTCGAAATAATCTTAATATCTATCGGGATTATTGTCTTATTTAACGAAATAAAAGCAAGGAAATTGCAATAAACAAAATCGCTACTTTCTAATAAATTAAACTATTAAAGAGGTCATAGTAAAGTTAAAACTCTAATGACACACGGTAGCCTGAATGCGACCTT
>DUBL01000001.1 GCA_012960345.1 Gammaproteobacteria bacterium | reverse complement strand
AAATCACGTCTTTTCATTCCTTGTATCCTCCCGGAAAATAACATCTTGAGTTGTCGTCAACACCGCTACGCTATCAGATGCCATGGGTGTTCCACAATACCCCGACGCATTGGATACTCCCCCACCTGCCTAACGGTTATATGGGTTTCTCCCTCACTCAAGCCTGGATCCCAAAAGAGGCGCCATTTCAAGCGGTTATCCACCTGAATCGAACGCTTAACAACCCTCGCCTCCGCTACATTGAACCGCTACTCGGCTTCTCTACAACCAGGTAGCTGCGCGAAGACCACGAAACCGGGCAACCACACCGCATAGACAGCAGCCTTATCGCCCAACCTAGTCACCTGCCAAGCTGTTCCTACAAAGGCTTTAATCGCAGGCGCCTGCGTGGGAAAACAGCCAACGGTGCGAGTCCCTCCTATGTCTACCCCATCATGCGGCGGATAAGCCCACCAGAACACATCTGATTGTCTTCATTCTCCAAACGCCGTGTCCTGCCACCGTCTTTTTTTCGGTTAATGAAACCCAAACCTGGCCAACAGATACTCAATCCAACATGGCGTTCGACACAGATAGCACGATTACTTCAGCACATTGCAATAACCGGAGATGATTTCCAAAAATGGTACCATCATGTCACTTAAACAATAGATCAGGATCTCCGACTCTGACCAAGCGACCATCATCAAACTACGACATCGAAACACTCGCCATCATCTCTGGTCGTGCCAGCGGCGAACATCATGGCGTCGTCAACACGCCCGTCTATCGGGCGTCGACCATCTTGCACTCGGATGCCCGGGCATTCGAGACACGCCACGACATATTTGATCGTTACAAAGTGGTCTACGGGCTACTCGGCACGCCGACAACCTTTGCCCTTGAAGAGGCCATGATCGCCTTGACTGGGGGCCACGATGCAGTGCTGACATCTTCGGGACTATCGGCCGTGACCATCAGTTTGCTTTCGTGTGTCAGTGCCGGGGATCATCTTCTAATGACCGATTCGGTGTATTGGCCAACGCGCGCTTTCTGTGACCAGACGTTGAGCCGATTTGGTGTTGATGTCACTTATTATGATCCCACTATTGGTACCGATATTGAGTCTCTCATCAGGCCCAATACTCGTGTGATTTTCCTTGAATCCCCAGGTTCAATGACTTTTGAGGTGCAGGATATTCCTGCCATTACAAAAATTGCGAAGCAAAGGGAGATAACAACGCTACTTGATGCGACCTGGGCGACGCCCCTTTACTTCGACGCCTTTGGTCACGGTGTTGACGTTGCGATTCATGCGGCAACTAAGTATTTGGTCGGACACTCTGACGTGTTATTGGGTGTCATTGTGAGTAACGAACGGACCTGGGAAACGGTGCGGCAAACCAAAACTCGACTTGGAGAAGGTGCAGGCCCCGATGAGGTTTATCTGACTACGCGTGGCCTTCGTACCCTCCCCATGCGCTTAAAACACCACCATGAGAACGGCCTGACTCTGGCCCGTTGGCTTGAACACCGACCTGAGGTCGCATCCGTCCTTCATCCGGCCTTACCCGGCGCACCGGGTCACGAACTTTTTAAACGTGACTTCAGCGGCGCGTGTGGCCTTTTCGGTGTCATCCTGAATGATTATTCAACCGAGACGGTACGCAACATGTTAAACAGTCTCGAGTTATTCGGCATTGGAGCCAGTTGGGGCGGTTACGAAAGCCTGATCATCCCCGCATTTCCAGACCGCTATCGCACGGCCACCCCATGGAATGCTGCGGGTCCATTATTGAGACTCCATGCAGGGCTCGAATCCCCGGCTGATCTGATCGCGGACCTGGAACACGGCTTTAATCAGTTGGCCGATCAAGGAACGAATTCAATCACCTAAGCTGATTCGTTGACCACACCAACCATCGATCCCAACACATGCAGGAAATTCCTGCAGGGGTTTTCTTCGCTGCTGCTTGCTTCAACCGACAATGTCGGAGCGCCTGAAATCAGCTACAGCCCATTTATCCTGGCAGACGAAGCCTTTTTTATACTGGTGAGCGAACTTTCTGGACACACGGGCAACCTACGCCATCAACAACAGGCGAGCGTGATGTTCATCGAGAATGAATCTGACGCATCCAACATTTACACTCGCCGACGCCTGATCATTCAGTGCAGTGCCAAAGAACATAACCGAACACATACACGCTGGGCATCGTTGCTACCACTTTTTCGAGAACGATTTGGTGAAACCATCTCTGTAATCGAGACCTTAGCGGACTTTGTTCTTATGGAACTCCAACCGGTCAATGGGCGATGGATTACTGGATTTGGACAAGCATTCAATTTTGATCGGTTGGACTTTGTGAATGCTCACCATATGGGGCCAAATCAGATTAAACGCCGACGCCAACCCTAACATGGAGACACATTAACAAGTTGGTAAAGTTTTTTCTGCAGCTCACCGTCGATGATTCGCGTCTGTGCCCTATCAAGATCACGCGGCAACCGAACAGGACCAAAACGAACGCGGATTAGCCGACTGACAGTTCCACCTACAGCCTCCCATAGGCGCCTGACTTCACGATAGCGACCCTGCCGCAACACCACTGTGAACCAACGGTTGTAGCCACCGCCCGGTCGTGCATCAACCGAATCGAACCGACACACATGACCATCGACTTCGATTCCGCTGCACAAACGCTCGAGATCACTCTCAGACATGATGCCGTTAACACGACAAAGGTATTCGCGTTCTATTTGATTTCGTGGATGCATCAGTCCGTTTGCAAGATTGCCATCCGAGCAAAACAACATCACCCCAGCAGTATTAATGTCAAGACGACCCACAGCGACCCAACGCCCATGCTTGTAAATGGGCAAATCATCGAACACCGTCGGCCGATTATTGGGATCGCTACGGGTTACGATTTTGCCAACGGGTTTGTTGTAGATCAAAACTGCTGAATGACCGGTGTCAACAGTGCCATTAACAACAGGAATGCCATCAACCGCTACCTGGCTGGTGGAATCTACCTTATCACCCAGCACAGCCCTCCTGCCATCAATGGTTACGCGCCCATCGCCGATCCAACGCTCGGCTTCGCGGCGGGATCCTCGCCCCACCCGCGACAGATATTTGTGGACGCGCTCGGACATCGACAGCCCCGGTTAATCACCCAATGGCAGACACCTCGGCGTCCAGCAACCTATCCGCATCACCCCCCTCAACATCGACCTCGGGTTCAGCCTCAACGGCCGGTGGCGTCTCGCCTATCGATACATGACTGTGGTCAATTAAGTTATCTCCTTCGACCGGAGATATATCTTCGAGAAGATTATCTTCGAGAACTATGTCATCCGCGACAACGTCACGCTCACCCCGAGGCAGAATAATCCCGAGTTCACGCGCGATCTCATTGAGTTGACGTTGCTCTCCGAGCACTGGCAAATCGGCCAGTCGCATCAACCCAAAATACTCAAGAAACTTGGAGGTAGTCACATAAAGCGCTGGTCGCCCCGGCACCTCCCTTACGCCTTTTTGGGAAACCCACTCCCGGTCCAGTAACGTACGCATAATGTCTGTCGTCACACTGACCCCACGAACCTCTTCGATATCCCCCCGAGTTACCGGTTGCCGATAAGCAATTATCGCCAGCGTTTCAAGCAGTGCCTTGGAATAGCGCGGAGAACGCGTTCCGTGCATTCGACGCAACCACGGTGCGTATTGCTCACGCGTCTGAAAGCGATAGCCTTCCGCCACCTGAACTAATTCAATCCCCCGATCTTTATATTCGTCGGTTAGTGATGCGAGAACCGTATCGAGATCACGACGAAGCTGGCCATCTCCACCACCGAACAAGTCGAGAAGTCGACGCATACTGAGCGGCATTTCAGCAGCGAACAAAGCCGCCTCAACCACATTGCGAATCTCTTCTTGATCCATACTCAACCTGTTAACTTAACGTGAATAGGGCTAAACGGTTCTGTCTGAACCATAACCAGCAATCGATCCCGAACGAGCTCCAATACCGCAAGAAAACTCACGATCAGCCCTGCCCGCCCCTCGTCGACAGAGAAAAACTCTTCAATGCGGACATACTCTCCGCTACGGACCCTAGTCAACACTTGATTCATACGATCGCGTACTGACAGCGTCTCAGGTACAAGTTGTAAGTTTCGATGCTGATCAGCTCTCAACATCGCGTCCCGCATTGCGCTCAACAACTGAGACAAATCGACAATCGTCTCATCTTGCAACGGCTCGGCATCTTCGATCCGAGCCTGTACGAGATATAACTCGCGTTCCAACCGAGGGCGCTCATCAAGCTGCGTTGCGGCATCACGGAAGCGCTCATATTCCTGCAACCGCCGAACCAATACGGCTCTTGGATCTTCTTCTTCGTCTTGGTCTACCTCGTGTCGAGGGATCAACATACGAGACTTGATCTCCGCCAACATCGCCGCCATCACCAGATACTCAGCAGCCAGATCAAGATGTAGATGCTGCATTAACTCAACATATTCCACATACTGATGAGTGATCTGTGCGATCGGAATGTCCAGAATATCGATTTTTTGCTTGCGGATCAGATAAAGCAACAGATCTAAAGGGCCCTCGAACGCTTCGATAACTACTTCGAGCGCATCAGCGGGGAGATACAGATCCTGCGGCCAACTATGCAACGCTTCGCCTGAAACCGTCGCATACGGTCGCGACGATTCGTTGTCCAGAGTTGGTTGTGTTATTTGTTTATCCACTAACGGTAAACCGTTCCCACGACAGCACGCACCTCTTGCATGGTCTCTTCGGCCACGGCCATCGCTCGTTCACACCCCGCATCAATGGTACGTCGAAGTTCGCCTGGATCATCCTCGTAAGGTTTCGCACGTGCCCTAAGTTGCGCTTGCTCTTCCAACATCACTTCGATCAATGGCTTCTTGCAATCAAGGCAACCAATAGCCGCACTGCGACAACCTTCAGCCAATTTCTGTTGCAATGTGCTATCGGTATAAACCTTGTGCAGGCCCCAGACCGGGCACTTGTCCGGGTCTCCCGGATCGTTACGCCGCTGACGTGCCGGATCTGTCGGCATCTTACGCAATGCATTAGCCACTCGATCCGGCTCATCGCGCATATTGATCTGATTATCGTATGACTTAGACATCTTTTGTCCATCAACACCCGGGTATTTGGAGGCAGGAGTTAAAAGAGCCTGAGGTTCCGGCAGGATAGAACGCCCACCCCCTTCTGAATAACCACGAAGACGTTCGCGCTCTTCATCTCCTAAACCGGCCGCCTTATCAATAAGCACCATCATTTGAGTCAAGGCACCCGCATCCCCCTCCTGCAACCAGGCTTGTCGCTGCCGGCGAAACTGACCCGCCGCCTTTTTGCCAAGTTTGACCAGCGCCTGTTCCGCTTTCTCCTCGAAGATCGCGTCTTTTCCAAAAACACGATTGAAACGACGAGCAATTTCCCTCGTAAGCTCTATGTGTGGAATCTGATCTTCACCGACTGGCACCTGGCTAGCCCTGTAGATCAGAATATCCGCACTTTGCAGAACTGGGTATCCCAGAAAACCATAGGTTGCAAGATCACGACCTTTGATCTTTTGTTGTTGATCCTTAAAGCTAGGCACTCGCTCCAACCAACCGAGCGGCGTCACCATAGACAACAACAAGTGAAGCTCGGCATGCTGGGGAATTCGCGATTGTATGAATAACGTTGCCTTCGTCGGGTCTACACCAGACGCTAACCAATCGATTACCATTTCCCAGACATTGCGCTCCATCACGCCAGGTTCCTCGTAATGCGTCGTCAACGCATGCCAGTCTGCGACAAAATAGAAACTGTCACACTCTTCCTGCAGCCTTACCCAGTTCTTCAAAACACCATGATAGTGCCCAAGATGCAGGCGCCCGGTAACGCGCATGCCTGATAGCACCCGCTCACGGCTGACTGAATCGTTCATATCATTCAAACCCAAACCATCCCCGACCCGTCATGCTGAAGGATTTTCCACAAATACTATGTTAGTGAACCCATCGATTACCTTATTTTACCCGATCTCTTGCGCACGGCTTCGAGTTAAAGGTCTCAGTCGAGCAAAGTGCCCGGCAGCCGCTCAACCGCCTGCCCAGCACAGTCAACTAACCATTTGCTGGCAAGCCCCCGACCCGGCAATTCAATATCACCCTCAATCTCCAACAACGGCTCGAGTACAAAACGACGCTCATGCATACGCGGATGCGGCACGGTCAATTCCGTTGATTGTTGTTGGAATCCGTCGAATAACAACAAATCTAAGTCAATCCGCCGAGGCCCATTTCGCCTTGTTGCGCGCTGACGCTGCCCCTTAACCTCGATGAACTGCAGACAGTCAAGCAATCTAACAGGGGACAACAACGTTGTGATACGAACCACGGCATTGAGAAAATCAGGCTGTTCAAGAAAACCAACCGGAGCGCTTCGATAGCACGATGACACCGCCTCAATCGAGATCTGGGTGTTGCTCTGCAGTGCCTGCAGTGCACCACGAATCCGATCCTGCGGAATATCCAGGTTAGCACCCAACCCAATCCATGCTTGACGGTAACTCGCGTCGCTCACTTCACCGATCGACGGCGACGCTTCCTGCGACGCCCGCTCCCGCGACCTCCAGCCAGGTCGTTTATCATCTGCACTCGACTCGAAATTGATACTTTTTGAATGTCTGTCCACCAATCCACAACCGTTTGATCGGCACTACCCGATGCCGCACGCAGCAGATAAAAATCATAAGCTGCTCGGAATCGGCGATGCTCCAATAGCCGAGCCACCATCTTTTTTCGGCGTTTTTCCAAGTGGCGCTGCATATCCCAAATGTCGAACATGACTGCAGTTACCCGCCGCGGAATGGTAAGCCGCGACTGCACTCCCCCCAGCACCACAGAAATCGCACGGTGTAAAGACTGCACAGGTGCTCCCCCTTCCTCAGTGGATCGAGATGCTTGATCGCACACCGCGCGCCAGAAAAATACCGCATAGAGAAATGCCGCGTTGAGCGGCTTTCCCATTCGAACTCGATCATCAGTGCTACGCAAGGCCAGCATGACTAATCCAGTTTGGCTTTCAACATCCCCCGCAGAATGATGTTGCGTTATTTCAGGGAGTAATTCATCGACAAAACCGTAACGAAGCATCAGACGGAATGTGGGTTCAGCGTATCCATTCTGCAACAGCTTAAGACTCTCGTCGAACAGACGAGGTGGCGGAACCTTCTGTAGAAAAAGCCGGGCATCTGGCATTGCCGCTTCGGTACCTGTATCCATCATAAGACCCAGTCGCGAAGAAAATCTCACTGCACGCAATAATCGAACGGGATCTTCCCGAAATCGGCGTGCCGGGTTACCGATCATTCGCAAGATCCCTGCGTTCAAGTCATCAAACCCACCAACGTAATCCAACAATACGCCTTCGACTGGGTCGTAATAAAGTGCATTAACAGAAAAATCTCGGCGCCGCGCATCACTATCGCGACCCCCAAACACATTATCCCGCAAGATTCGGCCATCCCCTTCACTCACCTCATAACCATCGTCACCGGCATTCGGCAACGCACGATAAGTGGACACTTCCACAACCTCGCGACCCATTCGAACATGTGCCAAGCGAAAGCGACGACCAATCAAACGTGCTCGGCGAAATAAGTTTTGAATAGTCTCTGGCTCGGCTTCGGTGACGACATCAAAATCCTTAGGACGATGCCCCAACAAGAGGTCTCTCACGCAACCACCTACCAACTCTGCTGAAAAACCCGCCGCCTGAATGGTATGGACAATTTTGAGTGCCCCTGGACTAACATCGGAAGGCGATAACCCATGCTGGCGTGCTTCAATCACACGCGGCTCGGACAGGACTCGGTCGCGACTCTCTGTCAACGCAGTACCTCACCCAACCGACAGATCGGGCAACCCGAATGATGACTCATCAGACTGAAAAGACCATATTGCAACCAAATGGTTATGCTAGCATCACGAGAAGCTGTCACTTAATCTCTTGCTCCCTTCGTCTAGCGGTTAGGACGCTGGCCTCTCACGCCGGAAACAGGGGTTCGATTCCCCTAGGGAGCGCCACGTGACGCCATTCCGTGCCGGCAGAATATAACTCGCTATACCGAATCAATTGGAATCTGATAACCGTGAACGAGTTTATTTGTTTCATTCGCCATTCCCACCACCGACATTAATTCCCCGAACATCGCATCTGTCATGCCTTTCGAACTCGCCGATGCAGTGTGTGAGCGAATACAGTAAGCACAGTTGTTGGTCGCACTCACTGCGATGTAAATCAACTCTTTGGTTAAAGAATCCAACGCACCTGGCTCCATGATCTCTTTCAAACTGTGCCAAGTTCTGCGCAGCGTGACTGGATCATTGGCCAGATATTTCCAGAAATTATTCACATCGTTAATCCCTCGCGCCTGTTTGATCTCATCATAGATCGCGCGTACGTCGCTTGAGGCGTCATCGTATTCAATGGGTTGGGGGCTCATCAGGATTGATCTCCAGTAGGCGAATTAGGGGGATTGCTTGACTCGGTGACTTAGCAGAGTGACCGATAGAAAAAGAGCACAGCCGACTCCGGCGAACAATCCAAGGCCGGCACCAAAACCCGCCGTGACGTCATACAGTATCCCGAGCACTACCGGGCCGGCGACGCCACCGATCTCGGCAGCTGAGAAAAAAAGCCCAGTGGCTGTTCCAGCCCGGTGCTCACCGACGCCCGGCAATTCAACCATCGTAAGAATCAAGACCGTCATCATCGAAGAACTGGCAATTCCATGGAGGATCAGGCCCGGGAAAAGCCCAATGCCCGGACCCATGGTCGCATAACACACACAGCCGACTGCAATAGAGAGAAAAAGCCCACGTAATACATGATAACGATATTGCGGAGTTGCCAAACGCGGGATGACCAACGCCCCGAGAATCCCCAGGGACACTG